>DAORNP010000005.1:14140-17126 GCA_035441065.1 Flavobacteriales bacterium | reverse complement strand
ATCTCCGCGCCGCGCAATCCGACTTCCTCCTGTACGCTGTTGGTCACATAAAGGCCGAAGGGCAGGCGCGCCTTCTCCTCCTTCAGCAGGCGCGCGACTTCGGCGATCATGAAGCCGCCCATGCGGTTATCGAGCGCGCGACCGGTGAAATGGCGTCCATTGAGCAACATGAACTCGTCCTCGAAGGTGACCACGCAGCCCACATGCACGCCGAGCTTCTCCACCTCATCCTTGCTGTCGCAGCCGCAATCGAGGAAGATGTTCTCCGTGGTGGGCACCGGATCGTTCTTCGCGGTGCGCACGTGTATGGCAGGCCAGCCGAACACCGCCTTCACGATTCCTTTGTCCGTGTGGATGTTCACGCGCTTGCTCGGTGCGATCATATGGTCGCTTCCGCCATTGCGTTTCACATAGATGAAGCCCTCCTTGGTGATGTAGTTGACGAACCAGCTGATCTCATCGGCGTGCGCTTCGATCACCACTTTCCACTTTGCCTCTGGATTGATGATGCCCACAACGGATCCGTATGGATCAACCATGTGCGTATCGACATACGGCTTGATGTATTCGAGCCAGAGCTTCTGCCCTTCGCTCTCGAAGCCGGTGGGCGATGGATTGTTGAGGTAGCGCTCCAGGAAGGTGAGCGACGCCGATGTGAGGATGCTCTTGGGCTCCTTGCCCTTCTTCTCTTTCTTCTTGGCCATGAGCGGTTTGGGTTGATCGCGCGCAAACATAGCCTGCTGCTGCTCCCATGAACCTTAAGGTTGGATCAGCGTATGAACAGCGCTTTTCAATAACCCTTCCAATGGCCAAGCGCATCGCCACACTGATTCTCGCCATCCTGTTCGCTGCTGGCGGCCTGCTGATGGCCCAGGATGCAACGAGCAACAAGCGTTTACAGGATCTGCTCAAGCGCGCCGAAAAGGCCGAGCGTGCTGGCAGCGCGCAATTCGTGCATGCTGAGACGCTCTACGAGGAAGCCATCGCACATGCTCCAGAGAACGCTGAGGCCCACGCGCGCATGGGGCTATGCCAGCTGAATGGCCCTCATCGCCACAAGGCACTTCCGCATCTGGAGAAGGCTGCATCCATCGATCCATCGTTCCCGCGCGTGCAATTCCTGCTGGGCTATGCGCTGCAGCTGAATGCCCGTTGGGATGACGCCATAGCCGCATTCCAGAGGCACAAGGCTCAGAATCCCTTTCTGGATGCCGACCCGCTCTACAACACGGCCGATGACCACATCACCCAGTGCCGTAACGGCAAGGCCCTGAGCGGTCGCCCAGCCAACGTGCGGATCACGAACCTGGGCGAAACGATCAACAGCCCGCAAGCCGATTACGGCGCCGCCATCACCGCCGATGGAGCAAGGCTATACTTCACCTCGCGCAGGCCGGTTGGCACCAATGCTAAAGTGAACCGAGCGAACGGTGACTATTTCGAGGACGTGTACGAGAGCCGTCGCGCTGATCAGGGTTGGAGCCCTGCGGATCGACTGCCCGAACCGGTGAACACGCCCGGCAACGATGCCAGTGTGGGCCTCTTCAATGATGGCCGCACCATGCTCATCTATCGCGATCAGGACGGAACCGGCGACCTGCTTGAATGCAAGCGCAGCGGGAGCCAATGGAGTTTGCCGAAGCCGCTCGGGGCCAGCGTGAACACGACGCACCATGAGAGCAGCGCCTGGTACAGCTTCGATCGGCAGTGGCTTTACTTCGTGAGTGAGCGGCCCGACGATAACGTGGGCGGCCAGGACATCTACCGCAGCCGTTGGGATGCTGCTGCTGGCGATTGGGGCCCGGCAGAGAACCTCGGCCCTACAGTGAACACCATCCACGATGAGGAGGGGGTATTCATCCATCCTGATGGCAAGACCATCTATTTCAGCAGCAAGGGCCACAACAGCATGGGCGGGTACGATGTGTTCCGGTCGCGCTTAGAGAATGGCCGATGGACCAAGCCCGAGAACCTCGGCTGGCCCGTGAACTCGCCCGACGATGACCTCTTCTTCGTGCTCAGTGCCGATGGACGGCATGGCTTTCTCAGCTCATTCCGTGCAGATGGTCTGGGAGAGGATGACCTCTACGCCATCGAGTTCCTGCCGGATGCCCCGGTGGGCGAGGCCGTGGCCAGCGCTGCGGGAACTCCAGCGTGGGAGCTTGCACCGTCATCAACCGCAGCTGCGGTACTCGTGAAAGGGAAGGTCCATTCGCTTCACTATATCAACGGCATGGAGGCCGACATCGAGCTGTTCGACTTGGCTGATGCCACGCTGATCGCGCGCTTCAAGAGCGATGCGCAGACCGGTGAGTACATGGTGGCCATCCCTGGTGGTCGGGCTTATGCCATGCATGTGAAGGCTCAGGGGCACTTGCTCCATAGTGAGCGCATCAGCGTGCCGGAGCGGGGCGTGGCCCGATTCGATTGGGACGTGAAGATGGAGCCGCTCGCAGCGGGCAGCCGCAGCACCATGCGTAACCTCTTCTTCGCGGTGAACAGTGCGGATCTGGAGTCGGGCTCCAATGCTGAACTCGCACAGATCAGCGATCTGCTCAAGGGCAACCCATCCCTGCGGATCGAAGTGGGCGGGCACACGGACTCCGATGGTCCAGCCGATCATAATCAGCGCCTTTCCGAGGCGCGTGCGAATGCGGTGCGCGAGCATTTGGTGAAAATGGGAGTGCCAGCGGATCGTATCGAAGCCGTTGGCCATGGCTCAAAGAAGCCAATCGCGACGAATGATTCAGAAGCGAACAAAGCACTCAACCGCCGGACGGAGATCACCGTGCTCTGATTGACCGGTCAGCGCATCAAGCGCTGGTTCCATGTGCCGTTCTCGGCAACGATCTGTATGATGTAGGCTGATGATGCTTGCGCGCTCAGATCCAAGAATCCGTCAACGCGGCTCTTCGATTGCACCAAGCGACCGGAGGCATCGAGCACGCGGAGTTGGCGCAAGGAACCGTGCTCGGGCATGAGCATA
>DAORNP010000005.1:7463-14130 GCA_035441065.1 Flavobacteriales bacterium | reverse complement strand
CGGAAACGGCCATCGAGATCCACAGGCACGATACGCGGTGGCACGCTGCGCTCAGCTTCCGCAACCGAAGCGAAGGGAGAGAAATAGAGGTCGGCTTCCCAGATGCCGCGGCCGTAGGTGGCAGCGCGCAATTTCCCGCTGGCCATATTGATCTCGAGTTCGCTCACCACCACATTCGGCATGCCCATGCCGTAAGGCTCCCAGCCATTCGTGTAATCATCTCGATAGAACACGCCCAGATCAGTAGCGAGGTAGATGCCATTGGGTGAGCCGGGTTGCACCACCACGCTGTTGGCAGGCACGTTCGGCAACCCAGCGCTGCGATTGATCCATGTGGAGCCGCCATCGAGGCTCTCAAAAACCTTGTTCGAGGCATGCTGTCCGGAATAGCTGATCCACAGGTGGAAGGGGTCCGAATGATGAACAGCGATTGAAGTAGGGTTCTGATTCTGCGGGAGGCCTGGCCGGATGTTCACTTGCGTAAGGCCTTCATCTGCGAGCCGGGCGACCTTGTCGTTCCGGGCCACGTACCAGATGTCACTGTTGCTCGGTGCGATGGCCAGGCATCGCACGAACTGATTCGTTTCCCAACCGGTCATGTCCACCCAGTTATCGCCTTGATCCTCCGAGTAGAGCAGGTTGTTGAATCCCGAGAGCATGCGGCCCGGCATCTGCGGGTCCAGCGCGAACGGGGTCACCCAGGCACCTTCCTCGAACATGTCATCGGTCAATGAGGTCCAGTCGACCCCATTGTTCTCCGATCGGCGCAGCCCGCCATTCTGGGAGGAGCAGAACACGGTGTTCGGATTGAATGGATCGACGGCCGCTTCCATCCCATCCGCGCCGAATACGTGGGTCCACTGGCCATTCACGTAGCGGTTGCTTCCGTTGTCCTGGGCGCCGGCCATGATCAGTTCCGGCAGGAGCTCGCTGCTTCCAAGGCGGTAGAACTGGGTGATGTCCAGCCCTGCGCTGAGGTCAACCCACGAGTTCGCATCATCTTCGGAAACGTAGATGCCTCCATCCGATCCGCAGTAGAGCTTGCCATCATGCACATCGAGCGAGTGGATGTCGGCATGCGTGTAGCCCACCTCGGCTGGATACACCCAATGCGATTTGATCTGCCATGTGGCACCGCCGTTCAAGCTGCGCCAGACATTGATGCCGCCCACATACACGATGTCGGGGTTCTCTGGGTCAACAGCCAAGGCCATATCGTACCACGCCTGGCCACCGCTGCCGCTGCCGTTCTGCGAATAGCTGAAGATGTTGGGCGAGTCGGAGCGCAAACTGAAGGTGATGCCGCCATCGGTGCTGCGCCAAAGGCCGAGGTAGCTGTTGTCCTCCTCGTTGCTGCACAGCGCATAGACCACATCGGGAGCAGCCGGGCATACGGCAATGGCCATGCGGCCCACGAGGTCCGGTGTTGGCAGCCCATCGTTGGCGGTGGGGGTGATGATCTCGCCTCCCGCGGAGCTGCGGAAGAATCGGTCCGTACAGGCATACACCTGACTCGGGTCTCCCGGTTTGAACTCGACATCACGGAAGCTGCCCGTTGAGAGTTGCTGCCATGTTTCGGCGCCGTTGAGCGTCCGATAAAGCCCATTGCTGGCGGCGCAATACAATCGCTGCGGATTTGTTGGGTCCAAGCGCAGCGCACGCGTTGTCCGGGTTTGGGTGATGGACCAATTGAGGCCAGTGGTGCCCCAGGTTTCTCCATTGTCGGTGCTCTTCAGCACGCCTTGGCTGTAGGTGTCTGAACCGTCTCCATCACCGGTAGCGATGTAGATCGCACCGGTGCCGCTGGTGTCGATGGCGATTCCGCTCACACCCATACTCGGCATGTTGGTATAAAGTGATTCCCACGTGGAGCCATTGTTCGTGCTGCGCCAAAGTCCGCTCGCTGGTGTGCCCGCGTAGATCACGTTGGGCTGTCCGGGGTGTGTGGCGGTGCAGTTCACGCGCCCATTGCCGGGATTGTAGGAGATGCTCATCCAGTGCGTGGGCCCGAGCGGCTCCCAAACGGCCTCATCGCGTGGTCCGCGCTGCGCTCGCATGACCTCCAACTCCATCTGGGCCTCGAGGTAGATCGATGGGTCCAAGCGCGCGCCATCGGGGCCTGTGCGCTGCTCCATGAACCAGTACCAGCGTTGGAACTGCTTCCATCCCTGCCCACGCTCGAAGGGGCGGCCCTGCCAGTGCGCGTCGAAAGCGGTTTTCGCTTCTTGGATACTGCGCGAGTCATCGAGCATGTACTCAACCCATTGCTGAGATTGCACAACAGAGGAGAGGAACAGAGCGGCTAGGACGGGAATCGGTTGGCGCATCGGTTGGTGCTGCTATGTTCGCGAATGTAGGGTGGGCCTCTGGGATGTCGCCGTCATGCGCGTTTGCCAGTTCTCCTTTCCATTCCAAGAGATGACACGCATTGTTTCACCTATCGGAACCGGCGATGGTTCGCTCACGCTGACATGGGGCCATGAGCACTACCATAGCGTGAATGGCGCCGTGGCCGAGAGCACACATGTATTCATGAAGGCCGGGCTCGAGGCCCGTGCCTTGGCGCATACCGATGTGCTCGAGGTGGGGCTCGGCACCGGGCTCAATCTGCTGCTCACCTGGGTGCGATGCCTAGAGGGCAAGCTGACTGCGGATTACACCGCCTTGGAGCCATTCCCATTGCCAGCATCAGTGCTGAACCAATTGCGCCATTGCGAGGACCTGGCCTGGCCTGGCTTGCACGAGCCTTTCATGGAGCGCATGACCGCACCAACCGCGGAATGGCAGGAAGCGCTCGGCGGTTTGCGCTTCTGCCGTTCAGCTGCACGCGTTCAGGAATACGACGTTCGCGAAGCGCACGATGTGATCTATTTCGACGCCTTCGCGCCGCAGCACCAACCGGAGATGTGGACCGCCGATGTGTTCGCACGCATGCACCGCGCATTGCGACCAGGCGGATTGCTGGTGACCTATTGCGCGAAAGGTGAAGTGCGCCGCACCATGCAATCAGTCGGCTTCAACGTGGAGCGGCTGCAAGGACCGCCCGGCAAGCGCGAGATGCTGCGCGCCACGAGGACCTAGTCCTTGATGAATCGACCGAAGGCGCTCCCATCGAGCAGCAGCATATAAGCGCCGCGATCGAGCCGCGCGATACTGATGCTTCCGCTGGTGCCCATCACAGGCCCTTGGAGCACCAGGCGACCTTGAGCGTCGAGCACGGTGAAGGTGTTCGCTGATCGCGCCGCAGCATAGCGCAGTTCATCCTGCGCCGGCACCGGCCAGATGCTCTGGGTTGGCGGCATTGCCTCATGCATGCCAACGTTGAAATTGCCTTCAACACAGATGCTGAAGCTGCCAGCCTCGGAATCGCCTCCGTTCCACACGCGCACGAGCATGTCAGTGTTGGGCGGCAGGCCGTTCAGGTCGATGGCGCCCACGGCCTCGGTCCAGCATTCGACGTACTCAAGCGATCCGCATGCGGTGTAGAGCGCGGCGTTCACGTAGGCAGCGGATCCCAGCTCGATGATGAGTTGCAGGTCAATGGCCCACCCCGTGTTGAAGGCGTACCAGGTATCGACGATGTTCGCGTAGGGGGCGCAGGGCGGATTGGGAGCCGCCGTGCCGAAGGCGCATGCGGTGGTGCCGGTGCTGCTCTCGCATCCACCGGGTGATTGCACCTCGATCAGGCTGGCTTCGGCGCAATCATCGTTGCTCACCGCCGTGCATGCCGGTGTGCAGGTCAGTCGCAATGTGAAATCGCCTTCATCGCTGCCGTAGCCGTGCACGAACACGAGGTAGGTGGTGCCCGGTGCGGTCTGAAAGGTGACCTCGCTGGTGTTGCCCGTGCATCCTGGGCCATCATCGTTGCCCGCTGCGCAGAGGAGCGAGCCGCAAGTTCCTGTGAACACGCTCAGCTTGGTGTCGTATGCGCTGTTGAGGCAGGTGCTCAGCGTTGCGTCGTCGCCATTGCCCGTGAAGGTGTACCAGAGGCCGCGTGAAGTGATGTTTGCTGAAGCACAGGTTGGACCGATTGCGGGCAGGCCTTCTGCGGTATTGCCAGTCACTTCACCACCGCATGCCAGAGGGAGCGCCCCGGCACAGTTGGCATTTGTTGCCGGCGGATCGATGAGCGTGGAAAAAACCGCCGGACCGGCCCAAGCGCTTTCGCCGTTGTCACAGGCCTCGCGCACGTATGCTTCATAATCGGTGCCCGGTGTCAGGCCGCTAATGGTGACAGGTGGTCCATCGATGCTCGTGCCACTCACCACCGTGCCCGTGCCTTGCGTGAATCCGACCTGCCCGTATTCGATGGTAAAGCCCGCGTTCGCATTAAAGCTGGCCCAGTTGATCACCGCCTCTACATCGCTGGCGAACGCATTCACGTTCTGCGGCGTTCCGCAACTCTGGCAAGTCACCGTCAGGTCGAAAGGCCCTGTCTCGCCGCCATAGCCCTGCACCAACACGAAGTATTGAACGCCTGCTTCAGCGAAGAAGACCACGGTTGAGCAATAGCCATCATCGCCTGCATCGTCGTTGCCCGCAAGGCACACCAGTGCTGCGCATGAGCCGCTGTACACATTCAATTTGGTGTCGTATTGCTCATCGGGGCAAGTGCTGATGCTCACTTGCTGGCCATCGCCGGTGATCGCGTACCACACTCCAGGCGCAGTGATGCCCGTCTCGCAGAATGGAGCAGCGTCGAAGGTGGCACTCTCTGTGGTGCCAGCGTAGATGTTGCCGCAGGCGATGGGCAGGGCGCCTTGGCATGCATCGGCCGTGATGCCCGCGCATGCAGTGGTGAGCGTGAAGGGTCCCGTGTCGCCGTCATAGCCCTGCACGAGAATGAGGTAATCGACCCCTGTTTCTGAAACGAAGCTCACCGTGGAACAGAACACATCGCCGTTCGCATCGTCGTTGCCTGCCACGCAAACCAGTGCCCCGCATGCGCCGGAGTAAACATTCAGTTTCGTGTCGTACAGCTCATCGGGACAGGTGCTCACGGTGATCTGCTGGCCATTGCCCGCGATGCGATACCATACTCCGGGTGCGGTGACCATGGTTCCGCAGGTGGGGGCGGCATCGGATGTGGCGCCTTCGGTGGTTCCGCCGACCGTTTCACCACAAGTGATCAGCACCGCATTGGCGCAGAGGTCGTTGGGGGCTTGTGCGTGGAGTGCAACAGGAACGAGCAGGAGCGCGAAGGAGAAGAGTCTGTTCATGGCAGCGGGTCGATGCGGGCGAATCTATCCGCTTGCGGTTAATTGCTGCGTCGCTGCCGCTCGCGTCGGAGCCGCGCCTTGTCCGGGTCCTCGTGGAAGTAGTAGCGCAGGTCAATCGTGAGGTAGGTGCCGGAGAGTGCCATCCGGGTGGTGAATCGCTGCACGGCAGGCGGTCCGAAGTAGGTCCAGGTGGCATCGGCCTGCGCCAGATCGGTGAAGGGCCGGTGGTAGGTGGCGCCCAGGTAGAAGTAGCCGGATCGCTCGGTCCGGTACTCGAAACCGATGTTGCCCAGGACGGAGGCCTGCGCCCAATTCTGCCTGAACACGTAGATGCCACTCTCACCGGTGCCCACGATGGTTTGCGCATCGCTCGGGTAGAAGTCAAGTGAAGCGCCGAGCGCAGTGTTCATCCAGGTTCGCTCGCCGAGGCGGAGATAGACCAAAGCGGTCAAGGGCAGCTCATAGCCCACGTATCGGAAGCTCCGGCTGCCGTTGTAGCCATTGGTGTCGTTCACGGTATTGAACTGGTAGCGGCGCTGGATCTGGCCGAGGCCCGTTTCCAGGCTCAGCATCTTGCTCAGCCCCACGCGCACGCTCATCCCGTAGGCAATGCCTCCTTGCAGTTCCACGCGGAACCGAAGGTGCTCCATTTCCTTGGTCACCGCGGGCTCGAAATAGTCCACGGCGATCACGGGCTTCACTTGGATGCCCAGCGTGGTGACGCCAACTTGCGCAGTCAAATGCCACACATGGCAGAAGGCCAGCATGATCAGTGTTGAGCGCAGCAGTACCATGGCGCCAAAGATGCCTTGTGCCGGACGAAGCGCAGTCGCTATTCCCATGCAAGGCGGCAGAGGCGCAGGGAACGCGATCATGCTCGACCGCCCAGGATGGCACCGATTACGATCAAGCCCAGCAGCAACCCTAGGAGCAGGATCAATGCCCAGCGCAAGGCCTTGTTCGCAATGAAGGGCTCGCGGTGCCGGCCCAGCACCAAGTAGTTCAGTCGAACGGCTTTCTCGCGATCGGCCTTGCGCGCAGCCACCAGATAGGGCGGCCCGCCATGCTCATCGCGCTCGTGCCGCAATCCGGCAGCGCGAAGCTCCGCCTCGAATTCGAGGGCCTGCCCAGCGGTCGGAAAACGGAATACCAGCCACTGCTCTTCGTTGGGATGCTCCCTGAAGTTGGTGATGTTGAAGGATTCCAGGCTCATGCGCTAAGCCATGTGGTCACGGTCTCCAACGGGCGGCGGTGACTCTGCGGCCATTCGACGGCCGGGTAGCCGATGTAGAAAAGCCCCATGGCGCTGCCATCAGCGGGCAGTCCGAGGAAATCGCGCATCGCTGGTCCGGTCATGGGGCCGCCTGTTGCCCAGAATCCGCCCAAACCATAGGCAGCACAGGTGAGGTGCATGTTCTGCACCGCGCAGGCCACGGCCCATTGCTCAT
>DAORNP010000005.1:7064-7447 GCA_035441065.1 Flavobacteriales bacterium | reverse complement strand
GATCTTGCCTTTGGGGTCGCGCTCCATGCCGATGGCAATGACCACAGCGCTCTGCAAGGGCCGTTGCGTGATGTTGTCGAACTTCTTCTGAAGGAATTTCTCCGGCGGTGTATTCGCGCGGTAGGTCTCGCCCAGGAATGCGCTGAGCCGCTCGCGCGCCGCTCCGGTGTAAACGGTGAAGCGCCATGGCTGCGTGAGCCCGTGCGTTGGCGCCCATGTGGCGTTGGTGAGGATGCGCTCCACCACTTCGCGATGCACCTCGCGGGCGGTGTAGTCCTTCGGGTAGATGGTACGGCGATGCTTGATGAGCCCGCTGATCTCGCTCACGCTGAATTTCATGGTGCAAAGAGAAGCATTGGCGGGCGGGCAGCGAATCGCCATAA
>DAORNP010000005.1:0-7025 GCA_035441065.1 Flavobacteriales bacterium | reverse complement strand
AACAATGACCCTTCGTTATGCACTGCCCGCCATGGGCGCTTTCCTCGGCTTGGCCGCACAAGCCCAACCCACCCTCACCGCTGCCGACGACGTCCCGCTCAACGGACAGCAGTTCACCGTGCGCGGTGCCGATAATTTCATCGGCATCGGCGATGCGGGCGCAAATGCCACTTGGCACTACTGGAATATGCTCACCCTTAACACGGGCATCAAGGATTACCGCTGGTTCAATGCATCGGTGACACCGACCGCTTCGCAAGTGCCTAGTGCCACCTTGCTCAGCACCGATGGCGGCAGCGATACCACCTTCTGGACGGTGAATGCCGATGGACTCGTGGAAGTAGGTTCACGCACCGTGCTCACTGGAGGCACGGTCAATTATTCCGACCCCATCACCCAACTTAAGCTGCCCTGCACCTACCTCACGGCATGGACCGACCAGCATTCGGCGAGCTATTCAATCAGTGGCTTTCCCGTCTCGCGGGTGGCCACCATCACCGGCATTGCCGATGCCTATGGCCAGCTTCGGCTCCCAGCGAACTATCAGCACGATGTCCTGCGCGTGCGCGTCCGCAGGCACGTTACCGATGCGGCAGCTATTGTCACCACGGTGCGAATCGAGAACGTGACTTATTACTACGAGCCTATGGCACGTTTCCCCCGCTTGAGGCTGCAATTGGATTCGGTGCAGATCAACGGCGGCGCATGGGCCATCAACCGCCGCGCTGAATGGACCGGTGAAGGCTTCACGGTTGGGCTTCCGGATGAGATTTCCGATGAGGATGTCTTCACGGCCTACCCGAACCCCACCGATGGCCCGCTGACCCTTGCCGCAAACAACGCCTACGGCGCGCAGGTCGAGATCACTGACCCAGCGGGCCGCGTGGTGGAGCGCATCACGCTCACCTCCGACAAGGCGACTTTCGACACCAAGCACTTGCCCGCGGGCATGTACCAACTGAGCTTGATCGAGCGCAATGGCGACCGACGCGTGCGACGGGTCGTGGTCCAGTAGCAGAGCTTCCGACACGAACGCGCCCTGGCCTTCGCGGCAGGGCGCGTTTTCTTTGGCGCATGTCTGAAGCTGAACCTGCCAAGCCGGTTCGTGCGCCGCGCATGGCGTGGGCCATGGCCCTGCTCACGCTGGTGGTCATGGGCGGCGGCGGTTGGCTGCTGATTGCGTTCGTTCAGGATCGCGATCCCGTGGCACTCGTGCTCGGGCCGATGCAGTGGAGCGCGCAACTTCCAATCGGCATCGTTGCTGGTCTTGCCATCGCGGCCGTTGCTTGGTGGATCATCGCCCAACCCGCCATGGCCGAGGTGCGCGCGCGGTACGCCGCATTGGTGAGCGAGCTCATGCCGGGGCGTTGGCTGCAGGTGGCTGTCTCGCTCAGCGCGGGCATCGGGGAGGAGTTGCTCTTTCGCGGAGCGCTACAGCATTGGCTCGGAATCCCGCTCACGGCGATTGTATTCGTTGCGCTGCATGGCTACCTCGATCCACGAGACAAGAGCCTCTTGCGCTACGGGCTCTTCCTCACCGTGGCCATGTGCGGCATCGGATGGACTGCAGAGCAATTCGGCTTATTGATGGCCATGGCTTCACACGCGGTGATTGATATGGTTCTGATCAGCAAGCTGGTTGCGACGGATCGGCGGCAAGTCGCGACGACGAAGGGGACGGCTTAGACCGCCTTTTCGGCCTCGTCCTACCTTCGGCGCCCTTCAATCATCGACATGTCAGGACCAGCCACAGAGCGCAGTAAACGAACAGTGAAGCGGCGTTGGCCTTGGATGCTTGGCATTGGGGCCTTGGTGCTGGCGATCGCGGGCTTCGGGGCCGACCGCATGCTGAAATCCAAGCGGCATCCGGGCTTATCGACCTTCGTGAAGCAACTGGTGCGCAACTACCCCAAAGGCTTTGCGCAGGATCCTGAGACCATCGCCATCAGCATCGATGAAGAGGACCTCGCACAGCTTGAACGCGTCGTCGAGGAGGCCCGCGCACGCGGCGTCATCCTGCCGGAGGGCAACAGTTATGTGCCGGCGCGGATCGATGGAGGTGCCGGCGCTTTCGAGGCGAAAGTGCGCATCAAGGGCAAGCTCACCGACCATGTGGAAGGCAAGAAGTGGAGCCTGCGGGTGATCGCTAAGAAGGATGGTGGCTTCAAGGGCATGCGCCGATTCTCCTTGCAGCATCCCGGCACGCGCAACTACCTCTGCGACTGGTTCTATCACCGGCTCATGCAGGCCGAAGGCGTGGCCGCGCTGCGCTACGGTTTCGTGCGGGTGCGCTTCAACGACGACGACCTCGGCATCTATGCCTACGAAGAGCACTTCGGCCCGGAACTGCTCCAGAACAATGGTCGCGCAGACGGACCGATCTTCCGCTTCGATCCCGCATTGTTCTGGGAGCACCGGCTCAACGAGATGAACAAGGTGCGCTTCGATGAGCCCTTTGCGGCTTACCAGGCGGCATCGCTTGATGCATTCGGCAGCAGTGATTTGGAGAAAGACAAGCGTTTCCGGCAGCAGTTCGAGGAGGCGGTTGGGCTTTTCGAGGCCTTCAGGCGCGGCCGGCTACCTGCATCGCAAGTGTTCGATGCCGACCGGATCGCGCGGCACCATGCCATCCTCGACCTCGTTGGTGGCCATCATAGCATGGACTGGAGCGACGTGAAATTCTACTTCGATCCTGTGCTGAAGCGCATTGAGCCGGTGAGCTACGAGAGCTTCAGTGCGCATGCCATTCGCACACTGGCAGGGAGCAACAAATACACGGGCCAATTGGCGCAAGGCATGGACCTGCACGCGCAATGGTTCAACGACAAGGAACTCTTCAGGTCATATGTGAGGCACCTCGAGCGCGTAAGCCGCAAAGCATGGCTCGATAGTGCCTTCGTCACGTTGGGTTCTGCGCTTGATAGCGCCAGCGCCACTGTCTATCGCGAGTTTCCATACAAGGAACTAGACCGTTCGGTGTACTACAAGAACCAGCAGGTCATCCGCAAGCTGCTCGCCCAAAGCCTTCCACGCCTACTTGCGCGACAATGGTGCGGACACGGTGCGCATCACTGTTGTGCCGATTGAAGCGCTGCCCATGGAAGTGCATGCCTTGGTGCTGAGCGATGGCACGCGCGCCGAGCCGGTCGGCAATGCCATTGTCCCTATTCGCAAGGCTGGTCGAATGGGTGAGGCGATGGAATTGCGCTTTGCCGTGAAGGGCAGCATGGAGCGCGGCGGGCTGAAGTTCGAATGCTCGGTGCTGGGTGCATCGGTGCGCCGAACAGTTGACGTGTTCCCCTACGCGCTGCGCGATGGTGAGGAGCTAGCGCGTGTGCCCGCTGCTGATCCGCGCGCCCTGCCTTTCCTGCATTTCGATGACGAGGCGCGCATCATCACCATCAAGCCGGGCGTATGGGGCATCACCCAGAACGTGGAGCTGCCCGCTGGCTTCACGGTGCGCGCAGCGGCTCCGTTGAACTTGCGCATCGCGAAGGATGTGCGCTTGCTCTCGCGTTCGCCGTTCGATTGGAAGGGCCTGAACGAAGCGCCCATCAGCATCCTGAACGATGGCGAGCTGGTGCTGCTCGAATGCCGCAAGGAATCGTTGCTGGAGCGGGTACAGGTCGAGGGTGCTGGCCGTGTGATCGTGCAAGAATCGGCCGTGCGCATGAAGCGTTGCGTGTTCCAGTCATCCGGCGAGGGCGACCAGATCACGTTGGTGCGCAGCACGGCCAATCTGAAGGACGTCGAGATCGCTGGTGGTACGGATGCCTTGAGCCTGATCGCCTCCGATGTGAGCGCCGAGCAATGCGAGGTGCGTGGTCCGAAGGATGATGGCGTTGTGGTGCGCGGCGGCAAGCTTGTGTGGATGAATGGAGGCATAGCGGGGGGCAAAGGCGCTGGGCTGAAGCTCGGCGTGCAGAGCGATGCGGCTTTGGAGGGTGCGGTCATCCGATCCGAAGGCAATGGCGTACAGGTCCGCGATGGAGCAAGCCTGAAATTGGACCGCTGCACGATAGAGGCGAAGGACCTCGGTGTCGCGGTGGAAGACCTGGCGCGCATCAGTGGTCCAAGCCGCGTGGCCATCAACGCGACGAGCATCATCGGCGGGGGAGGGGAACTGAGCAGCGGGAAAGGCAACACCGTTCTCCTTGATGGGAAGGTGCTGGAGTCCGCGAGCAGTGAAGCCCCGAAGAAGAAGAGCAAGAAGAAGGAAAAGTCGGAATGATGCTCGATGATCCATCTGCGCGCACATACCATCGTCTTCGCACTGCTGCTGTGCATCCCGGCATCGGCTCAGCGCTCACCTTTCAACGGATTAGAGGTACTGCCTGCTGACAGCAACGGCCACTATCGCATCCTCATCGGCGGGCATTTCCATGGCGAGAGCACGAACCGCAGCGGCTTTCCGGCAGCCACCTTGCTCGCCAACCTCGACACCATCAACGCACTCGGCGCGCATCTCTTCCTCAGCACGGGCGATCTTTATATGGATGCGCGGAAGGACAGTTCGCGCTACGCCAAGGCCTTTTTCAGCAAGCTTAAGGTGCCCTTCTTCAATGCGCCGGGGAATCACGACATCGCTGGCAAGGAATCGAGCGATCCCGTCGAATTCGACCTGCCTTTCGATCCCGGCCGAAGAAGCGATACGGTCTTCTACGACCGGATCCTGGTGCTCAATACCGAAGAGGATGGCGGCTCCTTGCGTGGTGATCAGCTCGGGCGTTTGCAGCTGCTTTCCGATGCCATAGGCCTGCGCAACCTGTTCGTTGTGAGCCACCGCCCAGTGTGGGCAGAAGGCGACCCGCAGTATTCCAATCTCTTCAAGGACAACACCCGCTCGTACACGGGCACCAACTTTCACAAGGAGGTTTACCCTGTCCTTCAAGGGATCTCGAAACGCGCGCAGGTGTATTGGATCAGCGGCAGCTTGGGCGGGCAGGCACCCAGCAGCATCTTCTTCCAGCGGCATGCGCCCAATATCACCTACATCCAATGCGCCATCCGCGATCTGCCGCGCGATGCTCTGCTCATCGCTGATGTCGGCCCCGGTGGCGTGCAGTGGAGCGCGCTCTCGCTCACCGGGCAGGAATTGCACGCACCGGATACCTACGATGCGGCTTGGTGGCGCGCGCAAGGCGGCAGGGGCGAAGCCTTCAACTGGCGCCTGTTGCCCTACGAAGCGAAGAAGGTGCTCACGCATCGTGCGTTCTGGTGGGGGGCAGCCTTTGCAATCGCCCTCGTCTTGGTGCTGCGGCGGCTCTATCACCGGTGGTGAACTGCATCCGCAGCACCCTCCGCTCAACCGCCGCCAACTACCTTCACCGCCTCGCAGAATCATGTCACGCATACTCGTCACCGGCGGCGCCGGCTTCGTAGCCAGCGACCTTGCCATCAAGCTCTCGAACGACCCCGCCAACCAGGTCGTGGTGGTGGATAACCTGCTCACCGGCGATCGCCGCAAGCTGCCGGCTGAGCTCCCGGGCAACATGCGCTTCATCAAGTGCGATGTGAACCGCTTCGAGGACATCAGCGCGGTGTTCTATGCGCATGGCTTCGACTACGTGTTCCATTATGCAGCGGTAGTAGGGGTGAAGCGCACCACGGACAATCCTGTGATGGTGCTGCGCGACATCGACGGCATACGCAACATCCTCGACCTCTCGAAGAACACCGGTGTGAAGCGCGTGCTATACAGCAGCAGCAGCGAGGTGTACGGCGAGCCGGTGGAGATCCCGCAGAACGAGCGCACCACCCCGCTCAACAGCAAATTGCCCTACGCCATCGTGAAGAACATCGGCGAGGCCTTCCTGCGGAGCTACCAGAAGGAATTCGGCCTTCCCTACACGGTGTTCCGCTTCTTCAACACCTACGGCCCCAAGCAGAGCCGCGATTTCGTGGTGAGCAAGTTCATCCGTGCCGCACTGGCCAATGAGGATATCACCCTCTACGGCGACGGCATGCAGACGCGCACCTTCTGCTACATCGATGACAACACCGACGCTTGCCTGGCCGCATTCCGCGGCGATCAGGTGCTCAATGATGTGGTCAACATCGGCAGCGATGCCGAATTGCCCATCAAGGAGTTGGCGCGCATGATCATCGAGATCACCGGCAGCTCATCGCGCATCGTTCATCTGCCGCCTTTGGAAGAGGGCGACATGAGCCGCCGCATGCCCGACATCACCCGCATGCGCCAATTGCTCGGCCGCGACCCGCTGCCCTTGCGCAAGGGCCTGGAGCGCATCGTGGCCCATACGGCGGTGGCCAACTGATGTGCGGGATAGCCGGCATCCACGGGCTCGAGGGCCTTTCTGATCCCGAGGCCGTTGCGCGGCGCATGACAGATGCCATGGCGCATCGCGGCCCCGATGCCACAGGCGTTTTGCGGCGCGGCAATACCGTGCTCGGTCACAGGCGCCTCAGCATCATTGATCTCGCAGCGCATAGCAACCAGCCCTTCGTGAGTGCCGATGGCCGTTATGCCTTGGCCTTCAACGGCGAGATCTATAACTACCGTGAGCTGAAGGCGCAGCTCGATTGGCCTTGGCGCACCGGCTCCGATACCGAAGTGCTGCTGGCTGCCTACGTGCGTTGGGGGGCGGATTGCCTGCACCGATTGCACGGCATGTTCGCCTTCGCGGTGCATGATGCTGCAACAGACGAGCTCTTCATCGCCAGGGACCGCATGGGCATCAAGCCGCTGTACTGGCATCGCGATGATGAGCGGGTGCTCTTCGCCAGTGAGCTGCGCGCCCTGCTCGCCACCGGCCTGGTGCCGCGCCGCCTCGATTCCGACGCCCTCGTGGATCACCTGCGCTACCAGACCGTGCATGCGCCGGCGACCATGGTGCAAGGCGTGCGCATGCTGGAGGCCGGCCATTGGCTGCGCATCAGTGACCAGGAAGTGCGCACGGGGCGGTGGTATAACCTGGTGACCGCCGCCGACCGCTCAGCGGAGCGGTTGCCGATCGATCAGGTGCGGCGCGGCGAGGCGCGGCGGATCGACCGGCCGGGGCATC
>DAORNP010000004.1:51836-56322 GCA_035441065.1 Flavobacteriales bacterium | reverse complement strand
GAAGCAGGGGATGCCCATCTGCCGCGCGGCAATCACCTCGGGCACGGTGCTCATGCCCACCGCGTCGCCGCCGATCACGCGCACGTAGTGGTACTCGGCGGGCGTCTCCAGCGTGGGACCGGTGAGGCCCACGTAGCAGCCCTCCCGCAGTGAGATCGATGCCTGGGCGGCGATGGCCTTCGCCTTCGCGATCAGGGCGTGGTCGTAGGGATCGCTCATGTCTGGGGAGCGCGGGCCCAGCTCATCGATGTTCTTACCGATGAGCGGGTTTGGGAAGAGGCAGATGTGATCGTTCAGGATCATCAGATCGCCCACCTCGAAGGCCGGATTCACGCCGCCGCAGGCGTTGCTCACGAAGAGGCGCCGGATGCCGAGGAACTTGAACACACGCACGGGCAGCACCACCTCGTTCATGCTCCAGCCTTCGTAATAGTGGAAGCGGCCCTGCATGGCCACCACAGCCTTGCCGCCCAGCAGGCCAAAGAGCAATCGACCCGGATGGCCCTGCACAGTGCTCACAGGAAATTCGGGGATCTCGCTGTAGGGGATGGCGTGCTTCACCTCAATCTCCTTGCCCAAGCCACTGAGGCCGGTGCCCAGGATGATGCCGGTCTCGGGCACGAAATCGCCCGTGGCCTGCTTCAGGTGATCGGCAATGCGCTTAATGCGGTCCAACATGGCGGCGGATGAGTTCGGCGAATCGTTCCGGTTCATTCAAGATGATGGCCCGCATGCCGATGGTCGCCAGCGGGAGGCCTTCGAGCGGGGTGCCTTTGAGCGAACCCAGCCGTGCGGCGTCCTTCTCCGTGGTGACAAGCGTTTTCGGGCCGGCCGCGAAAGTAGCGTACCGCTTGGCGATGCGTTCCAGGTCGGCGCGGGTGAAGGCGTGGTGGTCGGGGAAGGCGAGGTGCTCCAGCGTGCATGATCGCTGCAGGTGGTCCACGAGGGGTTGCGGGTTCTCGATGCCTGTGAAGAGCAGGCAGTAGGCAGTCGGCTGTAGGCACTCTCCTTCGGTTGGGCCTTGGCGCACTGACGACTGCCCGCTGCCAACTGCCAACTTGAGTTCCTCATACTCGATCCCCGCGAAGAACAACTCCTGCGCATCATGCAATAGCAAGCGCTCACGCCAAAGCTTCCGATCTTCGGGCGAAGGCAAAGCTGGGCACTTCGTCAACACCACAATCTGGGCGGCTTTCCGGCGCGAAGGCAGATCGCGCAATCGCCCCGCAGGCAGCAGCGCATCATTGCACCAGGGACGCTGCCAGGTGGTTAGCAGGATGTTTAGGCCCGCATTCAAGCGACGGTGCTGTAAAGCATCATCGAGAACCACGGCTTTAACCCCGGGTATTTCACGCTGGATTCGCTCCATGGCCCCTACCCTATCCGCACCGACGAACACGCGCGCATGAGGGAACTTGCGCTTCACCTGAATCGGCTCATCGCCCGCGTGCTGGAAGGTGTCCGTCGGGAGAACCTCGCGGAAGCCCTTGCTTTTGCGACCATAGCCCCGGCTCAACGTTGCCACGGGTCCGTTGTCCGCCAACGTGCGCAGCACCTGCTCCAGCATGGGTGTCTTACCCGTGCCGCCCAAGGCCAGGTTGCCGATGGCGATGGTGGGCACCGCAGGACGAACCGAGTGCAGCACTCCCGCATCGTAGAGCGCATGGCGCAGGTGCAACACGGCACCATAAAGCCAAGCGAAGGGTGTGAGGAGCGGGCGCAAGGAAATGTCGGCGCATCAGCTGCGCACGCCAAAGCAACGCACTCAGCGCTATTCGCTCAGCACGAAGCGCGCACTGGTGCGAACTCCGGCGTTTTCCAGCACCGCGAGGTACACCCCTGTCCCGAGCGCGGCAGGTAACGCCACGGCGGTCCGGCCCTGCGGGAGAAGACCGCCCATGCTTCGCCCGCTGGCATCGAAGAGGTCGATGCGTGCGTTATTGGCCGGCGATGCAGGCAGCAACAGTTCACGGCCGCGCACGGTGATGCCAGGCAGGTGCTGGTGCGCACTCATGCCGGTTGTAAGGCAGAAGGGGTCGGTGCCGGTGCAGGTGCCCGGGAAGTTGATGCCATCGTACACTCCGGTCCACACGAGAAAGCGCACGGGCTGCGAGTCGCCGGCCTGGCAATTGGGCGTATTCAGCCAATCGAATTCAATGTGCAGGCTGGTGGTTGAACTGGAGCCGCCCGTGTTGGACAGGTCCGGGAAAGAACCCGTCAGTTCGGCGATGGAAGCACCATTGTTGTCCTCACCGGAAAACATGCGAATCACGTCTGAGTTCGCCATGCCGCCTTCGCAGAATCGGATGGAGACCCAATAGGCACCGTTCAGCAAGGAATCCGGGCAGGACAAAAACGTGTACGTGGCATTGTTCACGCCATCCCAGCATTAGCAGAACTCCTGCGCGCCGCAGACCGTGAAAGTCTGCTGTGCGCTGGAGGCTGCAGGGAGCATTAATGAAAACAACAAGCCAGCAAAAGGATGACGCAATGATGGCTGCATGTTCAACGGATTAGTGGTGACCTTAACAAAGGTACGCCCGGTGGATTCCTCCACCAAAAGTCGGCTCACTTCCTTTGCTTCACCTTCTCACACTGACTTCATGAAGATCAAGGACCTCATCGCCCCGCTCGAAGCCTGGGCGCCCCGCTCTTTGCAAGAGGACTACGACAACTGCGGCCTCCAAGTGGGCGATTCCAGCGCCGAAGTGAATAGCGCCCTCGTGTGCCTCGATTGCACCGAAGCCGTGGTGGAGGAAGCAGCGGCGCACGGCTGCGGCCTCATCATCAGCCACCACCCCGTGATCTTCAAAGGGCTCAAGAGCCTGGTGGCGAAGAGCTACGTGGAGCGCACGGTGCTGGCGGCCATCCGTCACGGCATCGCCCTTTACGCCATCCACACCAACCTCGACAACGTGCTCGATGGCGTGAACGGCGAGATCGCCGCGCGCCTGGGGCTGAAGCCGCTACGCGCCCTAGCGCCCAAGCCCGGCCAGCTGCGGAAGCTGGTGGTCTTTGTGCCCATGGAGCAGGCCGATGCAGTGCGAAACGCCGCCTTCGCCGCTGGAGCAGGACACATCGGCGCCTACGATGAATGCAGCTTCACCGTGGGAGGCATGGGCACCTTCCGGCCTGGGCCCGGGACCAACCCGTTCTCGGGCGAGCAGGGCGTGCGCAGCAGCGCGGCGGAATTCCGGCTCGAATTCATCTACCACGCCCCCCGGGAGCAGGCCATCCTAGCCGCCATTCGAGGAGCCCACCCCTACGAGGAAGTGGCCTACGACATCCTCGTGCTGGCCAACACCCACCAAGGCATTGGAAGTGGGTTGCTAGGCGAATGGGACCACCCCCTTTCCGAGTTGGACTTCTTGGCCAAACTGAAGCAGACCTTTGGCATTCAGATGATTAGACACACGAAGGTCCTTGGCAAGCCCATTCAGCGCGTGGCGCTATGCGGTGGTTCCGGCGCCTTCCTCATCCGGGCCGCCATCGCCTCTGGTGCCGATGCATACATCACCGGCGATGTGAAATACCACGAGTTCTTCGACGCCGATGGGCGGCTGCTGCTGGCCGATATCGGGCACTACGGCAGCGAGCAATTCACCATGCACCTGATTCAACGTCGCCTAGTGGATCATTTCCCTACATTTGCCGTCCGTTTGACGGAAACCGTCACGGACCCCATACATCATTATTGACATGGCGAAGAGCGACCTGAAGGCCCCGGTGAAGGAAAAGGAGGTCAAGAAAGCCCCTGTGCTCGGCAAAGCCGAGATCACCATTGCCGAGAAACTGGTGGAACTGTACCGCTTGCAAACGATTGACTCCCAAGTTGACCGCATCAAGGTGCAGCGCGGCGAGCTTCCGCTGGAGGTGCAGGATCTGGAAGATGAAGTCGCTGGTCTGGAGACCCGCCTGAAGAAGCTCCAAGACGAACTCGCCGACATCGAAGCTCAGGTGAGCGATCGCCAGAACCAAATCAAAGAGGCGAAGGCGCAGATCAAGAAGTACGAAGGCCAGCAGGCCAAAGTGCGCAACAACCGCGAATACGACTCGCTCACCAAGGAGATTGAGTTCCAGAACCTAGAGATCCAGCTCTCCGAGAAGCGCATCAAGGAATTCAAGGCGCAAATCGATGCCAAGAAAGCCGTTGTGGATGAGAGCAAGGCCAAACACGATGAGCGCCGCAAAGACCTCGAACTGAAGAAGAAGGAGCTCGACGACATCATCGCGGAGACCGAGAAGGAAGAAAAGGAACTGGCGAAGAAGAGCGCCGCTGCCAGCAAGAACATCGAGGAGCGCCTCTTGAGCGCCTATCACCGCGTACGTGGCAACACGCGTAATGGCTTGGGCGTTGTGCCCGTTGAGCGCGGAAGCTGCGGCGGCTGCTTCAACGCGATTCCGCCCCAGCGCCAGCTCGACATCGGCAGCCACAAGAAAATCATCGTGTGCGAGCACTGCGGCCGCATCCTTGTGGATGAGTATG
>DAORNP010000004.1:46776-51768 GCA_035441065.1 Flavobacteriales bacterium | reverse complement strand
GCCTGAACGCAACGGTGAGCATCGCTCCGAAGCGCCCTCGATCAATCACCACGGCATCGACCAGATCAGCATCGTAGGCCAAGTGCCGCAAGCCCTGCACCGCATAGTTCGCGCTGAAATCGACGGTGACATGCTCGCCGCGATAACCAAGGCCCGCTGCATAATTGCGAAGCGCTTGGCCGCGAAGCACATCACCGACGCGGTAGGGGTCAGATGCGTATCCCCAGCCAAGACGGTAATACCAATTCGAAAAGCGCCATTCGGTACCTACACGCACGCTGTGCTTGGGAACGAAGCGGCTGCGCACGGCAAGGTTCTCCAACTCGAAATCGTAGGGGTCATCCAAAGTCGCTGAGCGCCGGTAGCGCATGCTCCGGTTGTCGGCGTATTCGTAATCGACGCTCACCAAGCCATTCGCGCCTGCCACATAAGCTGCGCTTGCCACTGCACGCCATGGCGTTGTCAGCCGGTAAGCAAAGATGCCATCGGGCGAATCGGCTGTTTGATCGTAATCGCCCTGACCACCCACGCTTGCATAACCTGCCCGCATCGTCGTGGTGAACGCATCATTCAGTCCCAACCACTGTGGGCTGTGAAATGCTGCGCCCGCCCGCAAGCGCTCGGTGATGCGGAAAAGCGCGCCCAACGAAAGCTCGAATCCGCTGGCGCTCGTGACCAGCTTCTCCTCGAACTCGGTCTGCTCGATTTCGTTGTTCGGCAACAGGCTGTACTCATTGTGCGTGAGCGTGCGCTTGAATCGATGCCCGATGATATTCATCGAACCGCCGAGGTAGATCCGGTCATCGAAGTTCGCCGAATAGAAGAATCCAGTGCGCGTGGTGGAACCCGAGGATTCGATTCGATCGCGCTGACGAGTATCGCTGCCGAATGGTATCCCGCTGAAATAGCTGAGCGTGTCGCCTGGAACGGTATCAATCGCAAAGAGATCCCACGCCAGCGCTGCCCCGAATGGAAACGCATCGTAGATGGCATAAGATGGCGTGCCATTCGCCCGGTTCACGTATTGGGTGAGCATGGTGCCAGGCACCCTTTCGGCCAGTGCATCGGTGCGCACATTATGCGAGGCTATTCGATCATAGACCAGCCCGTAGGTAGCGCCCTTGAATCCACTGCCTTCCTTGGGCGAAGTCCTTAGCACCAATGCCAAATTCGGCAAGGTCACCCGTGCTGTATTCGCGCTGGAACTGGTTCCGTAATGCAGGCTGCGGTCGTTAACGACATCGAGGCCAATGCTCATCGAAAGGCTAGTGCTACGATAGAGCGCAAAGCCAGCAGGGTTTATGCTGATGGCAGCTGGATCGGCGCCAACAGCACCGAAGGCATTAGCAAGACCGTTGCTCCGAGCCGTTCCGCCTGGCTGTTGCGAAGCAATGCGCAAGGCATCCTCCTCGCTCTGAGAGAAAGCAGCACCATGCAGAAGGATTGAGCCCAAGGTCCAAGCCAACTTCACTGTAAGCAATCGCGCAACGTGGTTCATCGAGAACGATGACGAGAGGGTGACGAACCTCCACCACCATCACGAGGAGCCGGGGATGGCGACGAGCGCTCGAATGATGGGCTAGGCGAGCGCTCGAAACCAGGCTGTCTCTCGCGCGTGGGCGCGGTAACTGGCTTGCGCTCAATGGCCCGCTCAGGTTGACGCGGCTCGCGCACGCGCCCTGGCTCAACCGAAGGTGCGATGGGGCGAAGACCAGGTCGCTGCTGGTCGCCGATTGGTCGCGTTGGCTCCGTGCGAGGACCAATTGCCGGAGTGAATCCAACAGGATCACGGGCCATGCGCGGTCTTTGTGTGCCGGAGCCAGACCCAGCCGACCCACTCGAGGACGGGCGATGGCCGACGTAGGTGCTGCTTCCTCCACCTATGATGACCGGCACATAGCACGTGCGGCAAGGCCCATAAGGCCCCCAGTATGAGCCGTATCCGTAATAGTCCCAATTGTTCCAACCCCAACCGTTATAGCCGCCATAGCCCCAACCGTTGTAACCGCCCATTCCCCAGCCATTGTTGAAGCCGCCAAAGCCCCAGCCCATGTAGCCTCCATAATTCCATCCCCCGAATCCACCCCAGGCGTTGTTCATCCCCCAAGGCTGATTCCAAGGGTCATTCCAACCATTGTTCATGCCCCAGCCACCATTTCCCCAGCCGAACCCCATGCCCCATCCCGGACCGTTCCAACCGTTCTGCCAGCCCATTCCTGATCCAAAGCCGAACCTCCCGTAATTGTAGTAGTAAGGATCGTTGTAGGCCATGTCGTAATAGCCCCGCTGAGACCTCGATTGGGCAGAGGCTTCAGGGTCGTAGTAGTCATCGTTGGACGGAGCCTCTGCGGAGGATTGGTCCCGCACAGGGTCCGGTGCTTCCGCAACTGGCGCTGCCTTGGCCTGCGAAGGCATGAAATAAACGTCGTCGTCGTGCTGGGCCAAAGGCTGGGTCACGCTGCACGACCCGAGCAAGAGTGCGACGAAGAGCAGAACTGGGGCGAAACTGCGAGATGCCATGGTTCCTTTGGTGTTAGGTATTCGGGACAAAGCCGCGGCGGAAGGCGAATTGTACTTTCGGCGCGGCCGGGCTGGAACAAAAATAGTACCGGGCTAACCCGATGGCTGACCAGTTGACGAAGCGCGATGAGGATTACGCACAGTGGTACAACGACCTTGTGCTGAAAGCGGACTTGGCCGAGCATAGCGATGTGCGCGGGTGCATGGTGATCAAACCCCACGGCTACGCCATCTGGGAGAAGATGCAACGCGCGCTCGATGACATGTTCAAGGCCACCGGCCATGTGAATGCGTATTTCCCGCTTTTCATCCCCAAGAGCTATTTGGCCAAAGAGGCCAACCATGTTGAAGGCTTCGCGAAGGAGTGCGCTGTAGTGACTCACTACCGCCTGAAGAGCGACCCGGAGCATGGCGTGGTGGTGGACCCCGAGGCCCGACTGGAGGAGGAACTCATTGTGCGCCCCACCAGTGAGACGATCATCTGGAACAGCTATCGAGGCTGGATCAAGAGTTATCGGGACCTGCCCCTGCTCATCAACCAGTGGGCGAACGTGGTGCGCTGGGAGATGCGCACGCGGCTATTCCTGCGCACGGCGGAGTTCCTCTGGCAAGAGGGCCATACGGCACATGCCACCAAGGGCGAAGCTGTTGAAGAGGACGAGAGCATGCTCGAAGTGTATGCGAGCTTCGCCGAGGAATGGCTGGCCATCCCGGTGATCAAGGGCATCAAGACCGCCAGCGAGCGCTTCGCAGGCGCAGAGGAGACCTACTGCATCGAGGCCCTCATGCAAGACGGCAAGGCCCTTCAAGCTGGCACCTCGCATTTCCTTGGACAGAACTTCGCCAAGGCATTCGATGTGCTCTTCACCACCAAAGAGAACAAGCAAGAGCATGTCTGGGCCACCAGTTGGGGTGTTAGCACGCGGCTCATGGGTGCCCTGATCATGACCCATAGCGATGATAATGGCCTTGTGCTTCCACCGAAACTGGCGCCAATCCAAGTCGCAGTAGTGCCCATCGCGAAGAATGCGGAACAACTCGACGCCATCAGGGCCTACGTTTCCCCAATGCTTCAAACGCTCCGTGCCAAGGGAATCTCAGTGAAATTCGACGAGGACGACACGAAGAAGCCGGGCTGGAAATTCGCCGAGTATGAGTTCAAAGGCTGCCCGGTGCGCATCGCGATTGGTCCCCGCGACATGGAGAACGGCACGGTGGAGCTTGCGCGCAGAGACACGCTTGAGAAGCAGGTGATGCAGATGACCGATCTCGCCGAGAAGATCGAGCACCTGCTCCAGGCCATACAGGACAATCTGCTCCAGAAGGCACTCGCCATGCGCGAAGCCGGCACACGCGCTGTGGACACCTACGAAGAGTTCAAGGTCGAGATCGAAAAGGGCGGTTTCCTGCTAGCGCATTGGGACGGTACAGCCGAGACGGAAGCACGTGTGAAGGAGGAGACCAAGGCAACGATCCGTTGCATCCCGCTTCAAGAGGATGCTGTGCCAGGAAACTGCATGGTTACCGGTAATCCCAGTGCCCGCCGCGTCATATTCGCACGAGCTTATTAGCATGAGCAAGCCGAAGACCGGACCAGAAGCACGTGACCTTATCCTAGGTCTGCTGCGCACGAAATCCTGCATGAAGCAGGATGTTTACCGCAATACGCTGGTGCTGTTCGAACTCATGAAAGACGTCCTTCAAGAGATAGCAACGGACTTGGAAGCGCAAGTGAAAGCCCACGACGAGCGTTTGGCTGTCGCTTTCACGGACAAAGGATCCAACGCCTGCGAATTGCGTGTGGCCGGTGATGCAATCATCTTCCACATGCATACCAATGTCTTCAAGCTTGACCAGAGCCACAGCCTGTGGAAGACGAGCTACCTGGAGGAAGATGAGTTGCGCGGCTATTTCGGCGTGGTGAACATGTACAACTTCCTGAGCGACTCCTTCAAGTACAATAGGGAGCGGGACCTGGGCTACCTCGTAGCCCGGCTCTTCTTGAATCGTGACAAGAAGTTCTTCGCGCAGGGCAAGCGCCAACTCGGATTCCTCTACGACGACCTGCCAACGAACGATCTGGATCGTGGCCGACTGAAGGATGTCCTGCTTTCAGTCGTCCTGTATGTGCTTGAGTTCGACTTGCTCGCCCCCCCTTACGATCAGGTGAACCAGGTTACGGTCAGCGAAATGAATGAGCTGAACGCCAACCTCACCATCAGCACGGGCAAGCGGCTTGGCTTCCGTTTCCAGAGCGACCTGGAAGATCCGACCTAAGGGGTATTGCGGTTTCGGATAGGTGTTTACATTTGCGCCCCCTTCGGGGGTTGTCATCGTGGCCCGTTCGTCTAGGGGTTAGGACGCGTCCCTTTCACGGATGAAACAGGGGTTCGATTCCCCTACGGGCTACTACGGAACCGCCGGAACCTCAGCAATAGCAAGGGTTCCAGGCGGTTCGCCGTTTTCAACGGG
>DAORNP010000004.1:44551-46766 GCA_035441065.1 Flavobacteriales bacterium | reverse complement strand
ACTTTCAGGACAGTTCTCGATAAACGGCTAAGGTGCTCCTGTAAGCTTCCCCGAAGCGACAATTCCTATGCATCAACGAGGGCTTCAGCCGGCTTCCGCTCTTCAGGGTGCTGCCCCAATGCCTCAGTTCGGCTGACAAAGGCCTCAGAGCATTGGTTCCAATCGCTCAAGCTGCATTCCCCGAGAGCCCTTGAGGAGAATGACCTTGCCTTCCGGCGCGGCCGCTTTCCACGCTGCCATCAGGGCCTCAAGAGACTCGAACGTGTTTGGCGCGCCTACTGCACCATAGGCAGGGCCAACGAAAATCGAATCCAACCCCAACTCGACGCAAAGAGCAGCAATCCTTCGATGCTCGGCAGGGGCTTCTTGGCCCAGTTCAAGCATATCACCCAAAATCGCGAGCTTGGGTTTAGCGGCATGCAACAGGGCGAAGTGCCGGAGCGCCGCCTCAACGCTGGTCGGATTCGCATTGTATGCATCCAGAATGAGCTGGTTTCGCCCTGAGTCCCTCCATTGCGAGCGGTTGTTGCTTGGCCAATACCCCTCCAATGCCTCCGCGATCAAAGCGTCGGGCACTCCGAAAAACTGTCCGGCGGCAACAGCAGCCAGTGCATTGGGCAGGTTATAGGAGCCTATCAGTCGCGTTCGGACTTCGACACGTTCACCCATGGTGCTTCTGAACCATAGGTTCAGGCATGAGTCGGATTCCAGCAGTCCGCCTTGGCAATCGTTCCTTTTTGCCGTGCCATAGGTGAAGCGCTGCTCCCAAGCCGCCGCATGATCCATGAGCAATGGATCGTCTCCATTCACGAACAAGTGGCCAGCATGTGCTCCCAGCCAGCGGTACAGTTCGGTCTTCGTCCTCACAACGCCCTCAAGACTCCCGAAGCCCTCCAGATGCGCTTTGCCTATGTTGGTGATGAGGCCGTGCGTGGGCTCCGCGATCCGCATCAGTTCATCAATGTCGCCTGCCTTATTCGCACCCATCTCGATGATGGCGAAGGCATGCTCAGGCTTGATCCGCAGCAGCGTCAAGGGTACACCGATGTGGTTATTCAGATTGCCGATGGTGGCCAAGGTGCAGCGATCGGCTGCGAGCACCGCATGCACCAACTCCTTCGTGGTGGTCTTCCCGTTGGTTCCTGTGATGGCCAGTACTGGCAGGGTGAACCGTCTTCGGTGGTGGCATGCCAATTCTTGCATGGCCACGAGCACATTCGGCACGAGGATGCAACGATCATCGTCGGAATAGGACGCATCATCAATCAGGGCAAAACGGGCCCCCTTCGATAGCGCCTCCGCCGCAAGCCCATTCGCATTGAATCGTGGCCCCTTCAATGCAAAGAACATGCACCCTGGAGCAATTGCTCGGGTATCGGTGCACGCACCTGAGCACTCCAGGAACCGACGGTAAATGGGCTCTATGTCTACCATCTATACAGCGACCCCCGGCCGCAGGCCAGGGGTCGAATGTAGTCGGGTGAATATGCGGTTAGCGCTTCTTGGAATTTTCGAGGCTCTTGCGGCGCTTGTCGTCACCGAGTCCTTTGGGACTGCCAACACGAGTCATCGCGCAACGGAATCCGATGGTCGCAGTGCTCTGTCTTTCATCCAGATGGCGCCGCGTGGCGGGGCCTGCCCAGTAGATTCGGTCGGCCCATGAAGCTCCTTTGTAAACTCGGCTGCGGTCGTTCACGAGGGTGGTCTTGCCCCAATCATACATGGCATTACCCTCGAAATCAGGGGTCTCGTAGTAAATGCTGCTCTCTACATCACCATCGCGGAAGTCGATGTTGTCGCTTTGGCGATAATTCCGACGATCAATGTTCTCCTCAACCGTGACATTGCGGACGCGCACATCGCCGGGTTGATCGCTCTGGTAATCGCTGATGCCCGTGAGCAGCTTGGGGCAGATATCGAGGTCTTTGCTCTTGATATTGTCAATCATGTCCTGCACACGCTGCATCGCCGCATCGGCTTTCCGCGTATTGTTGAACTCGATTGCCTGATCGACCTGCGTAAGCAATTCGTCAATCAAAGCTGCTTCCTCATCAATGGCACGGCCCTGCATGGCCAACTGGAACTCCGTGAGGTAGTACTTGATGCCATCTACATCATAAATGACCAAGTCGTGCTTGTCTTGGATGGCACCATCACTATTCAAGACCTTTGTCTTGAAAACGTTACCTCTGAACGGCCGGAAATCATCCTTGTC
>DAORNP010000004.1:37549-44455 GCA_035441065.1 Flavobacteriales bacterium | reverse complement strand
AAAACTGGTGCGGTCACATCGGCGTTGTCATTCAAGCTGCCGGCAACACCCATGTAGTCGCCACGACCGCGCATGAAGTTGCCACGGAAATCACCATAGAACGCGCCACCCCGCTTCCTGCTATCATAACGCACCCAATGCCCGTTCCAGGGATAGATGCGCCGCTCGACCACACGCTCATCAACTGTATTGCCTATGATTCCATAGGCAGCGTACTCCCATTCGGCTTCGGTTGGTAGGCGATAACGCGGCAAGAGCACACCATCCTCCATCTTGATGTTCCGGCGGTCCTTGTTCGGGTTGAAGTCGATTACTCCATCCACCTTCTTGCCGCTCTCATACTGGCCAGCCAAGTATGAATCCGTTGTGAAGTGGTCTTCATTGATCTGGTTGGGATAGTGCTCGAAGAGGCCTTCACGGATGAGGATGATTTCGTTCACCCTATCCGTTCTCCAAGCGCAATAGTCGTTGGCTTGGAGCCAATTCACGCCCACAACCGGATAATCACGGTAGGCGGGGTGGCGCAGGTAATATTCCACGTATGGCTCATTGAAGGCGAGCTTGTTCCGCCAAACGAGGGTGTCGGGCAACGCCTTCTTGTAAATCTCCGGATAGTCCGCAGCAAAAACCCTGTCGAGCCAATAGAGGTACTCGAGCCAGTAGAAATTGGTCACCTCTGCCTCATCCATGTAGAAGGATGATACGGTCACCGTGCGGGGGATATGGTCCCACTCATGCCGCAGGTCGTCCGAGACCCGCCCCATGGTGAATTGCCCACCTTCGATCAGAACCAGGCCAGGGCCATTCTCTTGATCTTCGAAGCTGGCCTTCTCGAAACCTCCGTTCTTGGAATCGTTGTAGTTCCAGCCGGTGGCGCCGCTCTTCTCGAATTGACAACTCGATAGAAAGGCGCTGGCCAGCACCAGGATCCCTGTCTTCCTTGCAAGGCTCATGTGCTTGGTGTTTTACTGGTTGATTGCAGGCTTAGAAGGTTGGGCAGGCCACTACGCGGAATCTCCGCTTCTTGGGTTTGCACTTGAATTGAAGCTGCATGCTCACTTCATGCGATCCTGCTGTACGCGTGGTGAGCTTGCTCGTGGTCAGGTCATAGCTGTAGCCGAACTTGAACTTCTCCGTATGGAAGCCGATCAGCATGATGAAGGAATCGCGGGTACGGTACCAGACGCCGGCCGTAATCGGGCCATGGTCAACGTAGAGGCCGAGATTCATTTGACGGAACGCTGCCTGCTGCTGGTATAGTACGTTGGGAGAGATCTTAGTCTTCGCCTCGCCGTACTTCCCTCGCATGCCAATCGGTATCGCGGCACCAGCATGCCCTGTGATCTTCATGGGCAAACGGCTCGTGCCCACGATGAGCGATTCATTGGGCTGAGTCAAGTGATGCACAGCGAATCCAACGAAATAAATATCCGTGTAACCCAAGAGGCCAGCGCTGAAATCCGCATTCCCTACGCGCCCACCACGAGGGACATCGTTGGTGTTATAGATGAAGCCTCGGCGCGGATCGATCTGGTCTCCGAAGGTGAGCTTGTTCCAATCCAGGGATTTCTGGAAGTAAGTGGCCTGAAAACCGGCCTTCATGGAGAATTTCCGCGAAATAGCCTGCTGATACGAGTAGATGCCACTAACCGTGGTGGTACTCAGCGTGCCTTGGCCAGCCTGATCGTTGGTGACCAAGAACCCCAGGCCACCCTGCATGGCATCGATATGCTGGTCATAGCTGGCGCTGGTGGTCACAAAAGTGCCCGAAAGCGCAGGCCATTGGTTGCGGTAGTTGAGCACTACCCGTGGGCAGCGCGCTGTACCGGCGAAAGCCGGGTTGAGGTAAAGCGGGTTGGCGTAGAACTGGGTGAACTGCGGATCCTGTCCTTGAGCGGATAGCCCAACCAGCATCGTCCAGACGAATGCCACGCGCGCGCGCCAAAGAGTGCTTCTCTTCATGCTCCTTTATCGGTCTAGGCCCAACTGCAAGCGCCAATTATACGGATCACTTCCCAACCGGTTCCGCCAGCTATGGCAATATTGCTCGCCCAAAGCCGTTGGTCCCCCGTCCGAAAGCCAAGGGTCGAAGGTAATAACTTCGAACCGATCTGTTGAAAACCTGTTGATTGACGTTGATTTCAGGCACCATGAGACTCCTCGCCCTGCCCTTGTGCATAGCAACTCTGGCCTCAGCCAATGGCCAGTTGGACCCTTGGCGCACGCTTGAATGGGTAGCCTCGGAAAGCGTTAGCACCGAGAAACGGTCATCCGACGATTGGACTCTGGTGCTCAAGACCGGCGAACCTGACCTGGACCGAGGCGGCTTGCCTGTTCATGTTGAAGTCCTTGCACTCAATAAAGGATCGCAACTTTCAGGGGCCAGAGTGGTTGATGCTCAATATGCTCCAGTAACGTCAACAGAACTCAGGCAATGGGCCGCACTTGAGAGCATTCCAGAAGAACCTGAGGTGCATGCACAGGTGAGCATGTACCGGAAGCAGCCCTACCTCCTGCTCGCGGTGGTTCCCTTCCGGCGAAACCCCGCCTCTGGAGCCATAGAGCGACTGATGCGCTTCCGGTACGAATGGACAAGCGGGGCGATGGCGATGGGCGGTTCCCGGAAGATGACTTACCCCGATAATTCCCTCCTAGCCTCCGGTAGTTGGTTCCGCTTCACCGTTGCGAGGGATGGCATCTATCGTATCACCTACGACTTCCTCAACGGCCTTGGCGTGGGCATGTCTGGGCTCGCCAGCGATCGCATCAATGTCTACGGGAACAATTACGGGCTGCTTCCTTTCGTGAACAGCATTAATGTTCCAACCGATCTCTCGGCCCATTCCATTGAAGTGGTCGATGGCGACGACGGTGTTTTCGGGCCCGGTGATTTCCTGCTCTTCTACGCAAAAGGCCCCACGCGTTGGGTACAGAACGGGAATCTGTTCGCGCACACCAAACACGTTTACACCGATTCCGCTTCATACTTCATCGGCATCGATGTGGAGCCACCGGTCCGGATTTCAACGATCACCTCAACCACCGATGCACCAACCCAGACCGTAACCCGCTTCAATGACCGACATGTCATCGATAGGGACCTGGTGAACCTTGTAAAGAGTGGTCGCACCTGGTTCGCCGAGGTGTTCGACCTGGTCACTACCTATTCCTATAGCTTCGATGTGCCCAATCTCGTGAGCGATGTCCCCGTGACCTTGGAGGCATGCGTCGCTGCCCGGACATACAATAGCGGCACGACCCAGAATACGAGCACCTTCACCTTGACCTCGAGCAATGGGTTCAATGGCACACTCCCCGTGACGGGCATCACCAACAGTCCTACCGGTGCTCTGGCCCGTACGGCGTGTCAGACTTTCTCTTGGAGCACCTCTGGCAATAGCCTGCCGATCACGGTGAGCTTCAACAAATTCGATCCGGTCACCTCGGTAGGCTGGATGAATTACCTGCGCCTGAATTGCATGCGTGAGCTTCGGATGGCCGGGGACCAGTTGCACTTCCGTTCGCTGGCATCCGCTGGCCCTGGCGAGGTGAGCGAGTTCGCGCTAGAGCAGGCGCAGCAGGTGCAGCGCATTTGGGACATCACCGACCCTTCGAGCCCCCTGTCCATCGCTTACTCAAGCTCCGGTGCGCAGAGGTCCTTCCGGTTACCAACGGACAACCTCCGGGAATTCATTGCTTTCCGCGATGCGAACTACCTCACTCCAACCGCCGTTGGCCGGGTTCCCAACCAAGACCTTCATGCTACTGCGATACCAACAGATCTGGTGATCGTATGCCCACCGGTATTCCAATCACAGGCGCAGCGTTTGGCTGACCGGCGCATGATGGAAGGCCTTACCGTGCGCATGGTGACCCCGCAGCAGGTCTTCAACGAGTTCTCTGGCGGCATGCGCGACGCCACCGCGATCAAGCGCTACATGCGGATGCTCTATGACCGTGCAGGAGATGACGCACCAGAGCTGATGCCGCGCTACCTGCTGCTCTTCGGCGATGGCTCTTACAACAATGTCTCCCTGAGCGCTAGCAACCAGAATTTCATCCCCAGTTACCAGACCGAGGACGGGATCGATTTCTCACGCTCATACACGTCGGACGACTATTTCGGACTGCTCGACGAGATTGAGGGTGAGGGGACGGGAGACCTCGTCGATATCGGAGTGGGGCGCCTTTCCGTGCATTCTGCAGAACAGGCGCGTCAGGTGGTGGACAAGATCCTGGGCTATGATGCCTTGCGTGGAATCCCGACCAGTGGCGGTAGTTGCGGGAACGATGGCGATGGCGGCATCCCTGATTGGCGCACCCATGTGCTCTTCGTGAGCGACGATCAGACCGGCGATGGCTTCGAGGGCGTTATTCACATGGATCAGAGCGATTCGCTGGCCCGCCGCGTGGACAGAGAGCATCCGCAATTGAACGTTGACAAGATCTACCTGGACGCTTACCAGCAGATTGCCACTCCTGGTGGCCAGCGCTACCCGCAGGCCACCATCGATCTGCGCGACAAGGTGCAGAAAGGCGCGTTGGTGGTGAACTACATCGGACATGGCGGAGAGGTGGGCTGGGCGCACGAGCGCTTGCTCGATAACACCACCATCCTCGAATGGTCGAACAAGGACCGCCTGCCGATCTTCATGACCGCCACCTGTGAGTTCAGCCGATGGGATGACCCAGGCCGCACCTCTGCCGGCGAATTCGTGCTCCTGAACCCGAGTGGCGCGGGCGTGGCACTTATGACCACCACCCGTTTGGCTTATTCCAGCCAGAACTTCAGGTTAGCCAATTTCTACTACGACCACATCTTCGAACCGACGGATGAATTGGGGCGGGAGGCCCGGATCGGCGATGCGTTCCAATACACGAAACGGGACATCGCAAACGCCCAACCCACCTTGCGCAACCACCGCAACTTCAGCTTATTGGGCGACCCTAGCATGCGGTTGGCGCTGCCACGCAAGACCATCCGGATAACGGCCATCACCGACACGCTTGGCCAGCCAGTGGATACGCTCAGCGCGCTCAGCGTAGTGCGCATATCGGGCTTCGTTGACGGCGGGAATGGCCAGCCCATGCAGGACTTCAATGGCGTGGTGGTGCCGATCGTTTACGACAAGCAAACCGTGCAGAACACCTTGGCCAACGATGGTGGCGGGCCCTTCACCTTCAAGGTGCGCAAGAACGTGATCTACCGCGGACGCGCCTCGGTGAGCAACGGCAGCTTCAGCTTCACCTTCGTGGTGCCCAAGGACATCAATTACCAATTCGGCAAGGGCCGTATAGCCTGCTATGCAGAATCGCTCTCCAGCAATGCGAGCGGTAACGATAATGACCCCATCGTGGGTGGGACCGCTTCCAACGTGCCACTGGACAATACAGGCCCACAGATCGAAGTGTTCCTGAACGACGAGCGTTTCGTGCGCGGGGGGATCACCAATGAAACACCATTGCTCTTCGCGAAGATGTTCGACGACAACGGGATCAATACCGTGGGATCGAGCATTGGCCACGACCTGCTGGCGACACTCGATGAGAACACCGAACAAGCCATTGTGCTCAATGACCTGTACGAGGCCGACATGGACACCTACAAGAGCGGACAGGTGCGCTACCGTTTCGGCAAGCTCGCGGATGGCCGCCACACGCTCACCGTGAAAGCCTGGGACACCCACAACAACTCCAGCGAGAAGAGCACAGAGTTCGTTGTTGCGGCCAGCGCCGAACTCGCACTGGCCCATGTGCTCAACTATCCCAACCCCTTCACCACGCGCACCGAGTTCTACTTCGAGCACAACCGCCCCTGCAACACGCTCGAAGCACAGGTTCAGGTGTTCACCGTGAGCGGCCGCTTGGTGAAGACCCTGAACCGACGCCTGACCTGCGACGGCTTCCGTACGGAACCCATGGCATGGGATGGCAAGGATGACTTCGGCGACAACCTGGGCCGAGGCGTTTATGTGTACCGCCTCAGCGTGGTTGCTCCCGATGGCGCCAAGGCCGATCAATTCGAGAAACTCGTGATCCTTCGCTGACCCGGCAACCGCCGGAACGCCAGTATATTCGCACCCCTTTCCACGACCGCCTGATGACCCTCCGCCGATTCTCGCCCCTTCTCTTGGCGCTCTCCCTGCCTTTTGCTTTCGCCTCTCCCGGTAATGCACAGAACAACGCGTGCGTGAACCAGCTCAATGGCCGCGACTGCAAGGAGGGCAACATGAACACCATCACTACGGCGGTGCCCTTCCTCATGATCAGCGTTGACAGCCGCGCCGGCGGCATGGGCGATGCAGGGGTGGCGGTATCACCGGATGCTAACTCGATCCATTGGAACCCATCGAAGCTCGCATTCGCGGACAAGGAAGGTGAATTCACAATCAGCTACAGCCCTTGGCTACGCAAGCTGGTGCCCGATATGAGCCTCGCTTACGTGGCCGGCTACAAGAAGCTCTCGAACGATCGCAGCGCCATCGGCGGCAGCCTTCGTTACTTCAATCTGGGAAGCATCACCTTCACCGATATCAACGGGAGCACTATCCGCGAATTCAAGCCCGCCGAGTTCGCTGTTGATGTGGCCTTCGCCCAGCAGTTCAGTGACAACTTCTCCGGGGGAATCGCTATCCGCTATATCAACAGCAATCTTACTGGCGGTATCAGCGTGCAGGGTGCCAATAGCAAGGCTGGCCAGAGCGTGGCGGCCGATGTGAGCTTCTTCTATCAGAAGCCCGATCTGCAGCTCGGCGAGAAGGGCGCAACCTTCGCCTTCGGCCTCAACGTGAGCAACGTGGGCGCCAAGATGAGCTACACCTCTTCGGCCAATAAGGACTTCATCCCGATCAACCTGCGTCTCGGTCCAGCCCTCACCGTCGATCTCGATGAATACAACAGCCTAAC
>DAORNP010000004.1:35377-37538 GCA_035441065.1 Flavobacteriales bacterium | reverse complement strand
GTGAATCTGGACGCCAATAAGCTGCTCGTACCCACTCCACCGATCTACGACCCCAAGCAGCGCGACCCCGCCACCGGGGAATTCCTTGTGGCCAGCGGGCGCAATCCGAACGTAGGTGTGGCCGAAGGCATCTTCGGCAGCTTCTCCGATGCACCCGGATTCGGCGAATGGAATGCGGACAGCTCCGCCTACACGGTTTACGAAGGCAGCAGGCGCCGCGAGGAGCTCCAGGAAATCAATCTCGCTGGTGGCCTCGAGTACTGGTACGATAAGCAGTTCGCCTTCCGTGCGGGCTACTTTCACGAGCACTTCAACAAAGGGAACCGGCAGTACTTCACCGTGGGCCTTGGCCTGCGGTACAGCAAGTTCGCCCTTGACATGAGCTACTTGATCGCCAATCAGCAGCGCAGTCCCTTGGCGAACACCTTGCGCTTCACCCTTGGCTTCGTGTTCAGCAAGGAAAAGAAGAAGCCGAGTTGATGGCCCCTTTGGGCGGCTTCCCATTCCGCGTCGGCTTCGGCTACGATACGCATCAGCTTGTAGCTGGCCGTGCCCTTTGGTTGGGCGGCGTGCAGATCGATCACCCCGAGGGCCTCGATGGCCACAGCGATGCCGATGTGCTGCTGCACGCCGTGTGCGATGCGCTCCTGGGCGCCGTTGGAATGGGCGATATCGGCCAGCACTTCCCGAATACCGATCCGGCATGGAAAGGAGCCGATAGCAAGCGCCTGCTCGCAGCCGTCGTGAAGCTGCTTCATGAGAACGGGTGGCGCGTAGGCAACGTGGATTGCACCCTGGTGATGGAGCGGCCGAAGGTGATGCCCCATGCACCGGCCATGCGCGCAGCGATGGCGCCTTTGATGCACGTGGATGCCGATGCAGTGAGCATCAAGGCGACCACGAATGAGCGAATGGGTTTCGTAGGGCGCGAGGAAGGTGCTTGCGCCTATGCCGTGGCATTGGTGCATCGCGTAGATGCCACGGCCGGATAGTTTCGTCGCCAACCAGAATACATGCGCATACTCGTTACCGGATCCAACGGATTGCTCGGCCAGAAAATCGTGGAAGCGCTGCGCAACGATGCCAGCGTTGAGTTGATCGCCACCGGTCGCGGCCCCGATCGCACGCCAACGCCCTTGGGCAATCGCTACCACACGTTGGACTACACGGTGAAGTCCGATGTGGACCGCGTGATGGATGCGACGAGGCCGGATGTTGTGATCCATGGCGCCGCCATGACCAATGTGGATGCCTGTGAAACCGATCAACAGGCCTGCCACGCCCAGAACATCGCCGCAACCCAGAACCTGATCGGTGCCGCCAAGCGGAACGGATGCCACTTCATATTCCTCAGCACCGATTTCATCTTCGACGGGCTGAATGGCCCTTACCAAGAAGACGATGCACCTGCACCGCTCAGCGTTTACGGACAAAGCAAACTCGATGGCGAACGATTGGTCATGGAAGCCGGATTGGCCAAGTGGTCCATCGCACGCACGATCATCGTGTTCGGCGTGGCGCCCGGCCTTAGCCGCACCAACGTGATCCTGTGGGCCAAGGGTGCGCTGGAGAAAGGCCAGCCGATCAAAGTAGTGGACGACCAATGGCGCATGCCCACACTTGCCGAGGACCTCGCCGATGGCTGCATCCGCATCGCAAAGAAAGGGGCAACAGGCGTGTTTCACTTGAGCGGGCCCGATGGCATGAGCATCCTCGAGCTGGTCCAGCGCGTGGGTGCATTCTTCAATCTCGATACCTCGGTGGTGACACCGGTGAAGAGCGACTCCTTGGGCCAGCCGGCCAAGCGCCCTCCGAAAACGGGGTTCGTGATAGACAAGGCGCGTCGCGAACTGGGCTGGAACCCACGCACCTTCGAGGAAGGTCTGGCGGTGGTGGCCGAACAGTTGAGCGACCAATAGGGAGCCGTTGCAGCGCTGGTCCTGCGTGCATCAAGGATCCGGCTTTAGTTGCTCGCCGCAACAACCAAAGGTCGAGCCGACTACATTGGCCAACCACATCCCTGTTGCATGGCGATCACTCAGAACGAAGCGTGGGGCACACGCGTAGGCCTCATCCTGGCCATGGCGGGCAACGCCGTTGGCTTGGGCAATTTCCTGCGCTTCCCGGTGCAAGCGGTGAATAACGGAGGCGGCGCCTTCAT
>DAORNP010000004.1:35056-35274 GCA_035441065.1 Flavobacteriales bacterium | reverse complement strand
GCCCTTCATCCTGGACACCATGACCAAGCGCGCTTTCTGGAAGTACTTCGGCGTGTTCGGCATCTTCACCAACATCGCGGTCGCAGCCTACTACTGCTACATCGAGAGCTGGACCATGAGCTATGTGTGGCACAGCATCGCGGGCACCTTCGATGGCCTGAGCCAATCGCAGGTGGCGCAGTTCTTCAAGGACTATGTCGACATCGGGAAGAGCCACT
>DAORNP010000004.1:18760-34900 GCA_035441065.1 Flavobacteriales bacterium | reverse complement strand
CGGCACCAGCGGAGCCAGCGCGGAGGTGCCAAATGCCAGTGCTTGGGACGGCTTGAACTTCCTCTGGACGCCACAGTTCGACAGCTTGAGCAATCCGAAGGTGTGGCTCGCCGCAGCCGGCCAGATCTTCTTCACACTCAGCGTGGGCATGGGCACCATCCATTGCTACGCCGCATACGTGCGGAGCAAGGATGATATCGCGCTGAACGCCGTGACCAGCGGCTTCACCAATGAATTCGTGGAGGTGGTGCTAGGCAGCTTGATCGTGATTCCCATTGCCGCAGGTTACCTCGGGCTCGATTGGGTGAAGGAGAATGCGGGCTTCGGCATGGCCTTCCAGACCATGCCCTTCCTCTTCGAGAAGTGGGGACCCGTGCTAAGCGCGGTGGCCGGGGTTATGTGGTTCGGGCTTCTCTTCTTCGCAGGCATCACGAGTTCACTCGCCATGGGCACGCCGTGGATGGGCTTCATGCGCGACGAATTCGGCTGGGGCAGGGCGAAAGGCGCCATCACCTTCGGGCTCATCGTGCTCTGCTTGGGCTTGCCCACCGTGCTCTTCTTCGAGCATGGCGTTTTCGACGAGTTTGACTATTGGGCTGGCACCGTGAGCCTCGTGGTATTCGCGCTTGCCGAAACCATCCTCTTCGCGTGGATCTTCGGCATGGATAAGGGCTGGGCCGAACTCAAGAGCGGCGCCGACATGCGGCTGCCGGGCATCTACAAGGTCATCATCAAATACGTGACCCCCGCCCTGCTCTCGGTGGTCTTCCTCGGCTCCGTATTCACGCCCTTGGGTAACGATTGGCAAGGCGCCCTCTCGTCCATGGTCTCAGGCAATGGTTGGCCTCTGGACGACAGTTCCTTGGTGAAGATGATCGCCAATAGCGGCCTGAACAAACAGATTGCAGCAGCGGCGAATGCGGAAGAACTCGCGCGCCTCGAAGACCGTAAGTTCTTCGTCAACCTCGCGCGCATCCTCCTCACGCTCACTTTCGCGGGCCTCGCCTTCCTGGTTTACTTGGCCGGCCTCAAACGCGCCCGCGCGCAACGCAGCAACCCATGAACACCAGCGCGCTCATCCTCATGCTATCCGTCCAGCTTTTGGTAATGGCCATTACCGGATGGTTCTATTACCGTGTGCTCACGAGTAAGCCCAAACCCGAGCCGGACAGTTACCTGGAGAACGACGACGAGCCACGTTGACCCCATGTCATGGCCACGCCACAGGACCGTGAGCAAGAGCGAAGGGATTTCGCGAGCAGGCCTTTCAAGGAACAACTGAAGGACCTCTTCCACCTGCACAAGGCGGAGCGTCGAGGCAGTGCTTTCTTCATGGTCGTGCTGCTCATGGCCGCCGGAGCATTCTACTACTACCGATTGCACTATCGCCCAAGCGCGGCGAATCTGGAGCCAATGCGTTTGGAGATGCTGGCCTGGATGGAAGCGCGCGACTCGACGGACCGCAAGACCGAAGTGAACCTCGCTGAGCCCTTCCCTTTCGATCCAAACACGATCTCTGTTGAAGATTGGATGAAGCTGGGCCTCTCGGTTAAACAAGCCGCATCGATAGACCGCTACCGGTCCAAGGGCGGGCGCTTCCGCAGGAAATCGGATGTGGCGCGGATGTACGCCATCAAGCCCGAACTTTATGAGCGACTGCATCCTTTCATCCTCTTGCCAGATAGCCTGCCAATCCGAACGCCGCAAACGAAGCAATGGCCCAAGCGCGATAGCCTCCGCTCCTTCCCGCCGCGAGAACCTTGGGTGCGGGAATCTCCCGTTGCACGCGCCAAGGTGGAACTGAACAGTGCGGATACCAACGCACTGATCGCCTTGCCCGGGATCGGCCCATCCTTCGCCCGCGGAATCACGAAATACCGGGACGGCCTCGGCGGCTTCCACTCGCTCGATCAACTCAGCGAAGTGTACGTATTGAAGGACAAGCCCGACGCAGTCACTCGATTGAAGGAACTCCTCGTTGTTGACACGCTACTGATCCGGCGCATCCCGCTGAATACCTGCACCGTCGAGGACCTTGCATCGCACCCGTATATCCGGTGGAAACTGGCGAAGCCCCTCATCGCCTTCCGTGTGCAGCATGGCCCGTTCCCCGAAGTGGCCGCCATCAAGGGCCTGCACCTGATTGACGCGGAGCTCTACCGTAAACTTGCGCCTTACCTCAGCACAGAGTGAGCGCCCTGCAGCAGCGACTTGAAACCGCGATACGCGCGGTGCCTGATTTCCCCAAGCCCGGCATCCTGTTCCGCGATATCACCCCCGTTCTGGAGGACCCGCTTCTGTGCAGGGCCATCACCGAAGGCTTCCGCGAACGCTTGCAGGATACGCCCATCGATGCCATTGCAGGAATCGAGAGCCGCGGCTTCCTGTTCGGGATGCCCTTGGCCTTAGCGCTGGGAATCCCCTTCCTTACCGTACGCAAGAAAGGCAAGCTGCCGTGGAAGACCGTGAGCCACAAGTACGACCTGGAGTACGGCAGCGCCGAAGTGGAAATGCATGTGGACAGCGTGAAACCTGGCATGCGCGTGCTGGTGCATGACGACCTGCTGGCCACCGGAGGCACGGCAGCTGCAGCAGCAGAGCTGGTGCGCATGCAAGGCGGAAGCGTAGCGGCCTTCTCCTTCCTGATTGAACTGAGCTTCCTGAATGGCTTGAAGAAGCTCGAACACTGCAACGCCAAGGTGGTTACCTTGCTTACCTACTGATTCAAATGGAATTCACCACGACCGAGAGCCAGATCATGATCGCACGAGCCGTGCGCGACCTGTGCGAACGCGAACTCCGCCCCTACCTGATGGAATGGGACGAGAGCCAGTATTTCCCTGCGGAGCTCTTCCGCAATCACTTCGGCCCGGCCGGCATGTTGGGCGTGCTCGTGCCCACCGAATACGGTGGTGCGGGGTTGGGTTACTATGAGTACATCTCCACCATCGTGGAGGTGGCCAAGATCTGCGGCAGCGTTGGCCTTAGCGTGGCTGCTCACAACAGCCTTTGCACCGGCCACATCCTCTACTTCGCGAACGAGGAGCAGAAACGGCGCTGGCTGCCCAAGCTCGCCACAGGCGAATGGATCGGCGCGTGGGCGCTTACCGAGCCCAACACCGGGAGCGATGCCATGCGCATGAAATGCACCGCGCGGAAAGAGGGCAATGAATGGGTGATCAATGGCACAAAGTGTTGGATCACGCATGGTATCAGCAGTGATGCCGTGGTGGTGATCGCCCGCACCGGCGAATTGCTCGACAGCAAGGGCATGACCGCCTTCGTGGTGGAACGCGGCACTCCAGGGTTGAAAGCCGGCAAGAAGGAGAACAAACTCGGCATGCGCGCCAGCGAGACCGCCGAAGTAATCTTCGAGGAATGCCGTGTGCCCGAGGCCAACGTGCTCGGTCAGGTCGGTGAGGGCTTCCAGCAAGCCATGAAGATCCTCGATGGCGGCCGCATCAGCATCGCTGCGTTGAGCCTCGGCATCACGAAGGGCGCTTACGAAGCCAGCGTGAAGTATGCCAAGGAGCGTGAGCAGTTCGGGCAATCCATCGCGAATTTCCAAGCCATCGCCTTCAAGCTGGCCGACATGGCCACGCGCATCGAAGCGGCCGAGCTGCTCACCCTGCAAGCCGCCGACCTGAAGAACCGCGGGAAAAAGATGACGAAGGAGAGCGCTATGGCGAAGTACTACGCCAGCGAAGTGGCGGTGTGGGCCAGCAACGAGGCGGTGCAAATCCACGGCGGTTATGGCTACACGAAGGACTTCCCGGTGGAGAAGCATTACCGCGACAGCAAGCTCTGCACGATCGGCGAAGGCACGAGCGAGATCCAGAAACTGGTGATCAGCAGGCAGGTGCTCAAGGCCTGAAGCCGATCGCGAGCAAGCTCACGCAGGCGATAGCACACGCCAGGCCGAAGGGATGGCCTGCACGAGATCCATGGCCGTCATGCCGTGCTGTCCTTGCTTATCGGCAGCGATATCACCACTCAACCCGTGCAAGTAGGTGCCAAGCATACAAGCTTCACCAATCGGATACCCTTGGGCGAGGATACCTGCGAGCAGCCCGGTGAGCGCATCGCCGCTACCGCCCTTCGCCATTCCCGTGTTGCCGGTTGGATTGAAGCGAACCATACCATCTGGAGCGCAGATCGCGGAGTACGCTCCCTTCAGAATGACATGGCAACTCCAATCGCTCGCAGCTTGCCTAGCAGCTTGCAAGCGATCATAACCGTTGGCGAAAGCGCGACCAGCCAACCGTTCGAACTCCTTGGGGTGCGGTGTAAGCACCGTGTTCTTCGGCAATGCTTGCAAAAGCGCAGGCTGCCTGGCAATGATGTTCAGGGCATCGGCATCCAGAACGAGTGGCACATTCACCTGTTCCAGGAGTTCCTCCAATACCTGGCCAGCTGCCGGTTGCATCGAAACCCCTGGGCCAATGGCCATGCTCGAGAATGCATCAAGGGCTGGTAGCCTTTCCAGTACTTCCTTGCCGCATCCCGGATGGCACATGGCTTCTGGCGCGGTAACCTGAAGCACGCTCAATCCTTTGTCGGGCACAGCAGCAGTCACCAACCCGGCTCCGCTGCGCAATGCCGCTTTCGTGGCGAGCACCATGGCGCCCATTCGCCCAATGCTTCCGCCCATGAGCAACGCATGACCGAAGCTGCCCTTGTGCGCGAATCTTGGCCTCGGCTTTATCAGCGCACGCACATCATCCGCCTCAACCACTTGGTACGGGGTCAAGCAATTGCGAACGAACTCGGCATGCAGACCGATGGGCACGAGCTGCCATTCACCCACGAAACCGGCGCTCTCCGGCAGCAGTAAACTGAGCTTGGGAACCTCTATCGTAAGTGTGAGCCCCGCACGAACAATTCCCTCGTGATCATTGCCCGCGTTGCCCTCCGCGAAAAGTCCCGATGGCATATCGATGGAGACGATTGGCTTTCCGGCGGCATTCATCCACCCAACAGCCTCCCGTGCAACTCCTTCCAGCGCCGCCTTCAGCCCCGTGCCGAAGAGGGCATCGATGATCAGGTCCGCGTTAATCAGATCCAATTCGTTGGCCGAAGCGCAATCCCGCACATCAATACCAGCGTCCACAGCACGTTGCTGTTGCACGGCGTTCTCAGGAGATGGCGTCTGGGCGTGGATAATCCTGGCGACGGCCACGGCGTAGCCTGCTTGCTTGAGGAGCACGGCCATCGCCAAACCATCGCCTCCGTTGTTCCCCATGCCAGAGACCACAAGGATGTCTCGAACGCTCCCGAATCGACCATTCCGGATCTTAACGTCCAAACACGCAGTGCATGCCGCAGCGGCGCGTTCCAGCAACGCCCGCGGTGTAATTGGCTCGTTGACGGTGGTGTACGCATCAGCCTCGCGGATCATCTGCGGGCTGAGCACGGGAATCATGGCACGCGACCTATTCCACGAAAACGGCCCACTTCAGGTTGAAGGTGTACCGATCGTTGTCCGCAGTACCATCCACATCGAGGATATCGGTGACGCGGACAGCAGCGTAATGGTTCACGTTGGCGGGCAAACTGCCCAAGCGCACCAGGATGATGTCATTCACTGCGATGTTGTTCAGCTGTTCAACGGGCACACCTGAATTGAAAGCATTGCGCACGCTCACATTGGTGGCATTGGCATAATCGAAGCCATTGAAGCGAACCATGCGCCCGCCCGCAGGCGAAATCCAACTTCGACTGATCTGGGTCTCCGAAGCGGAGGCGGGACTATCCTGCAGGTCGCGACGCGTGCTATCCACGGAGTAAAGCACAGGGATGCGCTCCTCCAGGTCGAACGCTGATTCACCTTGGGTGGCCGAGTTGCGCGAATAGAATTGGTGGCCGGTGGTCTCGGTGAGTAATGTGGCACCTAGGCTCACGCTCAATGTGCGTCTCGTGGACATCTTATCGCCGTCTGCCTCGAAGAGCTCAAACGTGAGCTTTGTTGAGTATGGCGAGGTGGCATGCGGCACCAAGTACTCCCAGTTCAGGCTCAAGGAACCACCCGACAATGCTGTATCCACCACCGTCACAGTGAAATCGTTCTCACGCTTGGAGGTGATCAACAAGCGGCTAAGCGTCGATTTATCGGAAGTGCCTGTGATGCGGAACTCGATCACATTGCCCGAAACAACGGTAATCACCGGGTTGCTCGGTGAAACGGTCAGTACCGGGATTTCATTCTCGCGCTTGCACGCGGAGAATAAGTAGACGATGGCAAGTGCTACCGAGATGGACAGCAATGTGTGGCGCATGGGGCGAAGGTATTGGCTTGAAGCATGAGAGCCGCGACCCAGTGGCCGCGGCTCTCTCAGCAAAACAGTAGCCGATTACTTCGACTTGATGCGGAAGGCCTTCGCACGCACGGTGAGCGTGGTGCGATTGCCCAGGAACATCTGGTCCTGAACGCTGCTGGAGTTGATGGGGAGCACGAAATCGGCATCCTCACGCTGCATCAGAGCGTCGTAAAGGGCATTATTGGTCATGCGGTCCTGCGGGATGATCCCGCCGCCGCCGATGGTGGCCACATGGAAACGACGACCGCCAATCGGGAGCACTCCGAACAGGAAGCTCTGCGTGGCTGTGCCGCTCACATCACCGATGTACTCGAGGTCCTCCATCTTGAAGTGGATCTGCGTCTGCACTGAGGTGCCCGCGATCGACTTGGTGTAAACCGTGCAGGAGGAGAACAGCAGCACTACGGCCAGTGGCAGCAGGATGATGGCTTTGATCTTCTTCATTGCTGCGTGTGGTTACGTAGTGGTTCTTAGTTGAAGTAGATGTTCGCCACGATGCGCACCTGGCCGTTCGTATCCATGCTCGCGAACCGCTGCTTCACGCTGGAGTACTGACCGTTGGCAGGATTGAGCTGAGCTGCGGCGTTGGGGTCTTCACCAACGGTGTAGTACTCCCAAGAGTCGTTGCCAGAGGTCACCTCATGCTTGGTGCGGTTGCCGAGCTGCCAGAAAGCGCCCCAACCGTACTCGAGACCGAGGGCGATGGGCAGGTCGAGAACGAATACGTTGAAGCCCACAACGCCACCAAGGCCTACGATGGTGTAGGGGGTGGTCATGGTGTGCGCGGAGTTGTTGTTCGCGTCACGGAACGTGTAGGTCTCCACAGAGCGCGAGCGACCGAAGCCCAAGAACAGGTCAGCACCGGCGTACACATCGAAGATGTTCGAGCTGCTGAAGTGCTTCTCGATACCGGGAACGAGCATGTACTCACGGGTGCTCTCCTTGTACTCGAACTCGGACAAGTTGGCTTGGATGAACTGAGTCGAGTCAACCTCCCCTTTGATGGCGCGCGAATCACGCTGGAGGCGGAAGCCGGCGCGGATGGCCACGTCATCCTGGATGAATTTCTTGAAAGTCAGCAGATTACCCCTTCCCAAGCGGTTCCAAGCCGTGTTGGTTTCGGCCGAACCGGCTTGGAAATCAACGTTGTCACCACCGAGGGCGATTCCGAAAACGAGGGCCATATCGCCGGCCACAGGGCGACCGCCGAACTTGTACCGGGTATCCTGGTTCTCCCGGGTAGAGAGCTGAGCGCTCGCCACGGAGCAGAGACCCAGCAAAGCGAATGACAGTAGCGTCTTTTTCATTGGGCTTGATTTGGTTTAGTGCCTTTTGAACCCGGCCAAAAGTAGGTCCGAGCGGCCGCAAACATAGTGGGTCTGGTCCGCATTACCAACCCGGAGATGTTGAACACCCGCCCGTTTGTTCATAACCGCGACCCTTACATGCACGGCATCAATCGGGACCGTGACACCTTCACTTGGCCTTTTCGGCAAGCATGGGCACGAAGCGGAAATTGCCTTTCACGTCGGTTTGCAAAGAGCCGTCAGCGGCTTTCGTCAAAACCTGCATCTGCTGCACCTCCCCTTCGCCAACCGGAATAATCAGAGGTGCACCAGTCTTCAGCTGATCAACTAGAGCTGGTGGCACAAAAGGGGCGCCGCAGGTTACGAGGATGCCATCGAATGGCGCTTCCCGCGGAAGGCCTGCAAAGCCATCGCCATGGTAAACAGCAGCCGTGTATCCCAAGCGCATCAGGCGCTCCTTGGTTTGCAGGTATAGGGGCTTGTGGCGCTCGATGCTGAACACGCGCGCACCCATCGCGCTGAGCACCGCTGTCTGATAGCCGCTGCCGGTGCCCACCTCCAATATGCGCTGCCCTGGCCTTGGGTTCAGCAATGCTGTTTGGAAGGCCACTGTGTAAGGTTGGGAGATGGTTTGCCCGCAAGGAATGGGGAAGGCCGTATCCTCATAGGCCCGCATCTGGAAGGCACTATCATCGATGAACAGATGCCGAGGCACCTTTCCGATGGCCGAGAGCACAGCTTCGTTGTCGCTACCCTTTTCCTTGAGCAGCGCAACCAGTTTGCGCCGCATGCCTTGGTGCCTGAAATCGTCTGTGCTGCGCATGCGTGAAGCGCGCAAAGGTACCTGGGCAACCAACGGCATCCGGCTACTTTTGCGCGCTTTTCATCAACCCTGTTCATGAAATCTCAACGAATCCGAATCGGCGTGCTGGGGGCCGGCCATCTGGGCCGTATCCATGTGCAGCAGTTGCTGAATGTGCCCGAATTCGAGGTGGTGGGCGTTTTCGACCCGCACGCGGAGAAGCGTGAGGCGATCAGGGCCGAATTCAATGTTCCGGGAAGCGCATCGGCCGAGGAACTCATGGCAAAGGTTGATGCCATTGACATCGTGACACCGACGCTTGCGCACCACCCACTGGCCAAACGGGCACTGGACGCAGGGCTGCACGCTTTCATCGAGAAACCCGTGACCGTGACCGTTGAAGAGGCGGAGGACCTGCTTCGAACCGCTACCGAGCGAGGACGCGTTGTTCAAGTGGGCCATGTGGAGAGGTTCAACCCGGCCTTCCAAGCGGCGCTGCCCTATTTCGGCGCCCCCATGTTCATTGAAGGGCATCGCCTGGCCCAGTGGAATCCGCGCGGAACCGATGTAAGCGTGGTGCTCGACCTGATGATCCATGACATCGACTTGATCCTGCACGTGGTGAAAAGCCCGGTCCGGGCGGTACAGGCCAGCGGTGTAGCCGTTGTGAGCGATTCGCCGGACATCTGCAATGCGCGCATCGCCTTCGCCAATGGTTGCGTGGCCAACCTCACCGCCAGCCGGATAAGCCTGAAGAACATGCGCAAGAGCCGCTTCTTCCAGCGCGATGCCTACATCTCGGTGGACATGCTGGAGAAGGTGACCGAGATCGTGCGCATGCGGCCGGTTGAAGGTGAAGCGGACCCCTTCGCCGTGACGATAGACCTCGGATCTGGCAAAGGCAGGCGCGAGATTTCATTCGAGAAGCCGACTGTGCCTGTGATCAACGCCATTCGGGAAGAGCTAGCAGCATTTGCCGTGAGCATTCGGGAAGGCCGCCCGCCGAAAGTGACTCTGGCCGAAGCCATGGAGGCATTGCGCACCGCACTGGCCGTGCTCGAGAGCATGGATTCGCCGAATTCATGAACACGCATACTGATCGATTCACTGCTGCGTTGGGCCGGTGTCATAGCATGATCGCACGGTACGCCTACCTGCTGCTCTTCATTTCTCCGACTGCCGCTTGCACAAAGGGCGACAAGGTGCCTGCGTATGTCGATGTCGGTCCCATGAGCATGAGCACCACTTGGGCTCAAGGTGGGGCTACCTGCAAGGTGACCGACGCCTGGATCACGGTGAATGAACGGCTCGTGGGTGTTTGGGAGCTGCCTGCGCGCGTGCCCATCCTCGCCGAAGGCCCCAACGTGATCGGCGTTGTGCCCGCCATCAAGCGAAACGGGGCTTTTGACGACCGGCTCCGGTATCCGTTCTACAAGCCTTGGAGTGCAACCGTGGATCTCATGCGCGAAGGCACCTCGAGCGTGAGCCCCACCACCAGTTACACCGATGAAACGCTGGTGTGGCAGGAAGGCTTCGAGGACCTCTTCAGCCAATTCACCCACACCGCCAACAGCGATGTGGAATTGCAGCGCTTCACACCGGCCACGCACCCCGATCTGATCTACCTCGAGAATGGCCCATGCGCGGGCCTCCTGCTCGATGCCGACCACCGCTTTGCGCGCATCGAAACCGATGAGGACTTCCTCACCTACGGAGGCCCCGCATTCATGGAGATCGATCACCGCAGCGACATCTTCATCACCGTTGGCGTGAAGTACTTCGCCGGGGGCCTGGAGCGCTATGAGCCTTACGTGTACCTGCCCCCCACGCGCCGTGCGGATGGCGGGATGCCTTGGAACAAGGTGTACCTCGACTTGAGCGCCTTCTTCAACAGCGCGGTCTCGGAGCGTGATGTGTACATCGAAGCCCAATTGCCCGCGAGCCGCAGCAGCGCGGAGATCTATCTGGATAACATCAAGATCCTGCGCATACCCTGATGAGCTCCCGCCGGTTGCAAGTAGCCAAGTACGTGATCGCTGATGTGATCGGCGCTGCGGCTGCCTGGACGCTCTTCTTCATCTACAGGAAGGTGGTCCTGGAGCCCATGAAGCATGGGGTTGAAATGCCGATCGACCTCGATGCCAATTATTTCAAGGGCCTGTTTCTCGTTCCGCTTTTCTGGTTCGGGCTTTACACCGCGATCGGCGGTTACCGCGACGTGTTCCGCCGATTCCGCACCAAGGAGCTCGGCCAGACCTTGTTGGTCACGACCATCGGCGTGCTCGTCATCTTCTTCGTGCTGCTGCTCGATGACCAGGTGCCCAGCGCCCGCTACCACATACGCTCCTTCATTGCGCTCTTCCTGCTGCATTTCGGCATCACCTTCCCACTGCGCTTCTTGATCACCAGCGCCACGGTTCGCAAAGTGCACCAGCGGCGCATCGGCTTCAACACGGTGCTGGTGGGCGGCAATGAACGGGCCTTGTCCATCTACCAGGAGATAGAGGCCATGCCCAAATCACCGGGCAACCGCTTCGTAGGCTTCGTGAACGTGAACGGCGGCGATCAGCAGTTGGCCGGCATCCTTCCTCGCCTGGGCAAGTGGCATGAGTTGCGGCAGGTGATCCCGCAGCATGGCGTTGAAGAAGCCATCATCGCCGTTGACAGCACCGAGCACGAGCACATGAGCCGTATCATGAATGAGCTCGAAGGCACCGGGGTGAGGATCAAGGTGATACCTGACATGTATGATATCCTCTCCGGGTCGGTGAAGATGACGAGCATCTTCGGCACGCCACTGATCGAGGTGAACCCGGAGATCATGCCCGCGTGGCAATTCTCCGTGAAGCGGGTGTTCGATATCGCTGCCAGTGCCATCGCCCTCGTGGTCCTGACGCCCATGCTGCTCACGATCGCGGTGCTCGTGAAGCTCTCCGGGCCGGGCCCGATCTTCTTCACGCAAGAACGCATCGGCAAGCATGGCAAGCCGTTCCGAATCGTGAAATTCAGGAGCATGGTGAGCAATGCGGAGCAGAACGGACCGCAATTGAGCAGCGCCACCGACCCCCGCATCACCGGCATCGGCCGCTGGCTGCGTCGCACGCGCATGGATGAGCTGCCGCAATTCTGGAATGTGCTGAAGGGCGACATGAGCCTGGTGGGCCCGCGCCCGGAGCGCCAGCATTACATCAATGCCATCATGGAGGTGGCGCCGCATTACCGCCACCTGAACAAGGTGCGGCCAGGCATCACCAGCTGGGGCCAGGTGAAATTCGGCTACGCCGAGAACATCGATCAGATGGTGCGCCGCCTGAAGTACGACATCCTCTACATCGAGAACATGAGCTTGGCGGTTGACCTGAAGATCCTGGCCTACACCGTCATCATCATCCTGAAAGGCGACGGCAAGTAGGGGTCGAGAATTCTCGACCCCTACATTGCCGCGCCAACAATCACAACAATGAGAATCTCCGTCATCGGTGCCGGCCAAATGGGCAACGGCATCGCGCATGTCTTCGCGCAGAGCGGGCACAGCGTCACCCTGATCGACATCGCGCAAACCAGCTTGGACAAGGCGTTAGCCACCATCGCCAAGAACCTCGACCGCCAAGTGGCCAAGGGCAGCCTCACGGAGGAACAGAAGGCAGCAGCGCTCAGCGCCATCACTACGAACACGGACATGGCCGCTGGCGTGAAGGATGCCGAGCTGGTGGTTGAAGCCGCGACCGAGAATGTGGACCTGAAGCTGAAGATCTTCCGCGACCTTGATGCGCAGGCACCGGCCGGTTGCATCCTCGCCACCAACACCAGCAGCATCAGCATCACGCGCATCGCAGCCGTGACCAAGCGACCAGGGCAGGTGATCGGCATGCACTTCATGAACCCCGTGCCCGTGATGAAGCTCGTGGAGGTGATCCGCGGCTATGACACCACGGACGCCGTGACGAAGACCGTGGTGGACCTGAGCACCGCCATCGGCAAGGTGCCCGTGGCGGTGAACGATTACGCGGGCTTCGTGGCGAACCGCATCCTGATGCCGATGATAAATGAATCGATCCAGACCCTGTGGCAAGGCGTGGGCGGTGTAGCTGAGATAGACACCATCATGAAGCTGGGCATGGCGCACCCCATGGGCCCGCTGCAGCTCGCCGATTTCATCGGACTCGACACCTGCCTCGCAATCCTTCGCGTGCTGCACGAGGGCCTTGGCGACCCGAAGTATGCGCCGTGCCCTTTGCTGGTGCAGATGGTGACCGCCGGCAAACTCGGCGTGAAGAGCGGTGAAGGCTTCTATCAGTACACCGCTGGGAGCAAAGAGCTTGTTGTGGCACCTGCATTCAGCAAGTGATGATTCGCGCGGCGACGGTCGCCGACATCCCAGCCATCCGCGCCATCGCGCACACCGCATGGCCCGTTGCATACGGCTCCATCCTTTCGTCGGCGCAATTGGCCTACATGCTAGAGCTCATGTACAGTGCAGCAGCGCTGCGTGAGCAGATGACCGTGAAAGGCCATCGCTTCATCATCGCGGAGGACAACGGCCTGCCGATCGGCTTCGCCGGATTCGAGCATGGGCACAAGGGCCTGCCTCGGACACGATTGCACAAGCTGTACGTGCTGCCCGAGACGAAAGGCACTGGTGTTGGCGCTTTGCTCTTGAGCGCTGTGGAATCAGCCGCTCACGATGCAGGGGACAATCTGGTAGAACTGAATGTGAACCGCTTCAACCCGAGCAAGGATTGGTACCAGCGAAAGGGCTTCGTGATCGAACGCGATGAGGTCATCGACATCGGTCACGGCTACGTGATGGACGATCACGTGATGGCGAAGTCGCTCAACTGATCAGCGCGCGTTGGCTTGGCCGCCTTGCAAGCCGTACTTCTTGTAGAGCCGGGCCTTGCGCTTATCCAGGCGCGCCTGTGCCTTGGCGGTTCGCGGGCCGCGATCGGCAACGGCCAATTCTCCCCGCTCAACGCGCTGCACGATCAGCTCCACCAGCTTATCGTCGCCATCGGGATCATAGCTGCCACGGAGATCATGGCCGAACATGCGCGCCATGCCTTGCCATACGAAGGCGGTGAATGAGCCACGCAGGGTGCGAACAAGATCGTAGCTCGTGCGGCCCGTTTCGCGGTCGATGAGCTTGATGAGCACTTTGCCCTGACTTACTGTGAGGTCCTTCACCTCCGCCTCGAATTCGGCGCGCAACTCTGCTTCGGCCAGCTTCAGGTACAGCTCTTGATCGCTGCTTTTCTGCATCTGCGATAGATCATGCTCGTATTCGCGCAGCAAGTGGCCCGTGAGCCGGGCATAAGGGTACACCCGCAGGACATTGCGGGTGAGACGGTCGAAGCGCTCCATTTGCCGCCGGTCGCGGGCGGTCCAGCGGCTTTCGACATGCGCTGGGGCCAAATCCACTGTCGGTATCGTGTCGCCATCAATCACCACGGCCCGGTATACATGGCTGCCAACCGCTTCCTGCCCCGAAACGAGGGCATAACAACACATGCCTAGCGCGAAGGCCATGAATCGGAGTGCAATACGCAGAGGCATCGGCTGAATGACGGAACGAAGCTACAACGGTGAAAACCGTGCAGCCTTATACCGCCTCAGCGTCTCCTTAGTTTCCAAGGACTTGCATGGGTCGCGCTGGCCACTGGCCTGGCGGCAGCACCACTGGCCGACTGCTTCAACGCTGCCGCAACCAGCGCTGCGGCCTGCGCCTCATCAGCAACGAGCCCTTCGAGCACCTCCGGCTTGAAATGGTCGCGCACGAAATGGGTGTCGTACTTCCCGCTGGCGAAGGCCTTGTGGCCCATGACGTAACGGCAGAAGGGCAAGGTGGTCTCAACACCGGTGATGGCGTAGTCGTCGATGGCCCGCTCCATGCGGCTGACGGCCTCCTCGCGCGTGGCACCATGCGTGATCAGCTTGGCGATCATGGGATCGTAATGGATGGGGATGTCCATGCCCTCCTCGAAGCCATCGTCAACGCGCACGCCTGGGCCTTGCGGCGGGCGATAGGTGGTGAGCTTGCCGATATCGGGCAGGAAGTTGTTCATGGGATCCTCGGCGTACACACGCACCTCGATGGCGTGGCCGTTGATTCTCAGGTCTTCCTGCTTGAAGGGCAGCTTCTCCCCTTCCGCCACGCGGATCTGCAGCTTCACAAGGTCGAGGCCGGTGATCATCTCCGTTACCGGATGCTCCACCTGCAGGCGCGTGTTCATCTCCATGAAGTAGAAGTCGCCGCCCTCATCGAGCAGGAATTCCACGGTGCCAGCGCCCACGTATGCAACACTTTTCGCCACGGCTACAGCGGCTTCGCCCATGCGTTTGCGCATCTCAGGCGTGAGCACCGCACTTGGCGCCTCTTCCACCACCTTCTGGTGACGGCGCTGCACGCTGCATTCGCGCTCGAAGAGGTAGCACGTGTTCCCGTGCGTATCGGCCATCACCTGCACTTCGATGTGGCGCGGACCGGCCACGTACTTCTCGATGAACACGCTCCCATCGCCGAAGGCATTGGTAGCCTCGCTGATGGCGCGCTCGAGGCCTTCCTTCAGCTCGCTCTCCTGGGTCACAACGCGCATGCCTTTGCCACCGCCGCCAGCCGCAGCCTTGATCAGGATGGGGAACTTGATGGTCTTGGCCACCGCGATGGCCTCATCCAGGCTGCTCACCGCGCCTTCGGTACCGGGCACCAGGGGCACACCGAACTTCTTCACGGCTTCCTTGGCAGCGAGCTTATCGCCCATCACTTTCATCGCTTCCGGCGAAGGACCAACGAAGATGACGCCGGCCTTCTCCAGCGCGCGGCAGAAGTCGCCGTTCTCGCTGAGGAAGCCATAGCCGGGGTGAACAGCATCAACCTTCAAGTCCGTGCACACCTTCACGAGCTTGTCGATCACGAGGTAGCTCTGCTTGCTGGCAGCAGGACCGATGCACACCGCCTCATCGGCGAAGCGCACGAACGGCGCGCTGCGATCAGCTTCTGAGTACACGGCCACCGTTCTGATGCCCATCTCGCGGGCAGAGCGCATCACGCGCAAGGCGATCTCGCCGCGATTGGCGACGAGGAGTTTCTGGATCTTCTTGTTGGCCATGGATATCGCTGGGTGCGCGAAGATGCGAATCGATGGCCCGAACTTTGGCTTCGGCCCGCCATGCGTCTATTCCTCTCCCTGCCCCTGCTCATGCTCGCCACCACTTCACCGGCGCAGCCGAAGGAGCGGACCTTCAAGACGGATAGCGGGAACGTGGTGATGCGCTACTTCGCCCGCGGCCAAGTGAGCACCAAGGATTGGCGCGATAAAGACGAGCGCTGGGGCCGAAGCTGGGCCTACAAGAGGAATGGCGAAGTGATCTTCGAGGGCCAGACCAGGCGCTTCGCAGGGCATTCTTCAGTCCATTTCAGCTACCACCCGAACGGAGCGGTGAGCAAGGTGGAAACGAGCGATGCACCGGACGGCGGCATTCAGTGGCACCGCAGCACCACCACCTTCGATGACCAAGGGAACAAGACCGGCTTCGGGGAGGATGGCCGGGACAATTACGGCCCCATCCCCCGTCCGTCCTTGCGCATCACCACCGAGCCGGCACCACCAGCCACACCAAAGCCGCAACAAGAAGTCGTTGCATGCCAACGCCTGTTCGTGAACGAGCTCCTCGTGGTGAACCCGACGAGCGCCGCGGTGCGCGTGGTATGCACGCC
>DAORNP010000004.1:1858-18687 GCA_035441065.1 Flavobacteriales bacterium | reverse complement strand
GGGCTTACAGCATGGGCGAGGCATGGCCCGATTGGGTGGACCACGCAACGCTGGACATCCGTCAAGTCGTGCTTGGCGACAGGCAACACGCTCTTGCAAGGATCCGAACCGATGAATCGAAAGTGAGTGCCGAGCACCGCAAGCTCTTCGTTGTGATTGAAGGCTGGGTGACGGCAAATGCCCCACAAGGCCAAGAGCACTTGCCGGGCCTTGGAATACCGGAAAAGAAAACGAAGAAACGGCGCTGGCTCTTCTTCCGCTAGCGCGAACGCTGCCAGAACTCCTGCATGTATTCAAGCAACGCATCCAGATCCACGCGGTCGAAAGGATGCGGCGTGTCTGGCAGAACCACGACCTCTGAGCCCCTGACGCGCAAGGCGAATTGCTGCGTATCAGCGGGAACAGCCGTTGTGTCCTTCTCTCCTACGCAGAGCAGGGCCGGGCATTGGATACGAGCGCACACTTCAGGTGTGAGCAGCGGCGAATCGGCCAATTCGCTCATGCTTCGCGCAATGGCATGAACGACCTCCTTCCAACGCCCAGCACCATGCGCATCGGCCAGGGCTTGCGCGAAGACGGGCACCTTCTGCTCCATGACATCGGGGTTCAGCATGCGCAACTCCTTCTGCAGGCCTTCGCCGGTCCACAGGTATTTGGTGCCGAGCGTGACCACCGATTTCACCCGCTCTGGATACTTCGCCGCGTAAAGCATCGCAGCATAACCGCCCATGCTGTAGCCGAAGAGGTTCGCATCGCTCCAGCCCTGCTCCTCGAATGCGTGATCGATGTCGGTGATGAACTGCTCGAAGCGGATGCCGTCCGATGGGATCGCACGAACACCATGCCCGCTCAGGTCGATGGTGATGCCGCCAACGCGCTGCTGAAGGGTTCGCAGTTGCGCCGCTGAGCCGAGCGCACCGTGAAGGAGAAGGAGATTCATGTTCTTGGTCGGCGAAGATGGGACATCGCGAAAGGTCGCTTGGGTGCGAACTTGCACCGGAATAACGCTACCGATTCCCGATCATGCGCACTCGCCTTACTGACATGCTCAACCTGGAGCACCCGCTGATCATGGCTCCCATGTTCCTCGTCTCCAACACCGCCATGGTGATTGAGGGCATGCGCTGCGGCGTGGCCGGCTGCATCCCTGCTTTGAACTACCGGACGCTGGAGGAATTGCGGGCGGCTTGTCGCGAACTGAAAGCCGCCCAGACGGAATGCAGCAAGGGCGCGTACGGCTTCAATCTCATCGTGAACAAGAGCAACCCCAAAGCCACCAAGCAGTTGGAGGTGCTGTGCGAAGAGGGCTGCGACTTCATCATCACTTCGCTAGGCAGTCCTGAGGCGACGATCAACGCAGCGCACAAGGCGGGCATCAAGGTCTTCTGCGATGTCACGGACCTGCGGTTCGCACAAAAGGTGGAGGCACTTGGCGCGGATGCCCTGATCGCGGTGAACAACGAAGCCGGCGGGCACCGGGGCAACATCTCACCGAAGGAGCTCATCGATCTGCTGAAGGCGCATTGCACCATCCCGGTGATCTCGGCTGGCGGCGTGGGCAACAAGGCGGAGATGGACCAGATGCTCGGCTTCGGGGCGGAAGGCGTTTCCGTGGGCAGCCCCTTTATTGCCTCGTTGGAGGCACCCATCACGAACGACTATAAGCAAGCGTGCGTGGAATACGGTTCAGCGGACATCGTGATGACCGAGCGCATCAGCGGCACGCCCTGCACGGTGATCAACACGCCGTACGTGCGGAAGATCGGCACGCGCTCGCCCTGGCTGGAGCGCACGCTGAACAAGAATCGCAAACTGAAGAAATGGGTGAAGATGCTCCGCTTCTACATCGGCATGAAGGCCACGGAGAAGGCGGCGCAGCAGGCCACGTACAAAACGGTTTGGGTAGCAGGGCCGAGCATCCAGCACACCAAAGCGGTGGAGCCGGTGCGAGAGATCATCCGGAGGCTGGTGGGGTGAACTGGAACGCCATGGGCAGTGCCCCGGGCGTTCGTTGCGTTCTTACTCAAGCACGGGGTCAGGCAATCACCTCCTTCACCCGATCCGCTGCCTCTTGCAGCGCCACTGCGCTCAGCACCTTCAATCCGCTCTTGTCGATCAGCTCCTTGGCCTCGATGGCGTTGGTACCCTGCAAGCGCACGATGATCGGCACCTTGATGTCGCCGATGTTCTTGTACGCGTCCACGATGCCCTGGGCCACCCGGTCGCAGCGCATGATGCCACCGAAGATGTTCACGAGTATCGCCTTCACGCGCTCGTCCTTCAGGATGATGCGGAAGGCCTTCTCCACGCGCGCTGCATCGGCCGTACCGCCCACATCGAGGAAGTTGGCCGGCTCGCCGCCGCTGAGCTTGATGATGTCCATGGTGGCCATGGCCAGGCCGGCGCCGTTCACCATGCAGCCCACGTTGCCATCGAGGCGCACGTAGTTGAGGCCTGCTTCACCGGCTTCCACTTCGATGGGGTCCTCTTCGGTCTTGTCGCGCATCTCCACGAAATCGGGATGGCGGAAGAGCGCATTGCCATCGAGGCGCACCTTGGCATCCACGGCAGCGATCTTGTCGTCGCTGGTCTTCAGCACGGGGTTGATCTCGAACATGGCCGCATCACTGCCCTCGTATGCCTTGTATAAGGCGGACACGAACTTGACCATCTCCTTCTTCGCGTTGCCGGTGCAGCCGAGGTTCACCGCGATCTTGTTGCACTGGAAGGGGCGCAGGCCCACACGTGGGTCCACCACCTCTTTGAAGATCTTCTCGGGCGTGTGCTCGGCCACCTCCTCGATGTCCATGCCCCCCTCGGTGCTGTACATGATGATGTTCTTACCGCTGGCGCGATCGAGCAGCACGCTCATGTAGTACTCCTTGGTCTCGCTGGCCCCGGGGTAATACATATCCTCGGCGATGAGGACCTTGTGCACCTTCTTGCCCGTAGGCGGGGTCTGCGGCGTGATCAGCTGCATACCGATGATGGCTTCCGCCCGCTCGCGCACCTCTTCGATGCTCTTGGCCAGCTTCACACCGCCGCCCTTGCCTCGGCCACCTGCGTGGATCTGTGCCTTCACCACCCACCACTTGGTGCCGGTCTCCTGGCTCAAGCGCTTGGCCTGATCCACCGCCTCATCGGCGTTATAGGCCACCAGGCCACGTTGGATGCGGACGCCATACTGGGCGAGGATGCTCTTTCCTTGGTACTCGTGGAGGTTCATCGCGGGGTCGTTTCGAATGCGCGGCGAAAGTAGGCCTCGGTGCGGTTCGCGCGCCGTCGCTTCCTTTACGGCATGATCGAAGCAGCCGGAATCCGAAAGCGCTATGGTGCGCTGGAAGTGCTGAAGGGCGTTGACTTACGCGTAGCGCAGGGCGAGGTGGTGAGCATCGTGGGCGCGAGCGGCGCGGGCAAAACGACACTGCTGCAGATCATCGGCACCTTGGAAAGAGCTGACGAGGGCGCTTTGCGGATCAACGGCGAGGAAGTGACGAAGCTGGGCTCCAACGCCCTCAGTGCCTTCCGCAACAAGCACATCGGCTTCGTGTTCCAGTTCCACCACCTGCTGCCTGAATTCACGGCGCTCGAGAATGTGATGATGCCGGGCCTGATCGCAGGCAAGAGCAAGGGCGAATGCCTTCCGCGCGCGGAGGAACTCCTTCAGCGCTTGAATGTGGCCGCGCGCAAGGAGCACAAGCCCACGCAGCTCAGCGGCGGTGAGCAGCAACGCGTGGCCGTGGCCCGGGCGCTGTTCAACAGCCCCAGCGTGGTGCTGGCCGATGAGCCCAGCGGCAACCTCGACAGCGCGCATGCCCGTGAGCTGCACCAGCTCTTCTTCGACCTGCGCAAGGAGCTCGGCCAGACCTTCGTGATCGTGACCCACAACGAGGAGTTGGCGGACATGGCGGACCGGAAGCTGGTGATGAAGGATGGGGTGATCTGATGAAAGAATCAGCAAAGCACCTAATGGTCCACGCGATTCCTGGTACTCGTTGGTTGCTGGCATGAATCCTGCGCAACGGCGCACCTGTCCGAAACCATGCGACACTTCGCCTTCCTTTTCCTTCTACTTGCTGGCTCCGCCATCGCGCAGCCCCCAATACCAGTGGACGTTGCCACGCTACCTGAATGGATGGGCACCCTCCTCTCCGGAAAGAAGCAGGCGCAAACAACGAAGGCCAATGACGCGCCCCTGCACACAAATGCCTTCATCGGCACATGGACGGTGGAGTTCCAAGGCGGGCGCCGCATTGAATACTGGGGAGAGCAGCACCGCATGGTCCTGCGAGAGCTGAGCGGCCCGTTCACACTGCAACGCGCTACATTGATCGATCTGAAGCACAATGTGAAAGTGCAGGCTCACTGGGGCGGCGCCCGCCCGTATGCGAAGGTGGAGGACCTCTACATCCCGCAGGCCGGCTACTTCCACGACATCTGGAACGACAGCCTCACCGCAACAGGACGCACAGCGAATATCCTTGGGAAGAACTGCCGCGAGCTGTGGGGCACCAGCAACAAGCGCGACAGTTCATGGTACTGGACCACCACCTCGCATCCAAAGGTCTTCAGCGATCTAAGAGCATGGGCGAAATGGCTCAACAAGGGAGACCTGGAGCACTTGTTAGCATTCGCGGACCGGAACGCAGGAGCAGCATTGAGGGTGCGTTGGAGCAAGCACGAATTCGGCCCTCCCGCTGGGAGCATGGAGTTCATCGCCATTGCACCGGGCCGCGTGCCGATGCCCGAACTGAACTTGGCCGGTGCGCTGCTTTCCGAAGAGCGGCTGTCGTGGATTAACAACAGCGGAACCGGTCGGCTGCCGCAATGGATGCGCGCTTTCCTCGGCAACCTGCCCCCCGACAGCTTGCCCTTGGCGTACACGCCGGCGCCTGTGGATCGAGGCATTCCCGACAACAGGTTCATCGGCACGCTCACGGCGGAAATGCCCACGCAATACATCGGAGCACCAGACAAGAGCGGCAAACGCGACACCACCTTGCGCGTGGCGAGGTACAGTTACTGGGCCGATGCACGGCGCGCCGTGCTGCAACTGCACGACCCTGACGACGAAGGCTACATCTTCTATGCGGTGGACCTCGATGCAGATGTGGTCATGGCCTCGCACAACGAAGGGCACGGCTATGTGATCCCCAAGCTCTCCATCGCCACGTTGGAAGAAGCGGGGCTGAACGAATTCGGTCGCGGACTCGAACTGGAGTTCGTCCCGCAAGAAAAGTACAGGACCATCCTGGGGCGTAGGTGCGAGCTGCATACCACTCAAGAGCGGTTCCTGCGGTTCTTCTTCTTCCCGCAGGATAGCCTCGTGAACCCGATATTCGATATGCAGCATTGGATGGCGCAACGGATCGGCCAGAAATGCAAGGACCTGATGTTCTTCGGCGTGGCCGGCAAGCCGATGCCGTTCGCCGTGAATGGCACCACGCTCACCAACTACAAGCCTGGGCGCTCGAACCCGCCGGTAACTGACCTGAGCAGGTACATTGTGCGAGACCATCGGCTGGAACGGCGCAAGAAGCCGCGCGCGGAGCACCCCATCGAGCGCGTGATCCGTATCGAGGACCTGGAGCACGAACCGACAGCCGCGCCCGATGTCGACTCGGAGCATCACATGGCCGCTCCTGAAGCCCCGCCTCCACCTGCAATACCACCACCGCGTTGAACCTTCCGACGCACACGAACCTGTTGGCCACAACGCGTTCAGCGCATCTAACTTGACCGCCTCAAACCATGAACATGCGCCTAATCAACGTCTTGGTGGCCATTACTGCCCTCATTCTGCTTAGTGCAGGCTCACCAGTTGCCGATCCCAAAGCCTTCACCGGCAGCTTCCGCATGGAAGTGCACACCTTCAAGAACAACAAGGAGGACAAGCACAGCCCGGTGAACATGCGCATCTGGAGCCGTGAGGACATGATGCTGTACGAACTGGTGATGCCCGGCCAACAGCAACAGATGCGGATGCTCTCTGACCTGCGAGGCAACTGGAGCTACACGCTGATCGACAACGGCCAGGGCAGCCGCACCGCCATGAAGATGAAGCGGCCCGAGTTCAGCGGCCTGGTCGATGACAAGAAGGGCGAGAAGCCACAGATCACGGTGACCAAGGAGACCAAGGTGATCGAAGGGCACAATTGCATCAAGGTGATCGCCACGAGCAAAGAAGGCACTTGGACCGCTTGGGTGGCCACGGGCCTGCGCAGCGCCTTCCTCGACATGGCGCGCGCCATGGATGGCCAAGCCGCACAGCAGAACCGCTTCGCACGCACCGATGTGGAGGGCTTCCCGCTGGAGTACGAATGGGCACCCGCTTCGGGTGATGAGCGCGTGGTTTGCAACATCAAGGAATTGGTGGTAGGCAAGGTGGATGACAAGCTCTTCGACCTGAGCGGCTACCAGTTGATCGAGATGCCGAGCTTCGGCATGCCGCCACGGTGATACTGCTGACGCGACCATCTGCGTTCAACCAACATGCGCGCCACGCTCTCCATCATCGCGGCCTTCGCTGCTTCAATGCTTCAGGCACAACCCTTGAAGCAGCGAGGCCCCAGCGCCGGCGGCACCGTCTCTTTGGGTGTGCGCTCTTCCTTCAGCCTCTTCAATGGCGGCCATGGTGGCGCACCCGGCACCGGAGCCGGAGGTCAAGCGCGTGTGCGCATCAGCGACCGGGTGAACACCGATTGGTTCTACGACTATTTCAACGGGCCTGCGGGCAATCTGGCGCACCGGCAGGACCAGCACATCGGCTGGAGCGTCATGTTCTACATGCGCAGTCCCTCGCCAGAACGCCAGCTGCTGCAGCCATACGTGCTGGCAGGGCACTGCTTCGATTACACCAAGCAGCAATCGAACGCCGAACCGGAGAATTTCGCAGAGCGCTGGAGCAGCGCCGTTCAAGCGGGCCTGGGCACGCACCTCAACGTGACCGACCGCGCCGATTTCTCCTTGGTGTGCCAATACATGGCGCATTTGGGCACCGATGTGCATGCCCACGAGCACGACGGCAAAGTCGAGTTCCACAAGGAGAAGGGCGGCACCCTCGAAGGGCACCTGCTCATCCATGTGAGCTTCAACTACAAGATCGCCGACCTATGGTAGCGCGCACAGCACTCCTTGCGACCCTGCTCGCTGCCGCAGCTGCGCAAGCACAGGATGATGTGCCCGTGGCTGAGCCTTTGCTCGTTCGCGGCTCCGTCGCCATCAGTCCAGGCTTCATGGTGAAGCAGCCGACCACCAACATCTACGTGGTGGGCAAATTGGAAGTCTTCACCGACGACAAGCTGAGCCTTCGCGGCGAGGCGCTCTGGTACATCGGAAGCCAGCAGCAGTACGAGCCGCTCCAACAGAACAGCCAGATCGCCTTCGGACCCTTCGTTCACTTCACGCACAAGCGGCTCGACCTCGCGCTGGGTTTCGAGCCCGGCGTCGCCTTTACGCAGCCCGCACGCGATAACGACTTCCTGGAACAAGCTCCGCTGCGCATCATTCCGAACATGGCGCTATGCGGCGGCCTCACCTTCGCGGTGTGGGACTACTTCCAGTTCTTCATCGATGCGCGTTACATCCACGCCAACTACACAGGGCCGTACAGCGCTACCGTCCCGTTGGATGAATTCGTGCTCGGCGCCGGCCTCGGATGGCAGGTCCCGGTGAAGCGGCTGATCAAGAAGAAGCCGTGATTCAATCATCGATTGTCAGCGTTGATTGCGCGCGATCCTCACCACGCGACCGCTATTGCCGGTCCAGCGACTGACCGGAAAGCGGGTGCCTGATCGCATGATTCGGTTTAGAGCCGCGATGACGAAACGAACCGCTGAAACCAGATCGCTGCTCGACGAGGCCTACGAACGTCTCGCGCGCCCGGCCTTCATCACCGATGACCCCATCCAGGTGCCGCGCGCATTCAGCACCCGGGAAGATGCAGAGGTGATCGGCTTCCTCACCGCCACCCTCGCATGGGGCCAGCGCAAGACCATCATCAACAACGCCTGGAAGCTGGCGCGCTTAATGGACGATCGGCCCTTCGATTTCGTGATGGACGCCGACGCCACGGACCTGAAGCATGTGAGCGGGTTCGTTCATCGCACATTCAACGGCACGGACCTGACACACTTCATCATCGGCCTGCGGCATCTGTACGCGAAGCATGGCGGCATCGAAGCCGCTTTCCTCGAGAACAACGCCATCGGCGACATGGGCTCCGCCATCGCGCGCTTCAAGCAGCGCTTCTTCGAGCCGAAGCATCTGCCGCGCACGCGCAAGCATGTGGCCGACCCATCGAAGGGCAGCAATGCCAAGCGCATCAACATGTACCTGCGCTGGATGGCGCGCCCCAACGACCGCGGCGTGGACCTCGGCCTATGGAAACGCATCGCAGCCGCCGAGCTGATGGTGCCGCTCGATGTTCACACCGGCCGTGTGGCGCGCGAGCTGGGCCTGCTCACCCGGAAGCAGGACGATTGGAAAGCGGTGGAGGAATTGACAGCAGCCTTGCGCGCCTTCGATGCAACGGACCCCGTGAAGTACGATATCGCCTTGTTCGGCTTAGGGGTGGAGGACTTGCGGCGGTCGAGGCGCGCTCATTCCGATTCAGCCTCCTGATCCTCCAACTCCAACGGCTTCACGCTCGTGTATGTGCGCCACTTCGCGAGCACGGCCTGCATATCGGCGGGCAACGGGCTCTCGAAGCGCATGCGCTCGCCAGTGGCGGGATGATCGAAATCGAGCGTGCGCGCGTGCAAGGCCTGTCGCGGCAATAGCGCGAAGCAATTCTCAACGAACTGGCGGTACTTGGTGAAGGTGGTCCCCTTCAGGATGCGGTCGCCGCCATAGGCCGCATCGTTGAAGAGCGGATGGCCGATCCATTGCATGTGCGCGCGGATCTGGTGCGTGCGGCCGGTCTCGAGCTTGCACTCCACCAAGGTCACGTAGCGGAAGCGCTCGGCCACGCGCCAGCGCGTCACTGCGGCCTTGCCATGCTCGCCATCGGGGAATACCTGCTGCACCGTGCGGTCCTTGTTGCTGCGCCCGATGTGCCCTTCGACCACGCCTTCATCCTCCGCGAAGTCGCCCCACACCAGCGCGTTGTACCGTCGGTCGCTGGTGCGATCGAAGAACTGCTTGGCCAGATGCGCCAGCGCGTCTTCGGTCTTGCCCACCACCATCACGCCGCTGGTGTCCTTATCGAGCCGATGCACCAGGCCGGGACGCGGTATCTCGGCGCCGGGCACATGCGGCAGTTTCCCGAAGTGGAAAAGCAGGGCGTTCACGAGCGTGCCCGTCCAATTGCCATGGCCCGGATGCACCACGAGGCCAGCCTGCTTGTCGATCACCACCAGGTGCGCATCCTCATACAGCACCTTCAAGGGTATGTCCTCCGGCAACAACTCCACCTCACGCTGCGGATAGGGCAGCACGATGCTGACGACATCGTTCGGCTTCACCTTCTGGCTGGGCTTGGCGGCCTTGCCGTTCACCAGCACATTGCCGGCTTTCGCTGCCGCTTGAATGCGGCTGCGCGACGTGTTCGCCAATCGGTCGAACAGGAATTTATCCAACCGGATCAGCGACTGCTTGGGGTCGCAGACGATCCGGTGGTGCTCATAGAGCTCCTGCTCCTCACTGAGCTGATCGATGGGCTCGGTGGGCATCAGCGCTGGATCAACAGGCGCTGCTGCGCAACGGGCCGGCCATCGGAGCTGATGACACTGGCGATGTAGAAGCCATTGGCGTAGGCGCTCACATCGATGAAGCGCCCATCGACGAAGCGGTCGCGCAGGACCTCGCGGCCCATGGCATCGGTGATGCTCAGCTGCGCCCCGGCGAGCGGTTCGTCGCAACGCAGCATCACCACCTCGTTGGCCGGATTAGGGAAAAGCTGCACCTGCGGTGCATCATCCTCCTCAGGCACCTGTGCGAAGGGGTCCACGGCAGCTGTGAATACCGGCCGGAGCATGAGTGAACCCGCCTGCGTACTGGGCCCGAAATTGACCGTGAGCCTGCGGAAGAGCTTGTCCTGGTTGTTGCGGTTGCGGTCGAAGCCCACATTGAGCAGCACGTTATTGGTCTGCACCCAGCCCACGTAGATGGTGCCCTCGACCATGATGGTGCTGTCGAGCGGGATCTCCACGAACCGGTTGAGGCCCTCGAGGTGGTAGGTGGGCGAGGAGAAGGTGAAATTCTGGTGCTGGATGACCTCGGGGCTCAGGCTCTTCCACACGGTGATCAGGAAGTTCCCGTTCATCGGATTGGGCGAGATGTTCGCATCGTTCGCCTGGGGATTGAAGTACATGCGCACCGCGCGCAGGCTGTCCTGACCGGAGATATCGAAGCGCAGGGCAGCCGCCGCTCCGGCACCGGAGAGGCCATAGCCCATCTCGGCGCTGCCGTCGTCGTAGGCCATGTAGTTGCTGATCTCCTGCACGAAGGTGACCGTGTCGTTGTACTTGTTGATGTCGGGGTTGGCGTTGGTCCAGAGCTTCACGCGCCAGAATGCCGCGTCGGTGCTGAGTGCAGGGTCGTACAGGAAGTTGTTGGGTGCAGCGGCGATCGGGTGCAGGCTCGGGAAGCTGGAGCTGGCGTTGCCGCTGGAGTTGAGGCCGTTGTTGAAACTGCTGAGTGGACCTCCGTTCTCTTCGCGCGCCAGCATGCCATAGGTGATGAAGCGGTCATCCGTATCGAGGTTGCGCTGCAAGGCCGAGATGCTCTGTGCCATGTACGCCGATGGCGCTTCAGCGAATTTGTTGAAGGTGACGCTGGTGTAGGTCTGCAACAAGCTCGTCTCCGGATACACGTAAGCGACATCGATCAAGCGCGTATCGTCGAAGGTGCGCTGCTGGTCGAGGCGCACATAGTCCAAGTGCCAGTGATCGAAGCTGCCGCTCAGCGTGGCGTAGTTGAGGAAGCGGAACTGGAAATTGTTCTGGAGGTATTGCGCGATCTTGATCGGCACCAGCACTTGCTGGAAGCCCTGCAAGGGCACGTACGGCGTGCGCCATACACGATTCCAGTCGCCGAAAGGATTCCGGAATTCGAGCACTAGGCTATCCGCAGGTTGAACCTGATTGTCGCCGCTGAGGCCTTGCGGCTGGTAGAAGAAACTCAAGTAAAGTGAATCGCCCACGGTGTAGGAGGAGAGGTCGATCTTCACCGAAGTGAGCTTGTCGGCGATGCCGTAAGCCGTGTACTGCTCGTAGTTGTAAGGATAGCCAGTGCGTGCGAGGCCGTCGAAGGTGGCCACGCCGAGGGTAGGTGGGTCGAGCGGATAAGTGCCATTAACGTACACTTCATCGTCCTCCCAGAGGATCAAGGGGCGCACGCTGTTATCCGGATTGATGTAGGTGCGCGGGTCAGGCGGCACATCGTACACCAGCAAAGAGTCCTGCTGCAATTCCGGATTGGTGAGGAAGAGGATGTCTGGCGATGGGTTCTGAATCGTGTCGAACACGTTGTAGGCCGGCCAGCCTTCCATCACTTCGTCTATGGTGGGGTAAACAGTGACGTCGCGAACGAGCACCGTGACCGATGCCAATGGCGTGCGTGTGGTCACTGGCGGCACCGGACCCATGTCAGTGGTGTAGGTGAAGGTGGTGTCGGTGCTGAAGGCCATGTCCCACGTGCTCACACCAGCGACCTCCAGCCGGTAGATGGTCTCATCGAGCGCGACCCCGGGATCGGTTGATTGAGCCCAACGCTTGCGGGTCCGATCAATGGAGAAATCGTCGATGATGGGGAGGTTCTGCGTCAGATTGGCATATCTGAAATGCTCATTGAGGCCATCGTTCTTGCGCATCTCACGGATGGCCTCTGGAACCGGGCGGGCCTGTATGGGCGTTAGCACTTCGCCTTGGGCGAACAGGCTTTCAGCCACTAGCAGGGCAACACCAAGGAGCAGGGGTCTAAAGGCCATCGAGGCTGTCGGGTTTGACATAACGTGAGGGGTCGTTCCAGCCCTCCACGGGCCGCAAGCCTGCCGTATCGGCTGTAAGCCAGAGGTCGATGGGGCTGCCCATGGAGATGCGGTTGTTCGCGCCAGCGGCAGGACTTTGCCGGCGCACCCGTGCGAACGACGAATCGCTCGCGGTATTGCAGCCTTGGCATTCCACCAGGACTCCTCGGTTCAAGGAGGCGAGGTTCAGCACCAATTGCACATCGGCCATGCTCAAGCCGGTGAGGTCGGGCACGGGCACGCGTTCGCCCTTCTCCCCTGCACCCAGCACCAAGGTGATGCTCTCGCCGCGCCTGATCCGCTCATCCGGAGCTATAGGCTGGCCCTTATAAAGCTGGGCAATCACGCAGTCCACGCAGGGGTCGGGCTTGTATTGGAGCTCCTTCACCTTCAGGCCCAGGATATCCACCACGCTGAGTGCCTGCCGCTTGCTCAGGTCAACCAACTTGGGCATGTCGATCATCTTGGGCTGCTGCGCGTTCAGCACCAGGTAGATCTTTCGGCCGGGCTTCACCTCGATGCCTGCGTCCGGGTCTTGATCCACCACGCTTCCCTTGGGCCTGTCCTCCACATACACACTGTCAATCACCACCGCCCGGAGGTCGCGCTTGGCCAGCAACCCCTCGGCCTCGACCATGGTGGCACCGGCCAGGTCGGGAACGCGCATCAGCTCATTGTGGCGCGTGTAGCCGCGCAGCCATGCCCAACCGCCCAGCAGCAGGGCTACGGCCACAACCACGGGGGCCAGAATGGGCAACAAGCGTTTCATGGGAAGCAGTCCTCGGCGCAGAGGCGCGCGAAGGTACTTGCCTGCATCAACGCCCAATAAGCGGCCATTCACATGCCTCTGGCCCCATGGAATCGCGCCTCTAGACCCGCCCAAGCCGCTGCCCTACCTTCGCCGCCCTGAAAACGAGCACGCATGCCAACGCTTACCATGAGCAAGATCGAAGAGCTCCTCGGCGCCGACGCCCAAAGCCTCCTGAACCACCAGAGCAAGACCATCGACAAGGGCAGCCTCAACCTGCCCGGCCCCGATTTCGTGGACCGCTGCTTCGCCGCCAGCAATCGCAGCCCACAGGTGCTCCGCAGCATCCAAGCGCTCTATGGCAACGGACGTTTGGCCAACACCGGGTACATGAGCATCCTCCCGGTTGATCAGGGCATCGAGCACAGCGCAGCCGCCAGCTTCGCCCCCAACCCCATCTATTTCGACTGCGAGAACATCGTGAAGCTCGCGATCGAGGGCGGCTGTAACGCCGTGGCCAGCACCTATGGCGTGCTCGGCAGCGTGGCGCGCAAGTATGCCCACAAGATCCCCTTCATCGTGAAGATCAACCACAACGAGTTGATGACCTACCCCAACAAGTTCGACCAGGTGCTATTCGGCACGGTGGAGAGCGCGTGGGACATGGGCGCAGTGGCCGTAGGTGCCACCATCTACTTCGGGAGTGAGGAGAGCACGCGGCAGATCACCGAGATCGCCGAGGCCTTCCAGCTGGCGCACGAGCTGGGCATGGCCACCATCCTCTGGTGCTACATGCGCAACCCCGGCTTCAAGAAAGATGGCGTGGACTACCACACCGCCGCCGACCTCACCGGCCAGGCCAACCACTTGGGCGTCACCATCCAGGCCGACATCATCAAGCAGAAGCTGCCCGAAGTGAACGGCGGCTACAACGCGCTGAGCGGCTACGGCAAGACCCACAAGAAGGTGTACAGCGACCTCAGTAGCGAGCACCCCATCGACCTGTGCCGCTATCAAGTGGCCAACTGCTACATGGGGCGCATCGGCCTGATCAACAGCGGCGGGGCCAGCAGCGGCGCCAGCGACATGGCCGAGGCCGTGAAGACCGCCGTGATCAACAAGCGCGCAGGCGGGCAAGGCCTCATCAGCGGCCGCAAGGCATTCCAGCGGCCCATGGGCGAAGGCGTGCAGCTGCTCAACGCGATCCAGGACGTTTACCTGGATAAGAAGGTCACCATTGCTTGATCCGGAATCGCGAAGCTGAATGCTGAAAGGCGGACGGCAATTCGATTCAACTTTCACCTTTCATCTTTGCGCTCATGGGTTGGTTCACACGCACCAAGGAAGGCATCACCACCTCCACCGAGGAGAAGAAGGAGACGCCCGAAGGACTCTGGTACAAGTGCCCGAGCTGCGACGAGATCGTGACCTCGGAGGACCACGAGAACAACTTCTGGGTCTGCGCCAAGTGCAACTACCATGAGAAGATCGGCAGCGCCGAGTACTTCGCGCTGCTCTTCGACGACCAGAAGTACACCGAGATCGCAGCTGACCTCATCGCAGGCGACCCCCTCCAGTTCGAGGATACCAAGAAGTACACGGACCGCCTCGCCAAGTCGCGCGCGGAAAGCGAACTGAACGATGCCCTGCGCGCAGCAGAGGGCAAGCTCGATAAGCACACCGTCGTGATCGCCTGCATGGACTTCCGCTTCATTGGAGGAAGCATGGGCAGCGTGGTGGGCGAGAAGATCGCGCTGGCCGCAGACGTTGCATTGAAGAAGAAGTGCCCCCTGGTGATCATCAGCAAGAGCGGCGGCGCGCGCATGATGGAAGCCGGCTTCTCGCTGATGCAAATGGCGAAGACCAGCGCCAAGCTCACGTTGCTGGCAAAGAAAAAGCTCCCTTACATCAGCATCCTCACCGATCCCACCACCGGCGGCGTCACCGCCAGCTTCGCCATGCTCGGCGACCTGAACATCGCGGAGCCCAAGGCCCTGATCGCCTTCGCCGGCCCGCGTGTGGTGAAGGAGACCATCGGCCGCGATCTGCCCGAAGGATTCCAGACCAGCGAGTTCGTGCTGGAGCACGGCTTCCTGGACAAAATCGTGGAGCGCAAGGACCTGAAGGCCTTCCTCGCGAAGACGTTCCTGATGTTCCGGAGCTGAGGGCTGCTCCACATTCCTCTCCGATTGCCATTTCGGCAAGTGCCGGAAGAATCCCATCGGCGGTGAGCATCTTGGTAGCGCATTGCGCGTCTTGGGTTCGCAGTCATCGTGCCTGATCCTGCTCCAGCACAACATGGCAACATCGCTACGCCGTCATCTGATTCTCGCGCTCATCACGAGCCTGCTCTGCTTCGCGGTCGAGGCGCAACCGGTCTTCATTCCAGATGCGCAATTGCGCATTGCTTTGAATGAATGGGTGCCCGGCGCAGTGGATGGCAGCGGCTTCCTGGACCCCGACAATCCGGACGTGCTGGCGCAGACGGATTGGGAATTGCTCGTGCGCTGGAGCCCCGCGGACCTCACCGGCATCGACGCGCTCACCGGCTTGGCGAACCTTGCACTGACCAGCCAATGCGACCCGAGCGGAACTGGAACTTGGGTGCCGTGCAGCACGAACACGATTGTTGTGCCTGCTTGGCCGCCCTCGCTCGTGTGGCTCACCATCGAAGCTGGGGCATATTCTGGAATCCCTCCCTTTCCAGCCTCACTGCAGAACATCACGATCGGGCTGGCCGAAGGCATAGCATCCATGCCTCCACTGCCCGCCGGGCTGATGAGTTATCGGCACCAAGCCAGCAACGATCTGATGGCATTCCCTGAACTGCCCACTGGCCTGCAGGCTCTGAGCCTGAACGCCGTGCCGGGCCTCCAGTTCCCGGAGCTGCCAGCGGATCTGGTTTCGCTCACGCTCGAAGGCGCTGCCGGAGTCACATTGCCCGCGATACCCGCGAACCTCGGATTCCTCGCGCTATCCACGTTCAGCGAAACGGCAGTGGTGAGTGAATGGCCCTCCAGCCTTGAGCACATTCTCCTCGAGTATTGGCCGAACCTATCCCTACTGCCGGCTTCATGGCCGCCGAACTTGAGCTATCTCGGCATATCCAACCAACCAGTTGACCAGATCCCAGTGCCACTCCCCGGCAATCTCCAATCGCTCGCTTTGCAAGATCTGCCCATCACTTCAATCCCAGCGTTGCCACCAGCGCTGGACTACCTCCTGATTTACGGCCTCACGGAGGTCAATTGCTTACCCACCTTACCGGATTGGATCACGTACCTCGCTATCGATGGCTTCGGCTCAACGCATCAGGCTTCACCTGCCTGCCCAACCTGCCGTTCGCAGCGGATATCATATGGAACACCGTGGTCTACACATCTTGGGACACTGAATTACTCTGCAGCGCGCTCAATAGTCCGTGTTCGAATGCGAACCCCGTTGCCGCTGGGATGGTCTTCGTGGACGACAACGGCAATGGCGTGCTTGACGATGGAGAGCCGGGATACCCTGGGGTATCCATCCATGTGCAGCCCATCAATGTCACCTACGGCACGAGTACTGCCGGCGCCTATACCATTCCGCTTCCGCCCGGCGATTACACCCTGAGCGCCACCACCACGATCCCATGGGTGCAGTCCATTGCCCCACCGGCTTACGATGTGTCGTTGTGGGACCCGTTGGATCCGAGCCTCGGCAACGATTTCGCAGTGACCCTCTTTGCCGATTTGTTCGACTTGTCCATTTCATTGGCCATGCCCCTAGCCAAGCCCGGCGTCCTCACCAATGGCTACATCACCTACAAGAATCTGGGCGACGGCCCCATGGATGGCACGGTCAACCTCACCCTTGCTGCTGTGTGCCAGTATATCCTTGGCTTCCCCGCAGCGAGCGCCTCGGCGTTCAACACGGCCAGCTGGAACTTTTCCGCACTGCAGCCGGGCGAGGTACGTCAGATCAACTTCCGATTCGTCACCAGTGAAAGCGTTTCTGCAGGTTTCGTGCTCGACAGCTACGCCGAAATTCAACCCTTGGTGGGCGATGCCACACCTGGCAACAATAGCTCGAACTGCCTGACCGAGGTGGTCGCATCCTATGATCCCAACGACAAGC
>DAORNP010000004.1:0-1848 GCA_035441065.1 Flavobacteriales bacterium | reverse complement strand
GTTTAGCCCGCCACACTCACGCCAGCACAAGCAGCGGCTGGCGAGGAACTCATCTACACCATCCGGTTCCAGAACACAGGCACCGCTGCGGCCGACCGTGTGGTAATCACCGACACCATGAGCGCTGACCTGCAATGGGGCACCATGCGCTTCATCGACAGCAGCCACCCTTGCGCATGGCTGCGCACCGCGGAGGGTGTGCTCCGTTTCGACTTCGACCCGATCTACCTGCCCGACAGCACCGCGGACGAGGCCAATTCGCATGGCTTCGTCCGGTTCGGCATACTGCCGGGCACGTTGCTGCAACTGGGCGATGAGGTGTACAACACGGCCAACATCTACTTTGATTTCAATGACCCGGTGATCACTGCGCCTGCCGTTGTCACGATTGATGAGAGCACCGGCATCGGCGATCCGGGTCGCCAGCAACTGCGCGCCGTGCCGAATCCCGCCAACGACGCCGCTGCATTGGTGCTCGATGCACCGCTCGCAAGTGCAGCCATCCTCGAGGTGCGCGATGGGTTGGGCCGACCGGTGCTGCAAGGAATTTGGCCGTCCGGAGCTGCCTCTGTTCGCATCGGCACTGCCGCCCTTGCCCCAGGCCTCTATCAATGCCGCATCACATTAGGTAGCATGCGCACGCTGGAGGTGAAGCTCGCCGTGGCACGCTAAGCATGCGGTGCACAACTGCTGAACGCTCCTGCAATGGAGAGACTGGCCGGATGTTGAGTGCAGCGTGTCCGTGACCGGCTTAAATCCCGATACGGACTATAGTGGTGTGCTGCGTCGTGAAGGGAACTATTCGTCCTGCGGCTCCTACCCTCCCACCAGCATCAGCGCATGATCCTTCATCTGGAAGTGATCATGCACCAAGGCGTTGCGAAAGCCGCCAGCGGCTCGCCCGCGCAGCACCACCTCCTTTGGAACTGATCCCGTGCGCAAGGCCGACCATGCCATCCACAAACCGAAGGCGTTGGCGGTGTAGTACTCGCCGCACAAAGGCTTGAAGCAGGCGATGGTGGCATCGGGGAAGAGCGATTGAGCGCTGTCGTATGCCTTGTCCTCTTCGCGATCGCCGTTGAGGCCGAGGAAAACCAGATCAACATCATGCGTCCTCCTTCCAGCAGAATTGAGCAGCGCTCTGGCATGCTCTTCCACCGAATAATCGCTGGTGCTGAAGCAGGCATCCACACCGAGCAATTCAACTGAATCGGGGGTTGGTTCTGAATCGAGCACGAAGAAGGCAGCGCCTTCGCCGGCCAGTGCGCCGCGATCCGTGCTCTGCAGCACATCGAGGTTGCGCACGGCCCTGTTCTTCCACAGTCCGGAGCTGTGCTGCGTGCGGAAGAAGTCGGGGGTGATCACATCGGTGGCGCCAACGAGCACGTGGCGCGCGCCCTCCTCGCCCACTTGCATCAGGCCATCGAGCAAGGCCGATGGGAACGAGAGTCCGCGCTGCAGGTAGGTGTAGTTGTACGCGTTGCTCTTCATCGCGAGCGCGATGAGGCCCGCAAGGCTGTTGTGCGTTGAGCCGATGAAGGCCGTTGGGTTCGCGACGGACTCATCGTTCTCAATAAGGTTGTCAAGAAAGCGCTCCACGCTCTCCTTGCAGCCGTCGCCCGTAGCGGCGATGATGGCGCTCGGTGATTCAACACCGGCGCGCCTCAGCGCATTGAGCGCCGCCATCAGGCCCATGCGGTTCGAGCGCGTCATGCGCCGCACGCGGATGGGATCCACGTAGCCGGCGATGTCGGGCATGATCACGTGGAGCGGATGCGCATCGTAGGCCGCGATGCCGTCGCTGCCGATGCCGCGACGGATCTGCTCGATGTCGGCGCCCACCCGCTC
>DAORNP010000003.1:59310-63886 GCA_035441065.1 Flavobacteriales bacterium | reverse complement strand
TCCGCACTCATCAACTTGGGCACTTGCGCTGCGAATCAGCGCAAGCCCCAATTGGGGGGGGGGGCAATAACCACCGCCGCGGGAGCGGCTTTCCAGATCATTTTCGTTCTCATGGCCAAGGGCTTTGGAGGGTTAGTCGGCCGTAGCCGGAGGTTTTGGATGAGTCGGTTCTGAAGGGTATGCCGAAGGTAGAAGCACGTTTGGAACTTGCAAATCCCCGGGACTGCGCAACCGGCCTTGGCCCATGAGCGGCCCCTAACCCCCAACCAGCCCCCTTCTATCTTCGCCCCCATGGCATGCGGCAATTGCGGAACAGGAGCTGACGGGAAACCCGCAGGGTGCAAAAGCAACGGCTATTGCAGCACCAGCGGCTGCAACAAGCTGGGCGTCTTCGATTGGCTCACCGGCGTGCCGCTGCCGCAGGGCCAACAGGCCTTCGACGGGGTGGAGGTGCGCTTCAAGAACACGCACAAGTCGTTCTACCGGAATACTTCCGGCCTGCAGCTCATGCCCGGCGACCTGGTCACGGTGGATGCCGCACCGGGGTTCGATGTGGGCATGGTGAGCCTCACCGGCGAATTGGTGCGCGCCCAGATGGCCCGGCGGAACGTTGTGGTGGAGACCTACGAGCTGCGCAAGATCTTGCGCAAGAGCACCCAAGAGGATATCGATCGCTGGCATGAAGCCCGCAAGCGCGAGGAAGAGACCATGCTGGCCGCCCGCCAGATGGTGCGCGATGCGCGCCTGGACATGAAGGTGACCGATGTGGAGTTCCAAGGTGACGGTACCAAAGCCACCATCTACTACACCGCCGAGGAACGCATCGACTTCCGCGGCATCGTGCGCACCATGGCCGACCGTTTCAAGGTGCGCTTGGAGATGAAACAGATAGGCGCGCGGCAGGAGACCGGGCGCGTGGGCGGCATCGGCAGCTGCGGACGTGAACTCTGCTGCAGCACCTGGCTCACCGATTTCCGCAGCGTGACCACGAGCGCAGCGCGCTACCAGCAACTCGCGCTCAATCCGCAGAAGCTCGCTGGGCAGTGCGGCAAGCTCAAGTGCTGCCTCAACTACGAACTGGACATGTACATCGAGGCGATCAAGAGCTATCCCTCGCAGAACGCCAAGCTCAAGACCCAGCAGGGCACCGGTGCGCACATCAAGACCGACATCTTCAGCGGCAAGATGTGGTACGGTTTCAAGAAGCCCGGTGAAGGCTTCGTGATGGCAGGCTTCCCCATCGATGTGGTCCGCGACATCATCGCTCAGAACAAGCAGGGCATCGAGCCGGAGGTGGACCTGAACATGGTCGATGAGCCAGAACCAACCGTGAAGGCGCCCGATTACGAGAACGTGGTGGGCCAGGACGACTTGACGCGCTTCGATAGCAAGATCAAGGGCGGCAAGAGGCGCGGCGGCCGCGAGCGTGATCGCGATCGGCGCACTGAGGCTCGCGGGCCAGGCAATTCATCCGGCGGCGCTCAGCAAGGCAGGCCTCAACAGCAGGCGCAACGCCCACGGCAAGAGGGGCGCCCGCCTCGGCCCGAAGGCCAACAGTCATCAGGCGGGCCCAAGCCCGAGGGACAGCGCACCGACGGTCGTCCGAGCAACAGTGGGCGCAGCCGTCGCAAGCGCCGCTCCGGCGACCGCCCGGGCGGCGGCCCTCCAAGTGGCGCTCCACCTAGCCCGCCTGCGGCGTGAAGGCAACGCATTCGCTGGTCGCATGGGCATCGCTCCTGCTCGCAGGCTGCGCGGACAACGTCGTGTTCCAAGCGGATACCGCCATACCGAACGGCGTATGGGAAAGCGCGCTGAAGCCCTCGTTCTCCTTCGACATCACTGATACGCTCAGCGGCCACAACGTCTTCATCGATGTGCGCCACACCGGCGATTACGCCTACAGCAACCTCTACCTCTTCGTTGACCTCGAAGGCCCCGGAGGCCGCACCAAGCGCGACACCGTGGAATGCCTGCTGGCCGACGTGATGGGGCACTGGCATGGCAAGGGCACGGGCTTCATCTTCGCCAGCCGCACGCGCGACGCCAAGGTGCTCTACCGACTGGGCAACCGGTTCCCTTCGGCAGGGCGGTACACGATCACCTTGGAGCAGGCCATGCGCGATGACCCGCTGCCGGGCATCATCGATGTGGGGGTGAGCATTGAGCGCGGGAAGCCATAGGGATTGAGTAGGGAGCTCTTCGCCCGAATCCAGCGCCTCCACTACACGCTCCGCACATTATATCCGTTGATAGCTCTGGCCCGGCGCCATGAGGCCCTTGGCGATCGCCGGTATTTTCGCCCCCGCCCTGACCGGGCAAGCCAGCCATGAAGAAAGGCACCGCCAAGAGCAAGAACAAGCGCAGGCTACTGTGGTGGGCGCTGGTGCTCTCGCCGGTGCTCGGCATATATGCCATGCTGCTGGCCGCATCGCTCAGCGACCTGCCGAGCATTGAGGACCTGGAGAACCCGCGCAGCAACCTGGCCACGGCGGTGCTCTTCAGCGACGGCACCCAGATGGGGCAATATTACCGTGAGAACCGGATACCGGTCGATTACGCGCGCATCAACCCGCACGTGGTGCAGGCGCTGATCGCCACTGAGGACGAGCGCTTCCGTGATCACGCCGGCGTTGACCTGCGCGGCACCCTGCGAGCGGCCGTCTTCCTCGGAAAGCGCGGCGGCGCCAGCACCCTCACGCAGCAGCTGGCCAAGATGCTCTTCCACGACCGCAGCGGCAATGTGGTGAAGCGCGTGTTCCAGAAGTTCCAGGAGTGGATCATCAGCTCGCGGCTCGAGCGCATGTACACGAAGGATGAGATCATCGCCATGTACCTCAACCGCTTCGACTGGGTGAATCAGGCGGTGGGCATCCACAGCGCGGCGCGTGTCTATTTCAACACCACCCCCGATTCGCTGAAGCTGCACCAGGCCGCCATGCTCGTGGGCATGTGCAAGAACCCGGCGCTCTTCAATCCGCGCAAGGATTACCGCGTGGATACCGTGCTGCACCGCCGCATGGTGGTCTTCGATCAGATGCGGCGCAACGGCTACATCACCCGCGCCGAGTACGACTCGCTGAAAGCGCTGCCGCTCGGCCTCGACTTCCAGAGCGTGAGCCACACCGAAGGCCCAGCGCCCTACTTCCGCGAGAGCCTCCGCGAGAAGCTGCAAGCCCTGCTCACGAGCAAGGATGAGAACGGCAAGCTGCGCTATGCGCGCCCCGACGGCACAGCCTACGACATCTACACCGATGGCCTGAAGGTGTACACCACCATCGACCGGCGCATGCAGGCCTATGCCGAGTTCGCCGTGCGCGAGCATCTGGGCACGGAGCTGCAAGCCGACTTCTTCAAGGACATTGCGCGCAAGAAGAACAAGCCCTTCGATAGCCGGGTGACCAAGGACGAGATCGACGGCATCCTCAACTCCGCCATGAAGCGCAGCACGCGCTACAAAGTGATCACCGGCAAACTCTGCGGCAGCTGCGAGCGCCCCGCAGCATACATCCGCAAGGAAGAGCACGAAGGCAAACCGCATTTCCATTGCGACCCAGCGAAGGGCGGCTGCGACGCGTGGTGGCCCGTGGTGAAGGAGGCAGACATCCCGAAGGTCTTCGACACGCCGGTGAAGATGCGCGTGTTCAGCTGGAAAGGTGACATCGACACGTTGATGAGCCCGATGGACTCGATACGCTGGTACAAGAGCTTCCTGCGCAGCGGCCTCCTGAGCATGGATCCGCGCACCGGCTTCGTGAAGGCCTGGGTGGGCGGCCCGGACTTCAAGCACTTCCAGTTCGATCACGTTGACAAGGCGCGACGCCAGGTGGGCAGCACCTTCAAGCCCTTCGTTTACGCCACCGCCATCCGCGAGGGCATGGATCCCTGCCGCGAACTGCCCAACCAGAAGGTCTGCTTCGACATGCCCAAGCCGCAGCCGCAATGGTGCCCGGAGAACAGCGATGGCGAATACGGCGGCATGGTCACCGTGGAATACGCATTGGCCAACTCGATGAACACCATCACCGCGTGGCTCATGAAGCAGTACGGTCCGGAGAGCGTCACCGTGCTGGCGCGCCACATGGGCGTGAAGAGCCCCTTGGATCCCGTGCCCTCGCTCTGCCTTGGTGTCGCGGACCTGAGGCTCTCAGAGATGACCGGCGCCTTCAGCTCATTCGCCAACAAGGGCGTTTACATCGAGCCCATCATCTTCACGCGCATCGAGGACAAGAACGGCAACACCATCGTGGACATCACGCCGAAGACCTACGAGGCACTCGATGAGCGCACCGCGTACATCATGCTCAAGATGCTGAAGGGCGTTACCGATGGCGCATACAATCCCAGCACCGGCAAGGTGGTGGGCACCGGCATGCGCCTGCGCACCAGCTGGGGCAACCGGCAGAAGTACGCGAACATCAAGTTCCCCACGGCCGGCAAGACAGGCACCACGCAGAACAACAGCGATGGGTGGTTCATCGGCATCACCCCCGACCTGGTCACTGGTGTGTGGACCGGCGCTGAGGACCGCAGCGTGCGGTTCAGTACCACCGACAAAGGCCAAGGAGCCAACATGGCG
>DAORNP010000003.1:52805-59295 GCA_035441065.1 Flavobacteriales bacterium | reverse complement strand
ACGGCTATTACATGAACAAGGTGTACGCCGACCCCACGATCGAAATCAGCACCGGCGATTTCGAGCGGCCCGAAGGCGATTTGGGCGTGGAGATCGATTGCCGCAAGGCGAAGGGGGGCGCGAATGGCGGAAAGCCGGTATGGGAGTGAATCGAGCGCTTCGAGCCAACGGTCGCGCTCCCTCGCTTCTACCTTCGGCCGCCCATTGATCATGAACCCCGGCCCGCTCTTCATCACCAATACGCTCACGCGCCGTAAGGAGGAATTCAAGCCCTTGCGCCCGCCGCACGTGGGCCTCTATGTGTGCGGGCCCACCGTTTACAGCGATGTGCACCTGGGCAACGTGCGCAGCTTCCTCACCTTCGATGTGCTGTACCGTTGGCTCACGCACCTGGGCTACAAGGTCCGCTATGTGCGCAACATCACCGATGTAGGTCACCTGGTGGGCGATGTGGACGAGGGCGAGGACAAGATCGCGAAGCGCGCGCGCCTGGAGCAGCTGGAGCCGATGGAGATCGTGCAGAAGTACACCAACGGCTTCCACGATGTGATGCGGCTCTTCAACATACTGCCGCCGAGCATCGAGCCCACGGCAACGGGCCACTTGATCGAGCAGATCGAGATGGTGAAGCGCATCATCGGCAGCGGCTACGGCTACGAGGCCAACGGCAGCGTGTACTTCGATGTGCCGCGCTTCTCGGAGAAGCATGCCTACGGCGAGCTCAGCGGCCGGAAGATCGATGAGCTGCTGGCCAACACGCGCGACACCGAGGGCATGGACGAGAAGCGCAGCCCGCTCGATTTCGCGATCTGGAAGAAAGCCGAGCCGCAGCACTTGATGAAGTGGCCCAGCCCTTGGGGCGAGGGTTTCCCGGGATGGCACCTGGAGTGCAGCGCCATGAGCACTAAATACCTCGGCCAGACCTTCGACATACATGGCGGCGGCATGGACCTGAAATTCCCGCACCACGAGTGCGAGATTGCCCAGAGCGTGGCGGCCGATGGCCATGCACCTGTGCGCTACTGGATGCACGGCAACATGCTCACCGTGAACGGCCGGAAGATGGCCAAGAGCGAAGGCAATGGCTTCACACCCGAAGAACTGCTCACCGGCAACCACAAGCTGCTGGAGAAGGGCTACAGCGCCATGACGGTGCGCTTCTTCATGCTGCAATGCCACTACGCCAGCACGCTGGATTTCAGCAATGCCGCCATGCAGGCCTCGGAGAAAGGGCTGGAGCGCTTGATGAAGGCCATGAACCTTCTGCCTAAGCTGAAGGCTGCTGATACCGATGAGGCCGACATCGCCGCCGTGGAGCAGCGCTGCCACGCCGCGATGAACGACGACCTGAACACACCGGTGATGATCGCCGAGCTATTCGAGGCCACACGCATCATCAACTCGGTGAACGATGGCAAACTGAAGCTCACCGCAGCATTCATTGAGAAGCTGCGATCGCTCATGCACAGCATGGTGCGCGATGTGCTCGGCATCCGCGATGAGGCCGATGCTTCACAAGGCGACGACAACGCGCTCGATGCACTCGTGGGCGAGTTCATTCGCTTGCGAGCCGAGGCCAAGGGCCGCAAGGACTTCGCCACCAGTGATGCGATACGCGATCGGTTAGCAGCCATCGGAATCGTGCTGAAGGACACCAAGGAGGGCACAACCTGGGAGCGCGCATGAATAGCAAGAAGAGGATTGCGGGCATTGCGCTCGTTACAGCGCTGGTGGCCATGCTGGCGCTCCCGCTCACCCGGTGTTCACCAGACACGTCCACGGAATCGCGCACCGAGGAACCCAAGCTCCCAGCACTTCCCGCCACACCGCTCTTCAACCCTGACAGCGCTTATGCCTTTGTGCAGAAGCAAGTGGACTTCGGTCCGCGCGTGCCGGGAACGCCTCAGCATACGGCCTGTGCCGATTGGATTGTGGCGAAATTGAAGGCCCATGGCGCCGAGGTCATCGAACAGCGCGCAACCGTGAAGGCATACAATGGCAAGGAGCTGCCTTTGCGCAACATCATCGCTTCGTTCAATCCGCAGGTGAAGGAGCGCATCCTGCTGCTCGCCCACTATGACACACGGCCCATGGCCGACAAGGATTCCGAGCGCCCGCACGAGCCCATCCTCGGCGCCAATGATGGCGGCAGCGGCGTGGGCATCCTGCTCGAGTTAGCGCGCCACCTCGGCAGCAAGCAGCACGGTCCCGGGGTTGACCTGCTCTTCACCGATGTGGAGGACTACGGCCAGCCCAGCAACTCCTTCCAGCTCGACGAGAAGAGCATCGATACCTGGGCGCTTGGCTCGCAATACTTCGCCAAGAACCCGCATGTGCCGGGCTACACCGCGCGCTTCGGGATCCTGCTGGACATGTGCGGTGCCAAGGATGCGCGCTTCTACCGCGAGGCCATCAGCATGCAGTTCGCGGCGGGCATCGTTACCACGGTGTGGCGCACTGCGGAATCGCTCGGCTACGGCGACCGCTTCGTGCAGGAGACCAAGTACTTCGTGGGCACCGACGACCACCTGCCCATCAACCGGCAGCTGCGCATCCCCACCATCGACATCATCGAGTTCCACGAGGGCACCAATGCCTTCCATCCGAGCTGGCACACGCACGCCGACAACATGGACGTGATCGATGCCGCTACGCTGAACGCCGTTGGCCGCACCGTCCTTGAGGTGGTCTGGAGGGAGCGCTGATTTTAGTGCTTCGCCATGATGCGCGTGCCTTGCTCCAGCGTGGCGCGCATCGGTAACTTCAGGATGGCGCGTTCGGTCCCGGATTCAACCAGGAGCAAGCCTGGCTCGTTGCCATCGGCGCTGAGCAAGAAGGCCCCGGTTTCATCGGCACGACCCTGTTCCTTCAATGCGCCTGTCAAACTGATCATGCTCCATGCCCCGCCTGGCATCGCGCCCGATACCAACCATCCTGAAGGCGAAACCACGGCCGAAACACCTCCCGCGCCAAACGACCACACCGGCACCACCGGACTCCATTGCTCGCTGCCGTCCCAATCGATGATGCGCAGCCTGTAATAGCCAAGTCCGTTGATCGGCGTGCGGTCCACGAAAGCATAGGCTCGCTCTGCCGCAGAAGAGCCCTCTGCGGTCACGCTCCCGATGGAATCGAACCGGCTTGGCTCGGTGCCGCGCTCCAAGACGAAAGCGCGCGTTCCATGCTCGGATCCGGTGCGCCAACCCAATGCGATGCCTTCAGGCTGCGGGTCAGCAGTGAAATCAAGCAGCTCCACCGGCAAATAGGCGCAATCCAGCGCTGTAATCGCGAATGAAGACGCATTGGCGACCGGGCAGGCGTTGTCCGTGGCTTGGAAAGAGATGGCAATCGGGTAAGTGGTCACGGTGGCAGTCCAGCACACCGTAACGGTAACCGGGTTACTGCCGCTGGTGGTGACCGTGGCTCCGGGAAGCACGGCTGGAGCGTTGGAAGTCACCGTGATGGACTGCCCGGCGTTGGGGTCCCAGAACTGCAACGAAACGCAGAAGCTGTTGCCAGCGCAGGCCACGAACGTCCCTGGGCCGAACGACACGCCATTGGTGCCACTCGACAGACCGATGGTTGAAGGGGGCGTGCCATCGCACGGAACCACCGCGAACATCAAATCGCGCATGACGGTTCCGATGAGCGTTCCTCCAGCGGTGAATGACTTCACCTGAACAACCACCACGAAATACCCGGTCATGGTCGGGAAGAAGCTCAATTGGCCCGATATCGGGTTGATGACGATTCCTGGAATGGGAGCTACAGCCGAGTATCCGCCTTGATAGGTGACATCGGTGGGGGCTGGTGTGGCGAAGCGCGCCGAGACCAAGCTGAAGTTCAGGGTATGCGCATCCGGGTCGGAAACGCCCAAGTTGTATGCTACCGGCTGGTTCACGCACACGTACGGGATGCCCACATCGTTGAAAACAGGTGAATTGTCGCACAAGCCTCCAGTGTTGTTCAGTGTGGCATTCACATACAAGCCCGGTGTGAACATCACGTTCTGGGTCGTATTCCGGCAGCAGGTGTACCAATCAATCGTCCAGTTGTTGCAAGGTGAAAGGAAGAGCGTGGTCTGGAATCGGTATTTCCTGAAGCTGGGTTGTGTGCCTCCATTGCAGGTGCTGTTGGCGACCTGAGATGGGCATAGCTGCGAAACCTCCGTGACCGATACGGGCGTGAGGCCTGATATCGAGAAGCTCACCCCGCAGGAGCTGGCGAAATTCAGCGCATGCGGAGTGATGGGCACACCGGCGCAGTCCAAGTACAGGTCCAGATTCACCCGATACTGATTCCCGCCCAAGCATTGATAGCTGATGGTAGCACCGGAAAAGTGATCGGCACGGAGGTCCGTTGCGACCAGGGCGCAAGCCACAGGCAAGGCAAGCCGCCACCTGCGAATCCGATATGGGAGCCCGGGGTTGAGCATGGCCTCCGCGCCAAGGGATAGTAAATGTAATGGAGTCCAGCCTGTTAGACGGGACGGTGCAGAAAAACAGCCCCGCTCCGGAACATTCCGGAGCGGGGCTGCATGCCACGGTGCATCCTTAGAGCTTCGTTATCCGCTCCTTCCAGACACCCTCTGCGGTGATCAGGTTCAGCACATAGGTGCCCGAGGCCAACCGGCCCACATCGATGGAACCATCAGCAGCGTTCTCGCGCAACACCACGCGGCCAGCGCCATCCAGCAGTACTGCCGTGGCACCAGCCAGGTTGCCCGAAATGGAGACCTGGCCCACAGCCGGATTCGGGCTTACGGAGAATGCAGTGGCGGGCAGCGTGCTTACGCTGGTAGGCAGGCTCTCCGTGATGTCGAGGAACTGATTGGCCGCGACGCCCTTGATCACATCCACCACGCCGCTGGGCCAGTACACCGTGACCTGCTCAACCTGCTCATCCTCGCGCAGCCCGAAATGGGCGCCGATGAAGCTCATGTGGCGGAAGCCATCGCCGCTCTTCACATCGCGGATCTGTGTCCCGATGGCGCTGGTGATCTCCACGCGGGCGCCGATGCCATTGATGTTGCTCAAGGTGCCATGCAGGTTCACATGCAGCCAGTTGAAGTTGTTCCCGTTGTTCATGCGGATGGTGCCGCCGTTGAGGAGGTCGAGGAAGCCATCGTGGTTCAGGTCGGCCACGGATCCGCTGCTGGCGCTCACCACTGTGGGGGTGAAGGTCATGTCGCCATTGTTGAAGTGAATGGTGTTGCTGGCGCCCAGCACATCCACCCAGCCATCGTTATTGAAGTCGTGCGCCACCCACTCGATGCTGGTGCCCGGGAACACATCGAAGCCCGAGCCCTCGGTGACGTTGGTGAACACATCTCCATCGTTGCGCATGAGCTTGTGGCCGCCCTGCGCGAAGGAGCTGGCGCCGATGAGGATGTCCATGTCGCCATCCATGTCGTAATCGGCCCATGCACTGCTCCAGGTCTGCTGGTAGTCGGACAGGCCCATTTCAACGGTCACTTCGGTGAAGGTGCCATCGCCGTTGTTGCGATGCAGCTGATCGATCGAAGCGGGCACCTGGCTACCGCCGCGGCACTTGGCGATGAAAAGGTCGATCTTGTGGTCGTTGTTGTAGTCGATCCAGATGCTGCCGTAGTTGCCGCCATTCGGCGTGTCGCCCAAACCGCCTTGGTTGTAGGAGAGGTTGCCCAGGCCGTCGTTCAAGTAATACACGTTGGGCTGCACATCGTGGCACACGAAGGCATCGAGGTGGCCATCGTTGTTGATGTCAACGAAGTTGCTGCGCTGCGAGAACACGTATTGCGGGCCGCTGATCTCGGTGAAACCTGTGCCGTCCTCCGTGGCCTTCATGAAGGTGACGCCGCTGCCTCCGCCATAGAGCAGGTCGAGATAGCCGTTGGCATCAATGTCGCCGGCAGCCAAGCTCCAGCTCGGTGTGTAGTCTGCGCTGGTGGTAGGGTAGTCCACCGTGTTGAAGGTGCCATCGGGCTGCTGGTAGCTGATGCGGACGTTGGTGGCCGTGACGGTGACTACATCGTCGTAGCCATCGTTGTTCATGTCCACCGCAGCTTGGCCGCAGCCAGAGCAGCTGCTGGTCGAAACGGCCTGATTGGTGAAGCTGATGTAGATGGCCCACAGCGCAGGGACGACGACGAAGGCTGAAGTCGAATCCCAGGCTTGAGTAGCGGTTGTCCCAGCCGATGCGATAGGTCTGGCCCGGATAAGCGTTGAAGACGGCGACGGTGAGCAGTCCCGCGCCGCTGTCGTCATCGCCACCAGCACAGGTCAGGCTGCCGCATTCGCCCGTGTAGATCTGCACACGCGTGTCGGTGTTGCCGTTCTGCGCAAGGTCGCTGCTCACGATCACGGTCTCGTAGCTGGTTGGCGTGTATTGGTACCACATGCCCGCTGTAGCGCCGGTGCCGCCCGAGCTGATCGCGGCCGCAGACATCATTTTTCACGACCGGCTGATCCCTCCCGGAGCGCTTTCCGGGGCAAGGCGGGAGGCGGAAATA
>DAORNP010000003.1:48445-52795 GCA_035441065.1 Flavobacteriales bacterium | reverse complement strand
GTCAGCGCCGTGGCGCAGGTGCTTTGCGCTTGCAGGCGCGCGAATGGGGCCAAGGCCATCAAGGCCAGTGCGTAGTAGTGCTTCATGGTTCGTTTCTTCTGGGTCTGGTTCAGTTGCAGGGTCCGGGCAGCGAGTTTATCCATTCTGCGATGAGCGCCACGGCTTCTTCATGCACAACAGTACGGCCCATCAGTGGCATCCTGACGGATTCTTCGGTGCTGGACATGCGGTGCAGCATCATGCTCCGATAGGTGTTGTTGGACGCCACGATGTAGGCCAGTTCGGGGTTCTCGGGCAGGGGGTCCTCCGGCTCCACGCAAACGCCCATGTTCACGGGGTCGGTTGTGTCCTGCCAAGCGAAGCGCATGGGGCGGTAGGCGCAGTGCTTGCCCTCGGAGTGGCAATGCGCGCAATTCATGTCCACGTATGCGCGCACGCGGTCGTTGAGCGAGACATCCGGGTCATCCCATTTGGCCACGGGCTGCGGCGCCGGGAATCCGCTCTGCAGATAGCCCGCTTCCACCCACTTGCCGATCTGCTCGCGCGGTCCTTCGGGATAGTCCACCGTCCGGGCCATGTTGCGCAATTTGGGTCCGATGGGCATGGGCACATCGTTCAGCTTGTGGCAGGTGAAGCATTCGGCCCATGCGGGTATGCGGTAGGTCTGGTCGCGGTCAACGCCATCGCCATCGCGCCAGGTAATGGGCACGAAACGGCCGTTGAGGTCCAGGTGCGCCTCCGTCTGCTCATCGTTCCAGACATAATCGGCGAAGAGCCATTGGCCATCGCGCTTGATCATGAGCCGTGTTTCCAGGATGCGCCGCGTATTCGATGGCTGCACGTTGTCGAAGTAGAAGGTCTTGATGAGCACCGAGCCGTTGGGGAAGTCGAGCGGCACATTGTCGTTCACATAGGTGGCCTTGGTGCCCGAGGGCATCCACACGAAGCGGAACTTGTGAGCGTAATCGCTGAAGAGCGGCGTGATCACATCGTAGGGCAGCACGCCGGTGTTGGGCTGATGCCCCGCCATGGTACCGGTGAAGAAGTTGTACTGTGACAGGGTCGGGTAAGGCACCTGGCTCAGGTCAACGTTCACCGCCTCGTCAGCTGAAGGGGGCAGGGCCGGTACGACCACTTCCGCGGGATCGTGCCGACAAGCAACAACCGCAGCAGCAATGGCCGTGGTGATTCCAATGGTCTTCCAACGCATGACTCCGAGCAGGGGCCGCAATCTAGCGGGTGACGTACCGCGCGCCGATGCCGTTGCACGCACGGACCTGCAGGCAGCTTGCGCTCCTACCTTGCCCCGCACATCGGCCCTTCAGCGGCCGAGGAACAGCAATGGCAGACCAAACGCCCAATGGCGACGACAAGCGCCTCTTCCTGCTCGATGCCTTCGCGCTCATCTACCGCGCCTACTTCAGCTTCATCCGCACGCCGCGCATCAACAGCAAAGGCTTCAATACCAGCGCCGCCTTCGGCTTCACCACCACCCTGCTCGACCTGATCAAGCGCGAGAAGCCCACGCACATCGCCGTGGTCTTCGATACCGCTGCGCCCACCGAGCGCCACGAGACGCTGCTCGATTACAAGGCCAACCGCGAGGAGATGCCCGATGACATCCGCAGCAACCTCGCGTACATCCGCCGCATCATCGAAGCCCTCAACATCCCCATCCTCGAGAGCGATGGCTATGAGGCCGATGATGTGATCGGCACCCTGGCGAAGAAGGCCGAAGCGGAAGGCTACACCACCTTCATGGTCACGCCCGACAAGGATTTCGGGCAATTGGTGAGCGACCGCATCATCATGTACAAGCCCGGTCGTGGCGGCGACCCGCCGGAGAAGCTCGGGCCCAAGGAGATCTGCGAGCGCTGGGGCGGATTGAGCAGCCCCGAACAGGTGAAGGACATCCTCGGCCTCATGGGCGATGCCGTGGACAACATCCCCGGCATACCCGGCATCGGAGAGAAGACCGCAATGAAGCTCGTGCAGCAATTCGGCTCGCTGGAGGGCGTGATCGATGGCGTGGAGCAATTGAAGGGCAAGCAGAAGGAGAACGTGATCGCCTTCGCGGAGCAAGGGCGCATGAGCAAGGCGCTCGCGACCATCAACATCAACGCGCCGGTGGAGCTCGATCACGATGCGCTGCACCTCGATCCGCCGGACAAGGACAAGGTGATGGAGGTCTTCAGCGAGTTGGAGTTCCGCACGCTGGTGAACCGGGTGCTGGGTGCAGAGAGTTCTGTGAATGGTGGCGAGACCGCTTCGCAGGGCCTCGCGGTGACCGCCACAGCTAAAAAGTCATCAGCTGCGACAACAGGTCAAGTGGACCTCTTCGGCACCACCGTGGATGACGAGGGAAACGTGCAGATGAAGGAGCTCTCCACCATCGACACCGTGCCGCACCGGTACTTCCTCGCCGAAGGGAACGAATCACTGTACATGCTCGCGGCGCAACTCAAGAAGCAGCCGCGCTTCTGCTTCGATACCGAGACCACCAGCACCGACGAGCGCACCGCCGAATTGGTGGGCCTTGCCTTCAGTTGGAAAGCGCACGAGGGCCACTACGTTCCGGTGCCGGAAGACCGCGCAGAGGCGCAGCGGATCCTGGACATCTTTAAGCCGGTGCTGGAGAATGAGGCCATCGGCAAGGTGGCGCAGAACGCCAAGTACGACATCCGCGTGCTGGCGCGATACGGCGTAGAGGTGAAAGGCCCGCTCTTCGATACCATGGTGGCGCATTACCTGCTGAAGCCCGACCAGAACAAGCACGGCATGGACGACATGGCCGAGGCTTACCTGAACTACCGGCCCGTGAGCATCACCGCGCTCATCGGCGAGAAAGGCCGGGGCAAAGTGCAGAAGAGCATGCGCGATGTGGATGTGCAGCTCGTGAAGGAATACGCCGCCGAGGATGCCGACATCACCTGGCAGCTCTCGGAGAAATATGAGCCGTTGCTGGAGAAAGATGAAGTGACCTCCCTCTTCAACGACGTGGAGATGCCGCTGGTGCACGTGCTCGCCGACATGGAGACCGAGGGCATCCGCATCGACATCCCCGCGCTCAAGCAATTCAGCGAGGAGCTGGGCGCCGAGCTGATCCGCTTGCAGGAGGCCATCCACGCGAGCAGCGGCGTGCAATTCAACATCGACAGCCCGAAGCAGTTGGGCGATGTGCTCTTCGAGACCCTGAAGCTTGGTGGCGACACCATCAAGAAAACGGCGAAGACGGGCCAGTACCAGACCAGCGAGGACATCCTGCAAGGGCTGAGCAACGCGCATCCCGTGGTGCCGCTCATCCTCGACTACCGAAGCCTGCGTAAACTGAAGGGCACGTACGTGGACACCTTGCCCGAAGCCGCGGATCCTGCAACGCACCGCGTACACACCAGCTACTTGCAAACCGTGGCCGCCACCGGCCGGCTCGCCAGCAACGACCCCAATCTGCAGAACATCCCCATCCGCACCGAGAAAGGCCGCGAGATCCGCAAGGCCTTCGTGCCGCGCAACGCGGACTACCAGCTGCTCAGCGCCGACTACTCGCAGATCGAATTGCGCATCATCGCGCACATGAGCGGCGATGCCAACATGCAGGCGGCCTTCCGACACGGGCTCGATATCCACGCGGCCACTGCGGCCAAGGTCTTCAGCGTTGACATCAACGATGTAACGCGCGACCAGCGCAGCAAGGCCAAAGCCGTGAATTTCGGCATCGCCTATGGTCAGGGCGCGTTCGGGCTGGCGCAGAACCTGGGCATCCCGCGCGCCGAGGCCAAGCAGATCATCGACGACTATTTCGCGCAATTCCCCGGTGTGCGCAACTACATGGACGAGATGATCGGCTATTGCCGCACCCATGGTTACATCAAGACCCTGATGGGCCGCCGCCGCTTCCTGCCCGATATCACCAGCGCCAACAACACCGTGCGCGCGCAAGCCGAGCGCGTGGCCATCAACGCGCCCATGCAAGGCTCGGCAGCCGACATCATCAAGGTGGCCATGGTGAACATCCACAGCGAACTGAAGCAGCGCCGCATGAAGAGCAAATTGCTGCTGCAAGTGCACGATGAACTCGTGTTCGATGCGCACAATGAGGAGGCCGAGGAGCTGAAGACGCTCGTGCGCAACCGCATGGAAGGCGCGATGCAATTGGCCGTGCCGCTCGTTGTTGACATGGGCATGGGCCGCAATTGGCTCGAAGCGCACTAGCGTGCGACAACGAGCTTCTGCGCTCCACTAGGGTGCCGTACCACGTAGGTGCCCAGCGCCCAATCGGAAATGTTGATGGCCAACATGGAAGGGATGCGGCCTGACCACACAACTCTCCCACGCACATCCTCAATGCGC
>DAORNP010000003.1:44714-48207 GCA_035441065.1 Flavobacteriales bacterium | reverse complement strand
AATCGCCTTGTACATCGCACCAGCGCGTGCCATTCCATGTGACGAAGCCTTGTGTGGGATGATAACCGGCGTAGAGGAAACCGCCAGCAACGAACAAGAGGTCATCATGCACCTCTAGCGTTGTCACGCCGGTTAGTGTGTAGTCGTCGTTGGGCGCCCATTTCAAGCCGCCACCCACATTCTGGTATTCGCTCCCATTCCAGGAGATGAGCCCGTGTCCTACATTCCCTTCTGCCTCACGAATCTGGCCCCCTAGAAAAAGCACGCCTTGGTATATGCTCATGATGGTCGGGCGGGAGACCAGTCCTGTGATTCCTCCATTGAAAAGTTGCCACTCCCCATTCACGAGGTGATAGACGCCATGCCTGCCGTTCACCCGTGGGCCTTTGCCAACCACGATCAGTTCGCCTTGGTACTTTGTGATGTCGGAGAGATGATTGTTCACGCCCGTCATGTTGCCTACTGGCGCCCACTGAATCCCCGCTCGCTTTGCCACACCAGAGCTAGGCTGGCCATCCACAACACCGGGTCGGCCAACCACCCATAATGTGTCCTCAATGACACGCAATCGAGAGGCTGTAAAACCAACATGACCATATGGACGAAAAGCACCGTCCGCGAAGTAGAACACCGATGTGTCCGGATGGTCAAGGAAGTCCCCGCAGATGATCAATGTATCCCTCCAAAACACAAGGTCATTGACCATTCCTGAAATGGTCGTCAGAGAATCCCACGCACCTTCCCGCCATCGGTATAAGTCGCAGGAATTGGGGCCGCACGAGGCGTCGAGGCTATGGTAACCGCAGAAGTAAATGTCGCCGGTGTCTTGGTTTGCACACACGCGCTGTTGATACGGACAGCGCGGGAGTAGCAAATCTTGCCAAACTGATTGACCATGAGCAAGGCTGCATGCGGCCAGGAACAACCCAATCGTGAGGTGCCGTAGCATCGGTGGTCCTATTGTGTGAAGCGAAGGCGCACGGAGGCCTCGCCCACAGTTACGACGTATAGTCCGCTGGTCATCTCGGGCGGCGTGATGGACTGGATGCCATTCCCGTGCATTGCGAGCCTGCTTTGATGAACGACTCTGCCGAGCATGTCCACCACACGCAAGTCGTAAACCCCGGCAGCAAAGCCAACACAGTGGATCTGTGAACCGCCTTCCGTAAAGAGCCTGGCGCTGGTTTCCGGTTTTACTTGACTTTCAACACCCGTGAAGCCATCCATGCAGAAAGCAGAAATGAAACTGTCCTGCGGATCAACTGCAATGGCCCGGAAGTAGGCCGGCGGACCCGGATCCGTGAGCGGGAAGAACTGACCGGCTGCAAGATTCGCGGTTGAGTATCCCGTGGCGTACAAAACGTGATTGGTGCGGTCATAGGCGATGGAGGTTATGTTCTCCTCGTAATTGTCCTGAGCGCCCCCGAATAAGGTGCTCCACCGCAAGGTGTTCAAGTTGTCGAACCAGAGAACGAATCCATCGCGGTCGTTCAGGAGCGTCTCGGAGTAATACAGGTTCGGCGCTTGCACCCAATCGAACAAGTCCGAATCCGCGAAGCCTGCGATGTAAAGGTTCTGGTTCGCCCCGAATCGTGGGAACCATGCAAGGACGCCTAAGAAGTTCGGCGCATTGGAAGGCCTTACGTATGTCGACCAAACCAGCTCGTCGTCCTGCCCGCTGAACCGCGTTATGAACGAACCAACCGTGGTGGGGTTGCCCAACGAACCGATGTACCAGCCAGGCCCGGGCACAATGGGTAAGTCTGGGCTCGTTGTACGGCCAACAACAACAAAATCGCCGTTTGCTGGGTCGATATCCACGCACTCTTGGAAAACCGACTCCGACTCCGACCCACCATAGTAGCTCCCCCATTCGTGCACGCCATCAGCTGTGAATCGGCAGAGGTACACGCCGTGGCTGCTGCTGGTAATCCCATACGCCTGTGCGTATGCATTCCCGCCGGCAGGGGTAACTATCGGGATGTCATCGCTCAAGGTCCTCAAAGCAACCACGATCTGACCATGCCCGGCAGCAACACTCCATGCTTGGTCCCAACCCGCACCACCTATGTACGTGCTCCACTCCAGCTCGCCCGAAGGTCTGAACTTCGCCACGTAGGCTTCGTTGGGATCCCCCCCGGAATGTGGATAGTACGTTGATCCGGTCGGTTGGACCGGCGGCTCGAATAGAGGCGTGACCGGCGAGGTATAACCTACCACGACCAGTTGGTCATCGTCCAAATCAACAGCCGCATCCAGAATCAAATTGAAGCCCGTTGACCATTGCAATGCTCCCGAGCTCGCATTGAACCGCGAAATGAAGCCGTTCGCTAATTGCGACCACGGGTACGTGATGCCCACTTGCGGCAAATTGAATGATGCACCGCACTTGCCAACCATGTACACATTGCCCAAGTCGTCGGGCATGACTCGATCGGGCCATTGGAACAAGGTGTTTGCCCCGTAGTAGGTCGTCCAATCTGGAACATGGCCTGGATCTACTTTTGAAAGCACAATAGTCCGATTCCCAAAGTACAGTTGCATCCCCACATCAACCCCACCCGGAAATGAAAGAAACGGCGAGTTCGTTTCGCCAGCTACGTACAGGTTAGCATCCTTGTCTGTGGCAACGGCGTGCATCATATTGTTGGCCTGACCACCCCAGTAGGTGCTCCAGCAGGTGCCCGGGGTCTGAGGACCGCCCCCCATCATGGGCGGCACGCCAATGTGCAGGATCAGGGCCTTGGTGGTGTCGTATGCATCCACCACGAAACCAACCGTGCCCGCGTTGTTCGAGGCAGTATAGTCGGCAGTCCAGTTGAGCGGTAGGATTGTCCCATTCGTGTCTACCTGATAGGCTACCGCCTCTGGCAAGACGACCCACTTATCGTCGAGCACCACCCTGAGGAAGCCAAACACATCGACACCTAGGCTATCCTGCCCATGGAATTTGTAAACCAAATCGGAAGGATTGCCGCCGGGTCGCACCACGAATGACATTTTCCAGCCGCGCGGGCCGCTGTACAAGTGCTGATCGATCTTGGGGAAAACATTCTCCCACACCACATGATTGTAGCCGTACACCTCGGTGATCCCCTCGAGGCATTGCGGCAAGTAAAAGTTCTCGAAGCTCGTCTTCTCGGAATGCAACCACGGCTCCACATTGGTGTTTACGCCTTCTCCATACGGCTCAAAGCGAAGGCTCCATATCGTGTCCAGCGTGGCCTCTATCGTATCGGTGCTGTGCCAAGCAATCGACATCTGACCACCATCGAGCATGAACAATTGCGGACGTGACCCCTGAGTGTATGCCTCCACCGTCGTGTCTGGGTCACCATTCATGTCCACTACTTGCCCCATGTTCGGTATCAGCGCATAGCTGCCGGTATAATCCTCGCCGTAGCGGTCGGGTGGTATGAAAGGCGTCTGAGCGAAGAGCCCCAATGAGGCTACGCCTGCGAAGAGGTTAGCAAGAGCACGCGAAATGACGCGC
>DAORNP010000003.1:41934-44701 GCA_035441065.1 Flavobacteriales bacterium | reverse complement strand
GGTAATAACGTACATGTCTCTGAGCATTGGGAAAGCGAAGCTATAGATGTTATTCGCACAAAAATGTGCATCGTCACTTGACTGGGCCATTGTACTCAAGTTGCGCTTTGGTCTGGCCGTCCCCCTCGTTGTTGACATGGGCATGGGGAAAAACTGGTTGCAGGCGCACTGATCGCCACGGCGAGCAACGGGACATTTGAAGCGGATCTCTCCCGCACACAGCCCATGCCCCACATGCTTCATCCGCGCAAGCTCCTGCTGCCGGCCCTCGTGCTCTTGCTAGCCGCTTGCGGCGGCGGCGAGCAGCCCAAGGACACCCTGCAAAACCCCGACGCCGACAGCCTCGCGCAGAGCGAGCGCCAGAGCCGCACCAAGAAGATCTTCTACAGCATCCCCTCGCCCATGGAGACGGCCGCACTGCTGAAGAAGGCCGGGGCCAGCTACAACAGCAAGATCCTCAACGACGTGAAGAACGTCGATACCTACACCGCTGCCAGCAAGCAGGCGCTGAACCTCGGCGTGTACGGCGCCGACCTCAGCTACGCCAGCGTGTTCAACCACACCCAGGAGAGCATCTTCTACACCAGCTGCGCGCGCCGCCTGGCCGACAAGCTCGGGGTCACCAGCGCCTTCAGCGACAGCACCATGCAGTTGATGGAGCAGTATCAGAACGACCGTGAGAAGCTGCTCGACATCATCAGCGAGACGTACTGGGACATGGACCGCTACCTGAAGGTGAACGACCGCGAGAACATCAGCGCGCTGATGATCGCAGGCGGTTGGGTCGAGGGCCTCTACATCGCCACGCAGGTGGCGCGCACCAATCCCAGCGCCGAGCTCAAGCAGCGGATCGCGGAGCAGAAACTCTCGCTCACCGACCTGGTCTCACTGCTCGACACCTACGGCGAGGATGAGACGCTTCAAGGCGTGCGCACCGACCTGAAGGCCCTCAGCGCGCTCTACACCGATGTGCAGGCCGGCGGCGGCGGCGTCACCGCCACCCAGGAGAACGGCATCACCGTGCTGGGCGCCGAAGGCGGTGCCGCCACGGTGACCGATGCTCAGCTCAAGGCCATCACCGAGAAGGCCGCCGCCATCCGCAACAGCTACATCAATTGACCGCCGCCATGCTCCGCAACGCAATCGCCCCCGCCCTGCTGGCCGCCGGTCTGCTCCTCACCGCTGGATCGGCCCAGGCCCAATGCAAATCGTTCGCGAAGAACAAGTGCGTGCCCGGACTGGCACCGTACAAGTTCAACGAGACCTTCAACGGCGCCCAGCTCAGCCCCGGCGACGAGGCCGAGGTGGCCCTCACCTTCTACAGCGGGCAGGAGTACCGCGTGATGGTGTGCGTTCACCAGATCCTCGGCGAGGTGAATTGGAAACTGGTGGACCAGAACAACAGGACCGTTTTCGAGAGCCTGGCCGATGAGCCCAAGCCGTCGTTCGATTTCAAGGCCGCCAGCACCACCCAGATGAAAGTGGTGGTTTGGGTCCCCGAGCGCAAGAGCGAGATGACGCACTTGGGCTGCGTGGCCATCATGGTCGGATTCAAGGAGTGAGAAGCGCATCCGCAGCTGTTGGCCCGTAAGCCGATGGCGCAGTTGAGGAGCCCGGGCCGTAACCCGGGCTCTTCACTTACACGTGCAGGTATCAGCTCACCAGTCCGGCCTTGATCGCCAGGCGCACCAGGCCCGCCACGTTGTGCACATCGAGCTTGCGCATCAGGTTGGTGCGATGCGTATCGACCGTGCGCGGGCTGATGAAGAGCCGCTCGCCGATCTCCTTGTTGCCCAAGCCTTCGGCCAATGCAGCAAGCACCTCCACCTCGCGTTCGCTGAGGTCCTTGAGCAATTCCTTGCCCTTCTTCGCTTCATGGCCCTCTCGCAGGAAGGCCTCCATGACACCGCTGCCGAAGTGCTTGCGCCCGGCCATGGCCTCGCGCACCGCCAGCAGCACCTCATCACGACCAGAGGTCTTCACCAGGTAGCCATCGGCACCCAGGTCCATGGCGCGTTTCACCAAGGCCGGCTCATCGTGCATGGAAAGCATCACCACTTTCAGCCCGGGATGCTTGCCCTTGGCGCGTTCGGCCAGTTGGAAGCCATCCATCCCCGGCATGTCCAGATCGGAGAGTAGCACATCGACCGCCAAGTGCTCCAGCTTCTCCAGCGCCTCGATGCCCGAATGCGCGATGCCGACGCATTCCACATCGCCCGCACCAGCGAGCATGCCGCTCAATCCTTCTGTGACCACGCGATGGTCATCGCATAAGAGGATCCGTATGGTGCCGTTCAATCGAGTCATCGGGTTACGCCGTTAAGGATTGGAATGCGGAGCGTGGCCACCGTGCCGGAGCCGGGAATCGATGCAATCTCCAAAGTTCCACGCAGCAAGCGCGCCCGGTCGCGGAGCCCTTGCAATCCGATCCCGGCGCTGCTGGCTTGTGCATCGAAGCCAATGCCGTTGTCCTCCACGATCAGGATGAGCCAGCCTTTGTTTCGCATCAACTGCACATTCACGAGCTGGGCTTGGGCGTGCTTCGCCGCATTGGTCACCAGCTCCTGCGCAATGCGATACACGCCTGTCTCGAGGTCTGGTAGCAACCGGTCCTCCATGCCGAAGTGCTCATAGGTATGGCGAAGTCCCGGTCGCTTCAACGTCTTGTCCAGCATGTCGCCGATGGCAGGCGCCAGGCCAAGCTCGCCTAGCGCACGGGGCATCATGCGATGAGCAATGCCACGCACCTCGTTGCCTGCATCCGTGG
>DAORNP010000003.1:36735-41924 GCA_035441065.1 Flavobacteriales bacterium | reverse complement strand
ACCTTCAGCTCGTTCCAATCCGGCGCTCCTGCCGCTGCGGCGTCGATGCGCATGCGCAGCCCGGTGAGCAGCTGCCCCACTCCATCATGCAGTTCCGAAGCGATGCGTTTCCGCTCTGCGTCCGTCGACTCCACGAGCGACTGGAGGCCGCGCTCACGTTCGGCGATGATGGCCGCGTCGCGCTCGGCCTTCAAGCGCGCGCGCTGGCGCGAAACAACCAGCCAGGCCCCCAGTAGCACCAGCAGCGCCCCACCCGATGCAACAGCAATGAGGAGTCGCTGCCGCACGATGCGGTTCTCCAGCTCCAGTCCGAGCCGGCGCTCTTCAGCGAGTTCTTTCTCGGTGCGCTCGGTCTCATAACGAACCTGCATGTCGGTGAGGGCCTTGAGGCGTTGGGTGCTGTAAACGCTGTCGCGGAGGTCCGTGAGCTCACGCTGCCGTTCAAGTGCAGCCCGCAAGTCGCCGGTACGCTCCAGTGCGGTAACCCAGCCCGCGAGCGCCGACATGCGCTGGTCATCATAGCCTTCGGCACGGCACAGGGCCACACTGCGCTCGAACAACGGCAGCGCTTCCTTGGGCCTGCCCAAATCGACGAGCGCCTTGGCGACATTGAGCGCATAGGTGGCAACGCCATTCTGATCGCCCGCCTCTTCGCCCAGCATCAGGGCCCGCTGGTAATAGGCAAGTGCAGCTGCATGATCCCCGCGATGCCTGCTCACCTGCCCCAGCTCGTTGTTGAGGTTGGCCATGTCCATCTTCGAGCCCACCTTCTCGTAGAGTACCATGGCTTCGTTGCCCGCCGCCACGGCTTCATCGGGCCTGTTCATTTTCTGCAGCACCTGACAAAGCTGCGCAAGGGCCGCGGCCAACGCATAGTCACTGTCCTGCCCGCGCAGGATGGCCACTGCCTCTCGTGTAATACGCTCGGCAGCCGGGAGATCGGACATCTGCTGGTAGAGATGCCCGATGCTATTGCGCACCTGCGCCGAGCGCAGCACATCGCCATTGGTCTCGTAGATCCTCGCTGCCGCATAGTTGTGGGCCAGGGCGGAATCGAACTCCAGCAGATCCGTGTACGCCACGCCGATCTTGCTGTGGGAGGCGGCCATGCCCGCGGAGTCGCGCAGCACGGTGCGGAGAAGCAAGGCCTTCTTGTTCAGCTCCACCGCTTCCCGAAGCCGCCCGAGGCGGTACTCCGTGATGGCCATATCGTTCATCGCTTGGGCGATGAGCGCGCTGTCGCCGAGGCTCTCGGCCAAGCGCAGCTCTTCGGTCCCGAAAACCTTCGCGCGTTGCGCATCGCTGAAGCCCAGCTCCCATTGCAATTCACCGAGGGTCCTGAAGCGCTGGATGCCGCGTTGCTCTGGAAGTATGCGCAACAGGCTGTCCAGCACTTGGCCATGCCCCGCGAGGGTAGGCCCCATGAGCAACATGATGTTGGCTAGCAGCCGGCGCATGGCGGCAAAGCTGCGAATACCGCATTGACCGCGTGATGCGGTGCTGGCCGGATGGGGCTACGGGGAATTCCGCATCAGTTCCGTACTGACATCACTGCACGGTAACCGATTGCGAGCGCAGGGATTGCTTCACGAAATAGATGCGCTTGCCGCCGATGACCTCATTCACAGAAGAATAAGACACCACCTGCGCGAGCGCCGAGCCCGTGGCCAGAGCGCTGAGTTCGGCAGGCGTGAAGGCGCATGAGGTCGCGTTGCCCGTGATCGTGCGCGTTACGGGACCAATGGCGAAGAGCACCGAGTCGGCATTGAGCGTTGCGGAAACGGAGAGGGTGTGGCCCGAAGCACGCACCACGGTGCTGCCGCTGCTGATATCGCCCGTGACCGGGAATGGACCCATGATGTTGCGTGTGAAGGCGGAGAAACCGCTGCCTCCGCCCACCACCCAGGTCACTTCGTTCGAGGCTGTCAGGTCAATCCCGGTGGGGTTGGTGCCTGGGGGGATGTAAGCGTAGGCGTTGCCGGCCGCCGGCCCGAGCAGTTCACCGTTGCACGAAACAGCGCCCACATTCACGCGGGTCACGAATTGATCGTTGCTGAATGCGCCGGCGGCTAAGCCCGCGATGATCTCCTGCGGACCCAGCGGCGTGTTGATGACCACATAGGCGCGTGTAGCCGCCAGCACACCATCGGCATCGGCGAATGAAGGTGTGGTGCTGGCGGTGTTGTTTCCGGAGCTACCACCGGGGGAATCCGGAGTGCCATTCTCCTCCTTCTTGCATGCGGTTGCGAAGAGCAGGGCGATGAAGCTGAAGTACGTGATGCGGCGTGCGACCATGGCGCGTGAGTGTTTGATCGACACGAAGGTGCAACGGCTAGCCCCCTTCGTTCCGATAGGAAGCGCCAAGAAATCAACAGGCTGGGCGTAGCGTGATTACAGCGGGATGTTCCCGTGCTTCTTCCGCGGCAGCTTGTCCACCTTGTTGCGCAGCATGTCGAGGGCGGCCATCACCTTCTGTCGCGTCTGGCTGGGGCGGATCACCTCATCCACGTAGCCGCGCGCAGCGGCCTCATACGGATTGGCGAACTGCTCCTTGTACTGCTGCTCCTTTTCCTGCCATTTGGCAGCAGGGTCATCGGCCTTCGCGATCTCGCCCTTGAAGATGATCTCGGCGGCGCCCTTCGCGCCCATCACAGCGATCTCGGCGCTGGGCCAGGCGAAGTTCATGTCGCAGCCGATGTGCTTGCTGTTCATCACATCATAGGCGCCGCCGTATGCTTTGCGCGTGATGATGGTGATGCGCGGAACCGTGGCCTCGCTGAAGGCATAGAGCAGCTTCGCCCCGTGGTTGATGATGCCACGCCACTCCTGATCGGTGCCGGGCAGGAAACCTGGCACATCAACGAAGGTGATGAGCGGGATGTTGAAGGCGTCGCAGAAGCGCACGAAGCGCGCGGCCTTCGTGCTGGCGTCAATGTCGAGCACACCGGCGAGCACGGCGGGCTGGTTGGCCACGCAGCCCACGGTGCGCCCACCCACGCGCGCGAAGCCGATCACCATGTTGCGCGCGTACTCCGCATGCACCTCCATGCTGCTATCGGGATCGATCACTGCATTCATCACCTGCCGGATGTCGTACGGCTGGTTCGGATTGTCGGGGATGATGGTGTCCAGTTCCGGCCGCGATTCATTGCCAGGCGTGTAGGGAAGTGCGGGGGGCTCCTCTTCGCAATTGCTGGGGATATAACCCACGAGCTGGCGCAGCTGCCGGATGGCCTCGATTTCATTGGGCGCGGTGAAATGCGCCACGCCGCTCTTCGATGCATGCGTCGAAGCTCCGCCGAGATCCTCGCTGCTCACCTCTTCGTGGGTCACGGTCTTCACCACGTCGGGGCCGGTCACGAACATGTAGCTGGTGCCTTCGGCCATGAGCACGAAATCGGTGAGGGCCGGGCTGTACACGGCGCCGCCCGCACAAGGGCCGAGGATGGCGCTGATCTGCGGGATCACACCGCTGGCGCGCACGTTGCGGAAGAAGATGTCGGCATAGCCGCCAAGGCTGACCACGCCCTCTTGGATGCGTGCTCCGCCGCTATCGTTCAGGCCGATCACGGGCGCTCCGTTCTGCATGGCCAGGTCCATCACACGGCAGATCTTCTGCGCGTGCGCCTCGGCCAAGGAGCCCCCTAGCACGGTGAAGTCCTGCGAGAATACGTACACCAAGCGCCCATCAATGGTGCCATAACCGGTCACCACTCCATCACCGAGGAACTTCTGCTTATCCAAGCCGAAATTGCTGCTGCGGTGGGTCACCAGCTGACCGATTTCCTGGAAGCTGCCTTCATCGAGCAGCAATCCGATGCGCTCGCGCGCCGAGAGCTTGCCTTTTTTGTGCTGTGCATCAATGCGCTCCTTGCCGCCGCCTTCGAGGGCCTTCGCTGTAAGCTCATCCAATCGCTCGAACTGCTCCTTCATGCGTGTTTGCGCCGCTGGGTGGCGCCGGGGCGAATGTACCTGCCTTCGTCAGGCCCGCCCGCACGGAAGGGGCAAGGCTGACGCCCCGGGGCGGGACGAAGCATGGCCAACTGCCCCGGCCCTTGCTACTTTGCCCGCATGAAGCTCCGCTTCGCCGACCTGCCGGTGCGCACCAAGTTCATGGTGACCCTCGGTCTGCCCGTGCTGGGCATGGTGCTGCTGATCGGCAAGCAGATCGATGGCAGCCTCAAGCGCCTCGATGTAATGGAGTACATCGACCAGCAGACCCGGCTGATCGGGCTCTATGCCAACGTGGTGCATGAGCTCCAGCGCGAACGGGCAATCGCTGTGGGCTACCTGGCCGGCATGAACGTGCTGCCGCAGAAACTCGAGCTGCAACAGGCCCGCACGGATGGCGCACTGGTCACCTTGGAGCTGCCCGGTAACCCGATCAGCGCCGCCATCCTCGCCAAGCGCCCATTCGACGGTCTCAACATCCTACGCCAGCGCGTACGCGAGCACCGCATCGACCCCAGCAGCGTGAGCCGCGCCTACCGCGCCATGGATCAGGCGCTGCTCGATGAGCTCGGACGGTACGGGAGGATGCAGCTTGACCCCGGCATCAAGGACATGCTCTATGCGCACCTGCGATTGCTCACCGCCAAAGAGGCCATGAGCGTGCTGCGCGACAAGCTCACAATCGGTTATTCCACACGGCCCATCGAGGCAAATGACGTGACCGAGCTCTCGGAGCAGGTGAGCACCTACGAGACCAACATGCTGCTCTTCGAGCGCGATGCGCCCGCCGAGGTGCTCAAGGCTTACCAAGAGGAGTTCCAGGGCGAGGACGTGAACTTCATGCGCTCGCTGATCGGAACGGTGAAGCAGCGCCGATCGCCTGATTTGGAGATCGCACCGCGCGAATGGTGGGAGCTATCGATCGAGGCGCTGGAGAAGCTGCGCTTGGTGGAGGCCCGCTCGTTGGCCCTCATCACGAAGAGTTCGGCCGCCAATAGCCGGGATGCCGAATTGCGCCTATTCGCGGTGCTGGCCGCGCTCATCGCCGTGGTTTCTGCGGTGTTCATCATGGGTTTCCTGATCACGCGCGGGGTGAGCCGCACCGTGGCCGAGGTGGGGCGCGCGGCACGATCGATGGCCGTCGGCGATGTGAATGTGAAGGTGCTCGCCACCAGCAACGATGAGATCGGCGAGATGGCCGTGGCGTCACTGGAGACGATCTGTCATCGCACGTTGCT
>DAORNP010000003.1:33780-36711 GCA_035441065.1 Flavobacteriales bacterium | reverse complement strand
CGAGGTGATTACGATGTGCCCGTGAACGTGCGCGGCACGCAGGACCAATTGGGCCTGGCCTTGGCACGCATGAAGGAGAACTTGAAGGCCGCACGCCTCCGCGACGATGAGCAGGCGCGTGCGCTCAAGGCCGAGAAGGAGAAGCTCGAGGAGGCCAACCAGCGGATCAGCGTACTCATCAAGGAGATGCACCACCGCGTGAAGAACAACCTGCAGGTGATCGCAAGCCTCTTGCGGCTGCAGGCCGCCTCCTTCACCGATGAGCGCTTGCAGGCCGCCTTCGACCAGAGCCAGAGCCGCGTGACGAGCATGGCGCTGATACACGAGAAGCTCTACAAGGGCGACGAACTGGCCACGGTCGATGTGGCGCTGTACATCGAGGAGCTCTTCGATGAGCTGGTGCGCGTGAACGATGTGCAGGAGCGGATCATGCACAGCACCGACATCGACCCCGGGCTCACCCTTGGTCTCAGTACCATGGTGCCCCTGGGCCTCCTGCTCAATGAGCTCATCACCAATTCGCTCAAGCACGCTTTCAAGGGGCGCTCACAAGGCCGCGTGACCTTGGCGCTGCATCGCTCCGAGGGCGATTCCTTTGACCTGCTCTATGCCGATGATGGCACGGGCATCCCGTTGGAAAAGCTGCAGCCCGACGGCGAAACCCTGGGCTCTACGCTGATCGAGGGCCTCGTGGAGCAGCTCAATGGCCGCATGACCGTTGAAGGCGGCGCAGAGGGCACCCGCTACCAGATCCGATTCAAGGGGCAATGATGCTCCGGTTGATCCGGGACATCACTCCTTCTCCAGTTCCGCCTCCACCTCTTCGGTGAGGTCCATGTTGTGGTAAACGGCGCTCACATCATCATCCTCGTTGAGCAGGTCAACGAGCTTGAGCACCGCACGCGCTGAAACGATGTCGGCCGGGCTTGTCACCAGCGGGAAGCGCTTGAGTTCAGCGCTCTTCACCTCAACGCCCAAGGCCTCGAGCTTTTGCTGCATAGCGCCGAACGATGCGAAAGGCGCATAGATGACCATGCCGTCCTCATCGCGCACCACGTCATCGGCGCCGGCATCGATCACTTCCATTTCGAATTCATCGGCATCGCGGCCCTTGAGCGCGGCGGATTCGATCACGAACTCGGCCTTGCGCTCGAAGATGTGCGCGAGCGATCCGCTGGTGCCCAGGTTCGCGCCGCACTTGCTGAAGTAACTGCGGACATTGCCCACGGTGCGTGTGGTGTTGTTGGTGGCGGACTCCACGAAAACAGCCACGCCACCGGGCGCGTAACCCTCGTAGGTCACTTCCGCGAAGTCGGCCTCTTCTCCACCGGCTGCCTTCTTGATCGCACGGTCGATGTTGTCCTTGGGCATGTTCATGCCCCGGGCGTTCTGGATGGCCACCTTCAAGCGGCTGTTGGCCTCCGGGCTCGGCCCGCCGGCCTTCACCGCCATGGCGATCTCCTTGCCGATGCGGGTGAAGAGCTTGCTGAGCTTGGCGTTGCGCGCGAAGATCTTGTGCTTGCGTTTCTCGAAGATGCGTCCCATGAATGGCTCGTGTTGCGGAGCGCGAATGTAGGCGGCGCAAAGCGAGGGCCGCGAGGCGCAACCTCCTTGCGGGGTGCGGCTCGCGGCCAAGGGCTCAACCCCTCGTAGCGACCAGGCGCTAGTTGAACCCGACGATCTGGAGCCCCACGTTCCAAGGCGTGAGGTCCGGCCCTTTGCCCTCTTTGAAAAGCGGCGTGAGCGAGCGCGCGGCGAAGAGCGTGAACTTGCCTACGCCAAGCCGCGCAGCTGCGGCCAAGCGATAGGGCAGCAGGTTGAAATCGCCCTTGTCGCGGTCCTGCACGGTCTTGCCATCCACCTCGTAGCGCTGCTTGTACATGGTGTCGAAGTACCAGCTCCCCACCACGCCCACGGCCAGGTTCACGTTCTGGCGCCGGGAGTACCGGAAGCGCTTCGCCATGGCCCCGGTGGTATCGGCGCGTGCAGCGATCAGGTCGTCGGCCTTGGGCATCGGGGCCCGCTTGGTGTTGAACTCGAGCATCAGCGGCATGCGGAAGCCCATCATGCGCAGCTTGTTCTTGTCGATGCGCGGGTCTTCCACGGGCACGCCGATGATGCTATCGCCCTGCTGCGCGAGCAGCACGTTGTTCTTGAATCGGTAGTTCACGAACTCCCAGCCCAAGCCGGTGAGCAGCCCGACGTGGTTCGTGCCGAACTCAATCTTCTGCTCCATGAAGTTGATGCTCAAGAAGCGGGAGCGGCGGTGATCGATCTGCATGAAGTCCGCGTCGGCATCGAGGTCCGCATCGCCATCGGAGCCGGTGAGGAAGTTCACGCCCACATCAACACCGGCCCAGCTGGTGAATTGGTTGCGGCGTTCGCGGCGCTTGTCACGGATAACCTCTGAGAGGCTGTCATCCTTGCTCACCCAGGGCTTGTTCTCCGTGAGCACGGAGATACGCTTGTACTTGGTGTCGAAGATGAAGCTCCCTTTCTCCTTGGTGGTGTCCTTGCTGGCCACATTGGCCTGCAGGCCGTCCTTCGTGTCGTAGTTGATGCTCACCACAGCGCGTTGGGGCTCTGCAGTGGCGGCGGTGTCTTGCTGCGCGCTGGTGGCCGTGGCAATCAGCGCGATCATCGGGAGGGTGAAGCGGGCTCTCATGGCATTCGGTTCTGATGATGTGACGGGTTGCTGTGCCCCTTGTTACAGGTGATGCCGAAAAACGGAGCGGCCCCGCTCCTGCGGGGCCGCTCCACCATGCGCTTCGGGCTTTGCTCAACCTCGGCGCTCCGGGTGGAAATCAATCACCATGTGCGTGGTCTTCCAGATCCCCTCGGGGTTGCCTCCGATGTCGACGCGGGCCAGCTTGCGCAGTACGTAAGCGCTCAGGCGCTCGTTCGCGCTCGTGCAATTGAGCACCTGCACCT
>DAORNP010000003.1:30680-33768 GCA_035441065.1 Flavobacteriales bacterium | reverse complement strand
GTCGATGTTGAAGCTCACGTAGACCTTACCGGTCATATCGCCCTTCTCCAGCCAGGGGTAGGTCATGTGGCGGCTCAAGGCACGATCGAGCGCCCGATCGAGGACGGTGGCCGAGGCGTCACGCTTCACCTCTGCGTGTGCGGCGTTCCCGGACAAAGGCTCCGCAGCGCGGGCGTAACCCATGGTGAGCACGGAGGCGATGACGAGCAAGTAGCGGGTGATGCGGGTTTTCATGGTCGTGGTGGTGTTGCGTTCGATGCCCATGTGACGGGGAGCGGCGCGGCCACGTTACAGATGTACGGCCATTGGATGATGAGCGGTGCGTGCCCGATGATGAGCGGTTGCCGCAGTGCTCAGCGGCGCGCGCTCAAGGCCACATGGCGGCCCAAGCGAAGGTCGAAGCCTTTGCTCTGCCCCTTGGCATCACGCTGCAGCGCGAATCCGACGCGATCACCGGACATCGCGCGCAAGGCACGGCTGGCCGCAGCCTCTGCATCCGCAGCATCGAGCGGACGCGCGGGTTCGGGATCCATGGCGAGCACGCGTTCACGCATCACGCCTGTGAGCACTTGGCCGAGCTTGGGCACGGTTCCGGTGGCAACCGTCGCTTGGGCCAGTGAACCATCGGCAACAGCCATGGATTCTTCGGCTTGCACAGGCGATTCGGCAACCAACGGGTGCTCTTGCAGGCCGTCGGGCTCCTCGGCAACGGGGCTTTCAATTGGAACGAATTCCGGTTGCGGCACAGGCTCATGCTTCACCGGCATCTGTGGTTCAATCACGCGATGCGGAGACACTTGTAAATCCTTGACGCTGGAACGCTGCAACGTATCCACGATAGCATCGGGGAAAGGGGATTCTTGACCCTGTGCATCGGCGCTTGCACCAATTGCACCCTTGGTCGGGACCTTGGTGGTGGATGGGCCTTGCGCCATCTCGGGCGCGCTCACCTCACCGCTTCGGAGCCACATCCAACCCAGGCTGAGCAACAGCGCAATAGAGGCTGCTGCGGCCATTCGTCGGACCCAAACGGCCGCTCCGATGGCGATCACTTTGCCCGAGCGCTTCAGTTCGGCCTTGCCTTCGTAAACGACCGCCTCGGGAGCAATCCGTGTTGCGCTGATCAAGGCCCATGACTTCCGCGCCGATTCATCCTGCGAGAGGATCCGCGCAAGCGCATGCTCCTGGGTTGTATCGAGGTCGCCTTCCAAACGGGCGACCAGGAAATCATTCAGATCGCCGAGCGCGGGCAGGCCTGCTGGCGGCAACACACGCCGCAACTGCTCACGGTCCGGGTGCGCCACGCCTGCCCTGGCGATTCGCGCATGCGCCATGATGCGCTCTTCGCGCCGGGCCTCGGGATGCGCCAGCAGGTATTCCTCCAGGGCATGTGTTTGCTCCGGCGTAAGATCCCTTTCGTGCAGCGCGATGAGATGGTCCTGCAGGGTGCTGCGATCAACCATACCGGTTGGTGGCAGGGCACGCTTCAGGGCCTCGCGATCGGATGAGCCGAGTGATGCGGAAATCGCTTCGATGCTCGGAAGCAAATCTCCTTCCGGCGCCAAATGCGGATGGGCCAGCAGGAATGCACCGAGCAAGCGGTCCTGTTCCGGTGAGAGCCTGCCCTCTAATCGATCAAGCAGCCAAGCTTCGTAGTTGCTATGGTCGATGCGCTCGTTCATAGCACCAGATCGAGTTGGCCGATATGCTCCTTCAGCGCTGTGCGGCCTCGGTAGATGTACACTTTCACCTGCGGAAGGTTGAGGCCGGTGAGCTCGGCGATCTCCTCGTACGTGTAGCCCTCCAAGTCGCGCAGAAGCACCACGCTGCGCTGAATCGGCGGGAGGGTCGCTAAAGCGGCATCCAGCACTTCTTTCAGGTCGGGTTGCGACTGACTGGTGTGGCGCAAATCCTCGTGATGCTCCTCCATCCTCCTAACTCGGCCACCCCTTCTGGTCTCGTCCACGATCACATGATGGGCCGTTGTGAAGAGGTAGCTCTTCGCCTTGGCCCCATCCACTTGATCGATACGGGACCACAGCCGCGCGAAGCTCTCCTGCACCACGTCCTTGGCCAGGTCCTCATCGCGCAGATGCTTGAGCGCGAAGCGGTAGATGCCATCGGCATGGGCGTCCACGGCGGAGTTGTATTCAGCGGGTGTCATCGGCGAGGGACCGGTGATTGCGGATGGGACGGGCTCGGGCTGGTGAAGTTACAGGCCGCCTTGCGCACTGTTGAAAGAACCGTTCATGGCTTGGTGCGCACTCAAGCAGCCGGTGGCCCCATGGTGCTGACTTTTGCGCCGATGGCTGAACGATTGGAAGGGGGGCAACGCGTGCATGGCCGAACACCGCCGATTGGCGAGGGCGCTTTGGTGAGCATCGTGACCGTGGTTTACAACGGCGCAGCCACCTTGGAGCGCACCATAAAGAGCGTCTTGGCCCAATCGTACCCGAGCGTCGAGTACATCATCGTCGATGGCGGCAGCACCGATGGCACGCTGGACATCATCCGGCGTTACGAGGACCGCATCGTCTACTGGATGAGCGAGCGCGACAAGGGCATCTACGATGGCATGAACAAGGGCGTGGCACTCTGCACCGGCGAATGGGTGGGGCTCATCAACGCCGATGATTGGTACGACCCGCAAAGCGTTGCGCGCGCGATGGATGCGGTGAAGGCGCATCCTGGCATCAACATCGTTCACGGCGACATATTCCTGGAGTACCCCAACGGGCACAGCAAAGTGAAGAAGGCGCGCCTGAGCGGGTTCCTGCTCAAGTATTGGGAAATGGTGCTGAACCATCCCTCCTTCTTCGTGCGCCGCTCGTACTACGCAGCGCACCCGTTCGACATCACCATCAAGGTTAGCGGCGACCACAAATGGACCGTTGACGCGTGGATGGAGACACCGAAGCAGTTCCTGTACGTGCCCGAGCCCCTTGCGCACTTCACTGCCGGCGGAGCCAGCATGCGCGTGCCCGTTGGCAAGATGCTCCGCGAAGGCCGGCTGGTGAGCCGCGCCATCGGGCTTGGCCCATTCGGCGTGCTGCTGAGCCAAGCCACACGCTTGGCCCTGTACGTGCCG
>DAORNP010000003.1:0-30663 GCA_035441065.1 Flavobacteriales bacterium | reverse complement strand
CTGTTCAACCAGCACATATCGCCGCTGATCAGTGGCCAACGCGCATGACCGCAAGCGTTTGGAACATTTTCCAGGATTGGAGTGCCGGCAAGGGCAACCCCAAGAGCCGCTTGGTCATGGTGCTGTTCCGCATCGCGCACCTGCTGCGGCAGAGCACGATCACCTTCATCCTCTTCCTGCCCTACTTCATCGCGTACCGCATAGGCGTGGAGTGGTTCCTGTGCATCGAGCTGCCGTGGAAGACACGCATCGGACCGGGCTTCCGCATTGAGCATGGGCAAGCATTGGTGGTGAACGATGGCACCGTGTTCGGAGCGAATTGCACCGTGCGCAACAGCTGCACCATCGGCAACAAGCAACTGAAGGATGGCAGCTACAGCCGTGCGCCCCGCTTCGGCGACCATGTGGACATCGGCGCCAATGCCGTGATCATCGGGCCCATCGCCATCGGCGACGACGTGGCCATTGGCGCAGGCGCGGTGGTGGTGAAGGATGTTCCCGCGAAATGCGCTGCTATCGGGAACCCAGCGCGCAACGTTCCGAGGGGGTGACGCCAGCGCTCAACGACCGAGCGCCTGGAACAGCTTCCGCTTGACCGCCTCCCTGGAATACGGCAGCTCGTGCTCGTCGCGCGGATGCAGATCCATGTTGATGTCCACCGCCAGCACCTCGGCAGGATCGATCACCTCGAGGCGCTCCTCCATGCCCTCGAGCATGGCCTCCACATCGATGCCAGCGAGATCGAATCGCGCGCGGGTGAAAGGGTCCTGGAGCCGGGCATTCACGAGCCCCCAATCGATCACGATGGGCTGTTCACTACCGATGAGCAGGAAGCCGGGCACTTCGGCCACATGCGTGAACACGCTGCAGAATGTACGCCTCACCCGCGGGGTAGGGCACCAGGTAACGGCGTATCCTCCCGGAAGCAGCCTTTCGCGCAGCAGCTCGAAGTACTGCTTGGAATAGATGTTACCGGAATAGCTCGAATTGGGCCGCAGCGCATCGGCCTCGATAACATCATACCGCTCAGGCGATGCGCGAAGCTGGTAACGCCCATCACCGGCGACCAAGCGCAATCGCGGGTCCTCGAGCAATTGGAGGATGGCCGAATCGCCCACGCGCTCCGCATAGGCCCGAACCGCCAAGGCCTGGTTGCTCATGATCTCGAAGCACGTAATGCGGCGCGTCTCCGGCCGGGAGGCGATGCCGTACACGGTGCCGCCGGAGCCGAGTCCAATCACCGCCACGTCCTCCGGATTCGGATGCAAGAGCACCGGAAGAGCGCCCAGCCGCACATGGACGAGGTCCTGCCGATAGGGCATGATGCTCTGCCCGAGTCCATTGGCGAACACCACGCCCACCAGTCCCTGCCCACGATCGTACTTCTTGATGATGGATAGCCCCGACTCATTCTCCTCGCATATGAAGCGCTCCTTCAGGGCCATGCCGCTAAGTCTCATCCACAGATCCTGATTACCCGGCAGAGCGGCCACCATGACCACCAGCGCCAGAGCGGCCAAGCCAGCTCGCCAACGCTCGCCCGCATGGCGCTTGAAGGCCACCGCCGCATAAACCAGCCCGATGAGCGCGATAGACTTGATCAGGGTGGCCGTTCCTAGGCTGCGGAACCCGACCCAGGTAATGCACCAAGCACCAGCAGCGGAGCCAACAATGTTCACGAATTGCAGCCAGCCCACCTTGCGCCCAACCTCCTCGAAGCGGTCCTGCACGATGGCCTGCGATACGGAGAAGCTCATGCCCATGAGGAAAGTGGGCAGGAACATGAGGAAGAGGGGCACGATGACATAGGTGTAGAGCAGCATGCGCGGACGCAGGTCCGGCTCGTAGCTCAGCAGGTATTCCCGCAGGAAGATGAAGGCATCGGTGCGCCAGATGGCTGCCAACAGCGCAACGAAGGCGAAGGCCATGCTTCCATAGAGCAGCATCTGCGCCCGCAGGAACAGGCGCTCACGGCCCCGCATATCGAGCGAGGCCGCCATGCGCCCGCCCACCGCTGTGCCGATGGCCATGGACACGAGGTAAATGGCCAGCAGGATGGAGAAGGTGAGCGCCACGGATTTAATCATGGTCTCCAGCACGCGGAACCAGATCAGCTCCAGAGAAAGCGCTGCGAACCCGGAGATCGCATAGTGCGCCGACCAAGCCACGAGCGTTGGTGTTGCCCGCAAAGGCGCACGCACTTTATCTACTGAGGCTTGCGCATCGGTATCGCTGGCGGGACGTCGCATGGCCAGGATGATCGCCCCAAAAGCGCATGCCGCATTCATGGCCACGCCCAACCAGATGGAACCGGAATATCCGAAGGCCCGCACAAGCAATACGCCCGTGACCAAGGCGCCGAAGCCAGCGCCCAGCGTGTTGATGAAATAGAGCGAGCTGATGTAGCGCGCCTGCTGAGTCATGGCGCTTAGCTTGAATGCACGTGCGAGCACTGGCAGCGAGAGCCCCATGAGGAATGTGGGCAGCAAAAGCACCAGGAAGACCAAGGCCATATTGCCCGTGGTTCCCAAGTGCGCGCCGGATGCAGAGAGGTAGAGCCAATCGTACAGGATATGCTTGCTGCCTGCTGCGAAGAGCATGATGCCCAGCTCAGCGGCCACGAAGAGCATCAGATTCCTGCGCGGTTCATTGGCGTCGGCTAACCTGCCGCCTACCAGATAGCCCAGACCCAAGCCGGACATGAAGGCCGTTACGATCAAACTGATGCTCACCGTATCGGAGCCGGTGTAGAAGACCAGCATGCGCTGCCAAGCAACCTGATAAAGCAATGCCGCGAAGCCCGATAAGAAGAAGAGCGCGAGAAGCAGTCGCTGCTCCCAGGTTCCGCGCTGCGAAAGGCTCATGATCAGAGTCGCTGTGGCTCGGTCAATCCAGCTTCAGCACGGCGAGAAAAGCCTGCTGCGGCACCTCCACCGTGCCGATCTGCTTCATCTTTTTCTTGCCTTCTTTCTGCTTCTCCAGCAGCTTGCGCTTCCGGCTGATGTCGCCGCCGTAGCACTTCGCGGTCACATCCTTGCGCAGGGCCTTCACCGTTTCACGCGCCACAATCTTGGCGCCGATGGCGGCCTGGATGGGGATGTCGAACATCTGACGGGGCAAGAGCTCCTTCAGCTTGCTGCACATCTTCTTGCCCAGTTCGTGCGCGTGGTCGCGGTGGATCAGTGCACTCAGTGCGTCAACGCGATCGCCATTCAGCAGGATATCGAGCTTGATCAGGTCGCTCTCCTTCATTCCGACAGGATGGTAATCGAAGCTGGCGTAGCCGCGCGAGATCGACTTCAGCTTGTCGTAGAAATCGAAGACCACTTCGCCCAACGGAAGCTCGAAGGTGAGCTCCACGCGGTCGGTGGTGAGGTAGTTCTGCCCGGTGAGGATGCCCCGTTTCTCGATGCACAGCGTCATGATCGCGCCGGTGTACTCGGCCTTGGTGATCACCTGCGCCTTGATGTATGGCTCCTCGATCTTCTCGATGTGCATCACATCGGGCAGATCGGCGGGGTTGTGCACCTCAAGCACCTCGCCGTTGGTCTTGGTGACCACATAGCCCACGTTGGGCACGGTGGTGATCACGCTCATGTTGAACTCGCGCTGCAACCGCTCTTGGATGATCTCCATGTGCAGCAGGCCCAGGAAGCCACAGCGAAATCCGAAGCCCAGCGCCGCACTGCTCTCAGGTGTCCACGTGAGGCTCGCGTCGTTGAGCTTGAGCTTCTCCATGGCATCGCGCATCTCCTCGTAGTCGTCCGTGTCCACCGGGAAGATGCCGGCCCACACCATGGGCTTCACATCCTCGAAGCCGTGGATGGCCTCGGCGCAGGGGCGATCCTTGTGCGTGATGGTGTCTCCCACCTTCACCTCACTGGCCGTCTTGATGCCGCTGATGATATAGCCCACATCGCCGGCCCTCACTTCAGGACGGGGGCTGATATCCATCTTGAGAATGCCCACCTCATCGGCGCCGTACTCTACACCGGTATTGAAGAACTTCACTTGGTCGCCCTTACGGATGGTGCCATTCTTCACGCGGAAGTAGGCGATGATGCCTCGGAAGGAGTTGAAGACGCTGTCGAAGATGAGCGCCTGAAGCGGAGCATTCGGATCGCCCTTCGGTGGCGGGATGCGGTGCACAATCTCCTCGAGCACCTTGTCCACGCCCAGGCCGGTCTTTCCGCTGGCCGCCATGATCTCCTCGCGTTTGCAGCCCAGCAGGTCCACGATCTGGTCCTTCACCTCTTCCGGGTTGGCCGAGGCCAGGTCCATCTTGTTCAGGATGGGAATGATCTCCAGGTCATGCTCGAGCGCGAGGTAGAGGTTGCTGATGGTCTGTGCCTGTATGCCCTGGGTGGCATCGACAATGAGCAGGGCGCCCTCGCATGCGGCGATGCTCCGGCTCACCTCATAGCTGAAATCAACGTGACCGGGCGTATCGATCAGATTCAGGATGTACTTCTTCCCGTCAAGGGTGTAGTCCATCTGGATCGCCTTGCTCTTGATCGTGATGCCGCGCTCCCGCTCAAGATCCATGTCGTCCAGCGCCTGGTTCTGCATATCGCGATCGGCGATGGTGCCGGTCATCTGCAGCAGGCGGTCGGCCAGGGTGCTCTTGCCGTGATCGATATGGGCGATGATGCAGAAGTTGCGAATGTGCTCAGCGGCGACCATGGACATGCTCGAACAGGGATTGGAGTCAGGGTGTGAATCCTGAACAGGCGCGCGAATGTACCCCAACCGCTTGCGCTGTGCGGGCAAGGCCCTACCTTGCGTGATGCTTAGCGCGCACTGCGGGCAACCTGGACGCTGCCCGCGCATCTGAAAAGTAACCCGAAGCCTCCTGGCTCCCACGCATTCGCACATGAAAACAGCTTTCCCCTTGGTGGTTCTGGCCTTCGCCCTAACCACCCCACGGCTAGCCTTCGCCCAGAACGGCGACCATGACCAGTCCGGACTGATTCAAGTCGCCGCCGATGCCCCCCTCCCATCAGCACTTGAAGGCGGTTCCTTCGGATCAATGGACGGATTCACGGCCATCTCGGCCTTGCCAGTGTTGGGCGAGCGCCCGGGAAATGCCGTGCTGTCACCAACCGCCTTCACCCCCGATGGCGATGGGCTGAATGATAAGTTCTTTCCCTTCCTGGCTGGGAAACCACTGGATATCAGTCGATTTCAAGTATTCGACCGTTGGGGTCGCCGCTTGTTCATCTCCACCTCTGGCGAGGGCTGGGATGGTACAATGGGCGGGCACGGCGCATCCATGCCTCAAGGTGTGTACGTGTGGCAGTTAGAGGCTTGGCCAACGACCAATAGCGAAAAGCTAGAGCTTGCCGGTTCCGTGCTGTTGATTCGATAGCCCGAGGGGCTGATGCTGCCCTTCAACGTGTAGCTCAGGCAACCTGAACGGTCCTTTTTCCATCATAACATGTGGACCGCCATGACGGATGAACAACTCGTTTCCGGTTGCATCGGTGGCGACCCCATCGCGCAGAAGGCCTTGTATAAAGCCTATGCCCGGAAAATGATGAGCATCTGCATGCGCTACGCCGGTAATCGTGAACAGGCCCAGGACATGCTCCAGGATGGCTTCGTGAAGGTGTTCCAGAAAATGGACCACTACCGTGGCGACGGGCCCTTGGGCGGCTGGATCGCGCGCACGATGGTGAATACCGCGCTCGACCACATCAGGCGCAACAAGCCCTACGACCACAGCGTAGATCTGACGGAAGCGGAGCACCTGCATCAAGGGGATGAGCAAGTGCTCACCTCCATGAGCACCGACGAGCTGATGGAGCTGATCCAAGCCCTTCCGCCCGGCTACCGAACCGTGTTCAACCTGTTCGCCATTGAAGGGTTCGCGCACAAGGAGATCGCCGAGCAATTGGGCATCTCGGAGAACACCAGCAAATCGCAATTCATGAAAGCGCGGGCCTACCTGCGCAAGTTGCTGCCCAAGGAAGTGGGGGCACCTTATGCCAACGACCATGAAGAATAGCTTGAATGACCTGCTGCGCGAGCGCTTCCAGGGCCACGAGGCTCCGGTTGATCCCGGCACATGGGCCGTGATTGAGGCGAAGCTCTTGACGGCAGCCCCGGCTTCGGACCCTGTGAATGACCTTTTTCGCGAGCGTTTCCAGAACCACGAGTCGGCGGTTGACCCAGGGGTTTGGAATACCATCAGCAGCCAGCTGGGCCACCCTGTGGCCGGTAGTGGATGGGCTGGTACCTTCGGGTGGATGGCAGCAGGTATTGCAGGGGTGCTCGCCTTGGGCGCCTTGGTGCTCAATATGAACAGCGGCACGCCTGAAACAGTCGCATTAGTGCCTGTTGAACCGGATAAGCAGGAAGAAATCGTTGCCAGCACGCCGCTCGAAGCCGTAATAGCAGAAAAGGCAACCGAGTCCAGTGCTCAGCCAGCAGTGATTTCGGCCAACCTGAAACCGCAGCGCCCCGAAACGGCTGTAAACCAGGAAGCGACCTCGGCACCGACAACCACCGGCGGATTGAATGCCCCCGCTGAAGAAGCAGTAGTGGTGGAGCAGATCATCGAGGGCCTCACCGTGCAGACTATGCTCGAGGTGCTGGCCGGCGAGCCGTTGCCTCCTGCGCAAGCCTCGGACAATGGTCGGCCAGCGGAACCGGTTATCGAACGACCTGCCGAGGCCATCGAGCCTCCGATTGTGGAGGAAGCCATCAAGCTGTTCATGCCCAACACCTTCACCCCGAACGGCGACGGAATCAACGACACCTATCGGATGCTGCCGCGTAATGGCTTCAGCAGCGTTCTGGTGCGTGTTTACTCCATGAAGAATAACCAACTCGTATTCAGCTCCACCAGCATGGAGGACGAGTGGCAGGGCTTGAATTGCGACGATGGCATGTACCTCGTTGCCGTGGAGGCCATCACCCTTAATGGACGCGTGGTGGCCGACGGAAAAGTCGTTTGGCTGAACCGGGGCGGCACCAACTGAGGCTCAGCCGAATGGGCTGCGTAAGTTTGGCGGCCCCTACAAGGACCCATAACGCATTGAGCGGCATGAAGAATTTGATGACTCGGAGCCTCACAGCCACATTGGTACTCTTCGCGCTGGCGAGTCGTGCCCAAACTCCTTTACTCCTGAGCGAAGCCGCGTATCAGAGTGCCAAACTGAGCGGGACGCTGCCCGCAGGCGCCATGCCCATCACAGCGCCTGCCGACGCAGACATGCTCCCCTTGGCTGGTGGCGGGGAACGAGGCGGCGGGTCCGACGATTGCAACTGCTGGATTGAGCCGGATGCGACCTACACATTGGCCATGGCACCGAATGATGATGGCTCTTCCCCGCAGATAACGCTGCCGTTCCAATTCAACCTGTACGGAGACCTCTACACGACTTGCTTCATCAATAACAACGGCAACGTGTCGTTCGTGCAAGCTTTCGGAACATTCAGCAGCACGGGCTTCCCGAACAACACCAACCGCATGGTGGCGCCCTTCTGGGCCGATGTGGATACCCGGGGCAATGGTGGTCAGGTATGGTACAAGGTGACCCCTACTGCCATGTACGTGAACTGGGTAGGGGTCGGCTACTACAACCAGCAGACCGACAAGCGCAATTGGTTCCAAGTGGTCATCACCAATGGCGACGACCCTGTGATCGGAATCGGCCAGAATGTGAGCTTCTGCTACAAGGACATGCAATGGACCACGGGCAGCGCTTCGCAAGGCGTCAACGGATTCGGCGGCGTGGCTGCCACCGTTGGTGCGAATCGGGCCAACAATACCGGCGACTTCATCCAATTCGGCCGGTTCGATCAGCCAGGGACGTCCTACGACGGCCCCTTCGGCGCCAACGACGGCGTGAGCTGGCTCGACTTCAAGAACTTCGTTTACACCACGGTAACCAGCACGCAGAACATCCCGCCCATTGCCGCTGGCCTTTACCTGTGCGATACGCTGCGCGCATGCGTAGGCCAACAGGCCGATTTGGAGCTCACCTTCCTTTCCCCTGAGAACAACCAGACCACGGTGGCCACATCGAGCGCGCCCACCATCAGTTCATGGACGGAGATCGCGAACACCAGTGGCATCGTGGCCTCTGTAACCGGCCAGTTCACGCCCACCATCGATGAGGTCGGGTTCCATACGGTCACCTTCACCGGCACCGATAACGGTACGCCCAATCTCACCTCCACCATCAACATCGTCATCGAGGTCACGCCCGCGCCTTCGAGCCCGCCCATCATCACCGGCAATCCGGCGATCTGTGTTGGCCAGAGCGTGACGCTGACCGCTGGCGGGCCCTTCTCGAACTTCGTATGGAGCAATGGCCAAAGTGGCCCGAGCATCACAGTCAACCAAGCGGGCACGTACACCGTAACCGGTGGCTCGGGCTTGTGCCAGCTCACTTCGCCTCCCTTCACGGTATCCATCGTATCGCCGCCGGAGCTTAGCATCACCGGAGTCGATCTCTATTGCGGCGAGCCGCTCCCAGACCTCACCGCATCGTTCGGTTACGACAGTTTATTGTGGAGCACTGGCGAAACCGATCAGGTGATCTTCGCTGGCGCTGGCACTTATACAGTTTCGGGGTACTACCAAGGATGCGTGAACGTGTCCGCGCCGTTCACCGTGGTGGAGCAGGATCCCGGCGCCCCGGTGATCAGCGGTGCAACGCAATACTGCGAAGGCAACAACACGACGTTGAGCGTGAACGGGACCCTTTATGACCTCGTGCAATGGAACACCGGCTCATTCGATGATGCGATCACGGTCACTGCGGGCACATACACCGTTACGGCACAATTCCTCAATTGCGTTTATGAATCGCAAGTGGTGGTGCAAGAGATCGTGCTGCCCCCGGTTACGGTAACAGGACCTGCATTGCTTTGCGAGGGCGGAATCGTGAACATCAGCGCTACACCGGGATTCGAGACCTACACGTGGAACAACAACGCCGTGGGCCAAACCATCAGTGTGCAAGCCGGCACCTACTTCGTGGCCGCCAGCATCGGGCCTTGCACCACGTTCTCCAACACCTTCACCATCTCGCAAGCGCCGAACCCGGTGCCTGTGGTCACTGGCCCGAACTTCAGCTGCGGAGGCACGCCGGTGCTGCTCACTACAACGCAACCCTTCCAGACTTACAGCTGGAGCACGGGCAGCACAACCAGCACCACGCAAACCGGGAGCGGCTCCATCACCGTAACCGTGACTGATGCGAATGGCTGCACAGGCACGTCGGCGCCATTTGCGGTGACCGTGGCCAACGACCCCATCGCCGCTTTTGAAACCGACCCCGATTCGCCGCAACCCACAGGCACCACGGTCGAATTCAGCGACCTGAGCACGGGCCAGGGCAGTGGCATTGTTTCATGGGAATGGGTATTCGGGAACCTTGGAGGTAGTGCGGACCAGAACCCCTCTTGGAACTTCGCCGACCCCGGGCAATACTGGGTCACGCTCATCGTAACCAACGCCTTCGGCTGCGTGGACACGGTCGCTCAGCGCTACGACATCTTCCCACCCGACATCACCATCCCCAACGTGATCTCGCCCAACGGTGACCGGCAGAACGATTTCTTCGTGATCGACAACATCGAATACTGGGTGAACACCCTCACCGTATTCAATCGCTGGGGCCAGAAGGTGTATGAGGCCACGAACTACCGCAACTCCTGGAAGGCGGATGACCTGCCCGATGGCACCTATTACTACGTGCTCATGCTTCAGGACAAATCAGAATACACCGGTCATGTGACCGTACTGCGCTAAGCCACACCCCACAACGAATGATGCTGCGAAACTGGATTACGATTGGCTTTTGCGCATTCGCGCTGAATGCCGCTGCGCAGGAATTCTACATGAACCAGCCATTCGTCAATGCGTGCCAAGGCGCATTCCTGGACAGCAATGGGAACGGCGGGCCATATGGCGACAATGAGAACTTCACCACGGTGATCTGCCCGGACGGCACCGGGCCGGCCATCTCATTGCAATGGGTAATCTTCAACCTGAGTTCCGCAGGTGTTGCGCCGAACGATCAGATGAGCATCTACGACGGCGATGACATCACCGCCCCGTTGATCGGGACCTGGGCGGCAGGAGACAACCCCGGGATCGTCTCCGCGAGTTTCGCGAACCCGACAGGCTGCCTCACGGTAGTCTTCACCAGCAATGCTACCGGCACCGGTGATTTCGCTGCCAACATCACCTGTTTCCAGCCGTGCGAGCCGCCAACGGCCATAGCCACCTTCGGCAGCGCTGTCCCCTTGCTTGCGTGCCAGGGCGAGGAGATCACCTTCAATGCCAGCGGATCCACCGCAGCCGCAGGCTTCACCGTCACGGATTACATCTGGAGTTTCGCCGACGGCAGCATGGATAGCACCAGCGGCGCGATCGTGACGCACAGCTTCACCGATCCTGCCGAATACGTGGTGCAGGTGACCGTGATCGATGACAACGATTGCGCGAGCACGAACCTTGTGGATCTTCAGGTGCTCATCAGCACCACGCCGCTCTTCACAGGCACCACGCCGAGCACCACCATCTGCCAGGGCCAGAGCGTGAACCTGAGCAGCAACCCAGCCCCAGTGACCTGGTCTGCCCTGCCCGAATCCAGCTTGGGAAGCGGGATCTTCCTGCCGGACCTGCAAGGCGTGCCCTTCAGCACCTCCATTTCCTTCACGCAATTCAGCCCGGGCCAGACCCTCACCAATCCGCTCGACCTGCAATCAATCTGCGTCAGCATGGAGCACAGTTACATGGGCGACCTCGTGATCAACATCGCTTGTCCCAACGGCCAGACGATGGTGATGCACCAACAGGGCGGCGGCGGCACCTATATCGGCGTGCCGGTTGACAACGAGGCCACACCGAACGCACAGGGCACTTGTTGGGAATATTGCTGGAGCCCCAGCGCCACCAACGGAACGTGGGCCGCCAATGCTGGTGCCACCCTGCCCGCTGGCACCTACCAGAGCGTACAGCCATTCACCAATCTGGTGGGTTGCCCGCTGAATGGCACGTGGACCTTCACGGTGACCGATCTGTTCGCCATTGACAACGGCTTCCTCTGCGACTGGTCCATCGGCTTCAATCCGCAACTCTTCCCGAGCCTCACCACCTACACGCCTGACCTCGGGAATACCGCGGATTCAGCAGGCTGGACAGGAGCCAACGTGATCCCGAATCCCAACAACCCTTATCAAGCCACGATGGTGGGAACCACCCCTGGCACCTTCGACTACACGTTCTCGGTCACGGACAATTTCGGCTGCACTTACGACACCACCATCACGGTAACGGTGACCCCTTCCCCGCAAGGCCCGATCAATATCAGCGGCACGCCGGTGGTGTGCAGCGGTGGGCTCGCAGCGCTCTCTGCGCCGGCCGGATTCGACAGTTACATCTGGCAGCCGGGAAACCTCTTCGGTCCGAATGTGCAAGTAGGCGCTGGCACCTATACCGTTACCGTGGCCTATGGCAATTGCCCGCTCACCTCTGACCCCATAACGGTAACTGAGGCCCCGGCACCCACACCTGTAATTACAGGACCGCCCTTCAGCTGTGGTGAAGGTGAAGCCACGCTGTCCACGACAGAAGCCTATGCCCAGTATGCATGGAGCACGCAGGCCAGCACGCCGACCATTACCGTGGGCACCGGCACGTACACCGTTACGGTGACCACAGCTGCAGGCTGCACCGGAATCTCGGCTCCCTTTCAGGTCCTTCTGGCCAACAATCCGGTGGCGGGGTTCGGAACGAGCCCTCAATCGCCGCAGCCCATGGGCACAACGGTCGATTTCACGGACCTCTCCTCGGGTGCTGGCGGCACCATTGTCTCCTGGTCGTGGGATTTTGACGACCAAGGTGCAGCAAGCTCAGACCCCAGCCCCTCGTGGACTTTCGAGAACCCGGGCCAGTACGCGGTCATGCTCACCGTAACCACTGCCGACGGCTGTTCGGACACGGTGACGCAGGTGTACGTGATCTTCCCGCCCGACATCACGATTCCCAACGTGATCACGCCCAATGGCGATCAGACCAACGATTTCTTCGTGATCGACAACATTGAGTACTGGGGCAACGAACTAACCATCTACGGTCGTTGGGGCAACAAGGTGTACTCCGCCACCAACTACAGGAACACCTGGAAGGGGGACGACGTTCCCGATGGCACCTATTACTACGTGCTCACGTTGAGCGATAAAACGGAGCGTACTGGGCATATCACCGTGCTCCGGTGATTCCCTACCATCCTGAATCCGGTGAAGGCCCTTCCGCTGCGGAGGGGCCTTCCTACTTTAGCCGCCCTTTGAAAACGCCCCTCGGATGAAGGTCATCGACCATTTGCGCAAGGCCGACCGCACGCTGTTCAGCTTCGAGATTTTGCCGCCGCTGAAGGGAAGGGACATCCGGTCCATCTACGAGGGCATCGACCCCTTGATCGAATTCGGACCCAGCTTCATCAACGTCACCTACCATCGCGAAGAGGTCGTTTACAAAGAGAAGGGCAATGGACTCACCCAACGCGTTCGACTGCGGAAGCGGCCGGGCACGGTTGGCATCTGCGCCATGCTCAAGGCCAAGTACGGGATTGACACCGTACCGCACCTGATCTGCGGAGGCTTCAGTCAAGAGGAGACGGAGGATGCGCTCATCGAACTCAACTTCCTGGGAATCGACAACGTGCTGGCACTGCGCGGTGATGCCATCAAGAATGAAGCGCACTTCACTCCCGAGCGCGATGGCCATGCGCACGCTGTTGACCTGATCCGCCAGATCAACGGGCTCAATCGCGGAAAGTACCTGCACGAGGAAGAGCAGGAGGCGGCCCCCACCGATCTATGCATCGGTGCGGCGTGCTACCCCGAGAAGCACCCCGAAGCGCTCAACCTCAATGTGGACATCGCCTACTTGAAGCAGAAGGTGGATGCCGGCGCGGAATACCTGGTCACGCAGATGTTCTTCGACAACGCCAAGTACTTCAGCTTCGTTGACCTCTGCCGCGAGGCGGGGATCATGGTCCCCATTATCCCTGGGCTGAAGCCGCTCACCACGCTCAAGCACATCGCCTTTCTGCCGAAGACCTTCCGGGTGGACCTGCCCGATGCCTTTGCCAACGAGTTGGTGAAGTGCCGAAGCGATCTGGAGGTGAAGCGCCTCGGCATCGAATGGTGCATCGCGCAATCAAAGGAGCTGCGCGATCGCAACGTGCCGTGCCTGCACTACTACACCATGGGCCGCAGTGAGGCCGTGCGCGCGGTGGTGAGCGCGATTCAATAAGGGCCGGCCCCTTCCTTACCTTGGCGCTATGCGCGCACTCGCATTAGCCGTTGCATTTGGGGCGCTATCACCGCTCGCAGCGCAGGTGTGCTACGACCCGTATGCCCTCGAGCGCATCGCGGCCGATGAAGCGTGCTGCCATGCTGGCCTTTCTCATCGCAGCGAGCGAGGCGCGCCTTCTCGCGGATACGACGTCCAGTACCATCGTCTCGACCTCGTCTTGGATCCCGCTGTGCGCGCCATCTCGGGCACGGTGACGCATCGCATCCAGTCGCTTCGCGAACTGGACGCCATCACGCTCGACCTCAGCAGCGCGCACAGCGTCACCTCTGCGCTGGTGAATGGAGCTCCCGTTGATTTCATGCATGCCGATGATGAACTCACGCTGCTGCTGCTCGATCCGCTCGCAGAAGGAGAGGCCGCCGAAATGAGCATCACCTATGGTGGCGAGCCGCCGAGCAATGGCTTCGGCTCCTTTGTTCAATCCGAGCACCAGGGCGCGCCCATCATCTGGACCCTAAGCGAGCCATACGGCGCTCGGGACTGGTGGCCATGCAAGCAGGACCTGAATGACAAGGCCGACTCACTCGACATCATCGTGACCACCACAACCGGCAATCGGGTCGCGAGCAACGGCCTGCTGGTGAGCGAAGAGGACCTGGGCAACGGACAGGTGCGACATCATTGGCGGCACAGGCATCCCATTGCTTACTACCTCATCGCGATCGCCGTAACCAACTACAGCGTGTTCAGCACCATGGTGCCGCTGCCCGATGGCGATGTGGAAGTGCTCAACTATGCTTATCCGGAGAACCTTTCAGCATGGCAAGGAGCAAGCAACGACGTCGTAGCGCAGATGCAGCTCTTCAGCGAGCTCTTCGGACGATACCCCTTCGCGGATGAGAAGTATGGCCACGCGCAGTTCGGCTGGGGTGGCGGCATGGAGCACCAGACCATGAGCTTCATGGGCGGGCTCTGGTACGAACTGGTGGCGCATGAGGTCGCGCATCAATGGTTCGGCAATCTGGTCACCTGCGGCAGCTGGCAGGATCTATGGCTCAACGAGGGCTTCGCCACTTACCTGCAGATGCTCTGCTACGAGCGATTAGCACCGCAATACTGGCTACCGCAGATCCGGGCGCGCATGAACCAGGTCACCTCGCAGCGCGGCGGCAGCGTGCTGGTGTCGGACACGCTTGATGTAAGCCGCCTCTTCGATGTGCGGCTCACGTATGCCAAGGGCGCCCTTTTGCTGCACATGCTGCGTTGGGTGTGCGGCGATGAGGCCTTCTTCCAAGGAGTCAACAACTACCTGAATGACCCGTTGATCCGCAACGGAAGCGCTGTTACCGCGCAATTGACAGCGCACCTCGAAGCAGCGAGCGGGCTCGACCTCTCGGGCTTCATGGATGACTGGTACGCCGGTGAGGGCTACCCCACCTACAAGCTAACCTGGGCGCAAGAGCTGAACGGACGCGTGCTGGCGCAACTTGATCAAGCCACATCGCATCAGAGCGTTGGGTTCTTCGAGATGCCCGTGGCCGTGCGCTTTGCCGGATCGGGCCTGGAAGAAACCATCGTGCTCAACCACACCGTCAATGGCCAATTGTTCGAATTCAACCTGCCCTTCCAGGCCGATTCAGCAAGCATTGATCCCGACCTGTGGATCGTGAGCGGACAGAACCTCGCACTCAAAGTGCCTGTGGCGGTCTTCCATGATCGGGAGCGCTCGCTGATCTACCCCAACCCTGCAACCGGCGATTCATGGATGCATGTGGGTGCGCGCATGAGCGGAGAAGTCCAGCTGGAGATCATCGATGCGGTCGGGCGCATTGCCGCTGCGTCTCGACCTATTGTTGAAGGATTGCGCGTGCCGTTGCCGAGCGTGAATCTGGCGGCCGGTCACTACACGGTAAGGCTGTTGGGAAGTGACGGCGCGTGCATCGAGCTGCGGCTCATCAAGGGTTGACCGTTGGCGACACCGGATCGTTCCCCGTCGTGGCAGGGTCGGATGGCATAGCATCAATAGCCGCCTCTGGAGCCGCGTGCTTCATGCGGCGGTGCGCGATCACGAAGAGCAGGATGCCCACCGTGATGGCCGCATCGGCGATGTTGAACACCGGCCGGCAGAATACTCGAAGTAGGAGCCGCCGATGCGCGGCAACCACATGGGGAGCTGCCCGCGCCAGATCGGGAAATGGAACATGTCCACCACCGCACCGTGGAAGAGCCCTGCATAACCGCCATCGGCAGGCAGGAATTGCGCAACATCATGCGGGGTGCTTGCGCTGAAGACCATCCCATAGAATGTGCTATCGATGATGTTGCCCAAAGCGCCAGCAAAAACGAGGGAGACACTGATTACCTGCAACATGGATGCGCCTTGCGCGATCATGCGCCGCAGCGCATAGCCGATGCCGATCACCGCTGCGATGCGCAGCAGGGTGAGCGCCAACTTGCCGTACTCGCCGCCGAGCTTCATGCCGAAGGCCATGCCCTCGTTCTCGATGAAGTGCAGGTAGTACCAGCTATCGAGGTGCTCGGGCACATGCTGCCCAATGGTGAAGGTGAGCTTCACCCACACCTTCAATGCCTGATCGGCCAATAGCACGAGCAGTATGACGGCGGCAGCGCGCTTCACGGTTCTGAGCGGAGTAAGGGCCGAAGGGCTAGTTGCCCATCTGCTGCTTCGCCTCGATGCTCAGTGTGGCGTGCGGCACCAAACGGAGACGCTCCTTGCTGATCAAGCGGCCTGTAACGCGGCAGATGCCGTAGGTCTTATTGCGGATGCGCAGCAAGGCGTCCTCCAGGTGCTTGATGAACTTCTCTTGGCGTGCGGCGAGCTGGGCGGTCTCTTCACGGCTCAGGGTCTCGCTGCCATCCTCGATCATCTTGAACGAAGGGCTCGTATCGTCCGTGCCGTTGTTGTCGGTGTTGGCCAGGGTCTGCTTCAGCAGGTCGTAGTCCTTGCGCGCCTCATCGAGCTTCTTCATGATAATGTCGCGGAACTCCTCGAGCTCGGGGTCGCTATAGCGCGCTTTGTCGGCACTCTCGAGTGTGCTCACATGCTTCTTCACGACAGGAGCGGATACCGGTCGCATGGGCGCTGAGACCTGGGTCACCAGCGGAGCGGCCGAAGCCTTGGGCTCCTTCGCCTCCTTCTTCGATTCCTTCTTCACAGGTTTGGGTGCGGCAACGGGTGCCGGCTTGGTTACTGGTTTCGCCGCTGTCGTTGCTGGCTTTGCTGGAGCGGCTGCCTTGGCCGGAACTTTCTCCGCAGGTTTGGCCGGGGCCTTGGCAACTGGCTTCGCCGCAGGCTTGGCCTGGGGTTTCGACACTGGCTTGGTGGGCGCTGCGGGCTTCTTTGCGACAGGCTTTGCAGGCTTACTGGCCTTAGCAGGCTTCTTCGCAACCGGCTTGGCGGGCTTGGCTGGCTTGGCCTTGGGTTTCGCGATGGGCTTGCTGGCCTTGGCAGGCTTTGCTGCAGGCTTTTTCGCAGCGGGCTTGCTTGCCGGACGGGCAGGCTTCGCGGCCTTCTTGGCTACGGGCTTCGCTGGCTTTTTCGCGGGTTTCTTGGCCATGACGACAGGGGTTTGGTAAAAGATCCGCAAATATAGCCGGGCACCCCTCTCAATTGGCCGACCGCACCAGGCTCAGCGCGCAGCGCATGGTTTCGTCGATATCCACCTCGTGAATACCCACGCCCTCAGCGGGCAATTGGCCCACAAGCACTTGGTCTTCAGGCGTTACCGCCAAGGTCTCGGAAAGGATGTACGCGGCATGGCTGCGTATCGCCTGCTCCACTTGGGCCTGGCCGCCGGCATGGATGTGCAGCAGCACCCGGTCGGTGACCTCGAAGCCGCTCTCTTTCCGCAAGCCTTGGATCTTGCTCACCAGTTCACGGGCAATGCCCTCTTGAACGAGCGCCTCTGAGAGCGTGATGTCGAGCGCCACGGTGAGCGCGCCGTCGCTGGCCACACTCAGGCCGGGAACGTTCTCAGCGGTGATCTCCACGTCGTCGCGGAGCAATTCCACCTCTTGGCCCTCCACAGTGAGCTTCACGGAGCCTTTAGATTCGAGCTCCGCGATCTGCGCTTGATCGAACGCCGTGACCGTCGCGGCCACGCTCTTCATCAACTTGCCCAAACGCGCGCCCAGCTTCGGGAAGATGGGCTTGATCTTCTTGGTGAGCTTGCTCTCGCTCGCATCGAGGATCACGAGCTCCTTCACATTCACCTCGCTCAACACGAGATCCCGAATTGCATCGAGGCGCTTGTACATCGCGCCATCGGTGACCGGCACCATCATCTTCTGCAATGGTTGACGCACGCGGTGACCCTCCTTCTTGCGGATGCTGAGCACCAGCGATGTGAGTTTCTGCGCGAGCGCGGTGCGCTGCTCCAGCTCGGTATCGATCAAAGCCTCGTTATGCTTCGGCCAATCGCTCAGGTGAACGCTCGCGCCTTTCAAATCACGATAGAGCCGATCACTGAAGAAGGGAGCGATAGGCGCGCTGAGCATCGCGATGACTTCCAAACAGCGGTGCAGCGTTTGGAATGCCGCGTTCTTGTCGGCGCCCATTTCGCCTTTCCAGAACCGACGGCGATTGAGGCGCACATACCAGTTGCTCAGGTCCTCAACAACAAAGTCCTGGATGTCGCGCGCGGCGATGGTGGGCTCGTAGTCGGCGTAGCTGGCATCGGCGAGCTTCAGCACGCTGTTGAGGCGTGAGAGTATCCAATGGTCGCTTTCGGTGAGCGTGGCTTCACCGGTGCCATCGAACCCATCGATGTTCGCGTACAGCGCGAAGAAGTTGTAGGTGTTGAAGAGCGCGCGGAAGAATTTGCGCTGCACTTCGGTGATGCCCTCCGCATCGAACTTCAGGTTGTCCCACGGTGATGCGTTGCTGATCATGTACCAGCGCACGGCATCGGCGCCGTATTGGTCGAGCGTCTTGAAGGGGTCCACGGCATTGCCGAGGCGCTTGCTCATTTTCTGGCCCACCTTATCGAGCACCAGGCCATTGCTCACCACGGTCTTGTAGGCGACACTGTCCTGCGTGAGCGTTGCGATGGCGTGCAGCGTGTAGAACCATCCGCGGGTCTGGTCCACGCCCTCAGCGATGAAGGCCGCCGGGAACTTCTCCTTGAAGGTAGCCTCGTTCTCGAAGGGGTAGTGCCATTGCGCGTAGGGCATCGACCCGCTGTCGAACCACACGTCGATCAGGTCGGTCTCGCGCCTCATCGGCTTGCCGCTGGGCGACACGAGCATGATGTTGTCCACGTACGGGCGATGGATGTCCACCGCATCGTAATTGGCATCGCTCATGTCGTCCACCTTGAACGACGCGTATGGGTCTTCTTTCATCACGCCGGCTTTCACCGCGCGCGCTATCTCTTCCTTCAGTTGATTCAACGAACCGATGCAGAGTTCTTCATCACCATCCTCCGTGCGCCAGATCGGGAGCGGGATGCCCCAGTAGCGCGAGCGAGAAAGGTTCCAGTCCTGCAGGTTCTCCAGCCAGTTGCCAAAGCGGCCGGTGCCGGTGCTCTCAGGCTTCCAGTTGATGGTCTTGTTCAGCGCGATCAAGCGGTCCTTCTTCGCGGTCACGCGCACGAACCAACTGTCGAGCGGGTAGTAAAGCACGGGTTTGTCGGTGCGCCAGCAATGCGGGTAGTTGTGCTCGTACTTCTCCACTTTGAAAGCGCGGCCTTCTGTCTTCAGCTTGATGGCGATGCGTTCATCGACGCTGAGGTATTTGTCGCGGCCCTGCTTCTTTGTTTCTGCGGCCAACTCTTCGGCCGTGTGGTATTCGGCTTTCACATACTCGCCTGCGAAGTCCGTCACTTCGGGTTTGAAACGACCGCGCAGGTCCACCAACGTGAGCGAACCGATGTTGTGCTGGCGCGCCACGCGTTGGTCATCCGCACCGAAGCTGGGTGCCGTATGCACCACGCCTGTACCATCCTCAGTCGTCACGAAATCGCCGCCGATCACCTTGAAGGCATCGCCACCGCCTTCGGGTGTTGCGTAAGGCAGCAGTTGCTCGTAGCGGACGCCTTCCAATTGATGGCCGTAGAACTCACCATCGATCGTCCAAGGGATGTTCTTCCCGTCCTTCTTGTACTCCTCGAAGGAAGCATCCTTCGACTTCTCGTTGAAGTAGGCGTTCAGTCGTGCCTTCGCGAGCACCACGGTCTGCGGCTCGTGCGTGTAGGGGTTGAAGGTCTTTACCCGCACGTAGTCCAGCTTCGGCCCAACGGTTAGCGCGGTGTTGCTTGGCAGTGTCCATGGCGTGGTGGTCCATGCCATGATGAACACATCGCCGAACGCATCCTTGAAGAGGAACTCGCTTGCGTGGTCGGGCTTCACCTTGAAGAGTGCGACGGCACTGGTGTCCTTCACCGGCTTATAGGTGCCGGGCTGGTTCAGTTCGTGTGAACTCAAGCCTGTGCCCGCAGCGGGTGAGTACGGTTGGATCGTGTAGCCCTTGTAGAGCAGGTCCTCGTCGTAGAGCTTCTTGAGCAGATGCCAGACGCTCTCGATGTACTTGGTGTGGTAGGTGACGTAGGGCTTCTCCAGATCAAGCCAGAAGCCGATGCGCCGCGTCATGTCGTTCCACACATCGGTGTAGCGCATCACGGCCTTCTTGCACGCGGCGTTGTACTCTTCGATGGAGATCTTTTTGCCAATGTCCTCCTTCGTGATGCCGAGTTCCTTCTCCACGCCGAGCTCGATGGGCAGGCCGTGGGTGTCCCAGCCGGCCTTGCGGTCCACGCGGTGGCCCTTCTGCGTCTGGTAGCGGCAGAAGATGTCCTTGATGGCGCGCGCCATCACGTGGTGGATGCCGGGCAATCCATTAGCGCTTGGCGGGCCCTCGTAGAACACGAAGGGCGGCGCGTCCTTGCGCAACTCCAGGCTCTGGCCGAAGGTGTCCTCGGCCTCCCATTGCTTCAATACCTCCTCGGCGACCTTGGGCAGGTCGAGCTCTTCGTACTGCGGGAAACGCTTGTCCATCAGGGCTTTTCTACGGGGCGGCGAAGATAGCCGACCTGCCCTTCCCGGCTTTCGAGCGCTTGCTGCGGTCAGCCTTTTAGGCGCACCATCACGGTGTTCCCCTTCTCCTCGCGGCGAATATCCAGCTGGTCCTTCAATGCGTTCACGAGTGAGGAAAGCGAGGCGTGGCCGTAGCTCCTTGGGTCGAATCCGGGGTCCAAGCGGCGCAGGGCCTGCCCGATAAGGCTGAGCGAAGCCTCTTCCTCTTCGCCCTTGGCTACGTTGAACGCCTTCCTCATTTTCCGCATCAACTCGCCGTTCTGGGAAAGCGCTGCGATTGGCCTGGACGATGGCGATTTGGATTGCTTCCCAGCTGTCACGCGTTTGGCATCCACGCGTGGATCCTCCTGAACATCCAGGTTCTCCACGTAGATGAAGCGCTCGCAGGCCTTCACGAAGGCGTCCGGTGTCTTCTTCTCGCCCACGCCCATCACGAACAAACCGCTTTCGCGCAGTCGGGTGGCCAATCGCGTGTAGTCGCTATCACTGCTCACGATGCAGAAGGCATCCACCAGTTCGCCATGCAGGATGTCCATGGCATCGATGATGAGCGCGCTGTCCGTGCTGTTCTTGCCTTTGGTGTAAGCGAACTGCTGCACCGGTTGGATGGCATTGCTGTTCAGCAACTCCTTCCAGCCGCTCATGCCCTGCGTGGTCCAATCTCCATAGATCCGGCGTATGGTGATGGTGCCCTGCTTGCTCACCTCCTCCAGGATCGCGGCCAACCGCTTGGGTGCCGCGTTGTCACCATCGATCAGCAGTGCGATCGTGGTGTCGTTGATTTTCTTCATTCGGGAACAAGGTAGTCGCACGGCCTCACATCGCCCCCTTCATCATCTTGTTCCAATACAGCCACGGCAAGCCGTACTTCTTCAGGACCCACATGCTCCATAGCGGCTTGCTGGTATCGAATAGCTTGCTCAGCAGCGGGTCGCTGTCGCGCACGTTGTCGTATTTGAATTCCGCCAGCAGCATCTTGCCGTAGCCGGTCACTAGCGGGCAGCTGCTGTAGCCCTCGTAGCGCTCCTTGGCCAGCGCGCCATCCTGAATGCGCTGTAGGATGTTGGCCACCACCACGGGGGCCTGCTTGCGGATGGCGGCGCCGGTCTTTGCAGTCGGAAGAGCGGCGGCGTCGCCAAGGCCGAAGATGTTGGTATAGTGCTTATGCTGCAGGGTGTGGATGTCCACCTCGAGCCAGCCCTTATTGGGACCATCGGCGTAGGCGAGCGGTGAGTTGCGCACGAAATCGGGCGCGCACTGCGGTGGGGCAAGGTGCAGCATGTCATAGGGCATCACGATGGTGCTCTCGCCCTCTACCTTCTCATTCAAGCCCAGGTCCTGCGTGATCACGCACCGGTTGTCGCCGGGTTTGCTCCATGCGAAGTGGATCTCCTTTTTCACCGGGTCGATGCGCACCGGCTTGTAGAAGGTCTTCAGGATGATGTTCTTCTTGCGCACCACATCCTCCAAGGCGAAGCGGAACGGCTCCACGCCGAAGATGACCGAGCCTGGCGTTGCGAAGACGAGCCTGGTGTTGTCGCGCACGCCGCTCTTGCGGAAGAACTCATCGGCCATGTACGCTGCCTTCTGCGGGGCCCCGCCGCATTTGATGGGTGTGGCGGGCTGGGTGAAGACCGCATTGCCGCCTTTGAAGGCCTTCATCACGCGGTAGGTCTTCTCCGGGTCGATGTAGTTGCTGCACACGCTATCGGTCTGCAGGGCTTCGCGCAATCCTGGCAAGGCGTCGATGTCGAGCTTGATGCCGGGGCTTACGATGAGATGGCCGTAAGTGAAGCGCTTCCCGCTGGTGGTGCTCACAGCATTGTTCTCGGGGTCGAAGGATTCGACCGCTTCCTGGATCCACTCCACGCCCTCCGGTATCTGGTCGCGCTCATCGCGCCGCGTGGCTTTCATGCTGTATGCGCCCGCCCCCACCAGGGTCCACGCCGGCTGGTACCAATGGTCCTTTGCGGGGTCGATGATGGCGATCGAGATGCGCTTGTTCTTCCGGCGCAACTGCGCGGCTGTCATGATGCCACCGGTTCCGCCACCGATGATGAGAACGTCATTGAAGTTGCTCATGTCTTCAGGGATTGGCAGCCCGAAGGTCATGCCGGTAGGCGCCCTGAGGCGTGATGATCGTCACGTTTGCTTGCTCGCCTCAGCCCACGAGCGTAGCAGCATGGTGCATTCACGTAAACCGGCCTGATAAGCATCCTCATTGCTCGCCGCCTTCGCGCGCAGGGCACGACCCATGCGCTTCAACTCAGCCGGCGGCCACCGCTCATACTCACCAAGAAGATTCAGCGGCAGCGACCACGCCTTCAGCGCCACCGCAATGCCGGGCCTCGCGCATTCGGCACGGGTGAGGCCAAAGGCTTTGCGCGCACGACGTTCGGCTTCCGCAAGCATCTGTTGCCGGCTGCGGGCCATGTTCCCAAGGGCGTGCTGCTGTGCTGCGTGAATCAGCGCACTGGTATCGACCATGGGCGAGCTCTCATCGGCTACACGGAGCACAAGCCCGTCGGCAACCAGTTCTTTCAATGTTCGCAGGGGCGGCTGGTAGGCCTTGTTCCTCAGCATGCGCTCCACCTCGCGCGCGGCTATGCGCCCGAGCCGTTCATCCCACGGACGAAAGCCGAGCCGATAGTAGAACCAATAGGCGCCGCTCTTCAATCCATCGGCATTGCCATAGCCAAGCTGGTAGTTCTCCGCCTCGAATACGCCCACGCCGAATCGCTGCCGGTAGAGCCGCAGCAGCTGCGCGAAGAACCAGGCGCTCTCCCCGCCGCGCAAGGAAGGGAAGACATTGATGCCCACCTTGCTCCTTGCCGGGAAGAGCCACGCGCCGCCATAGCCGAGCGGCACGCCGTTCTTGAAGGCCATGAAGCCCACGTAACTCTCTAGCGCCAGTCGGTGCGCCGCATCCATGTGGAAGAGCGCGATCACGAGGCCGCGGCCCATGTCGAAGGCCTGCACTTCCTGCGCGTAGGTGATGGGGTCCGTCTCACGCTGCATGAGGCAGAGGATGGCTCGCGCATCGTTGACGAGCTGTGATCGCTGACGCTTGTTCAAGGCCAGTGGCGGTCCGATTCCCTTCGCGACCGTTGCATGCAGGTCAACGCCGCGCTGCAGGCTGTCAGCATGGATGAATGTTGGGTGGGCCGGGCCCCGCAGCGCAGTGAGCGACGGAAAGCCGCTGCTGATGCTGATGTAAACCTGCAGTCGCGCGAAGAGTGTCTCTCGCAATTCATCTGATGCGGGATGCGCATCGAGGAGCTCAACCAGGTCGAGCAGTTGCTTGCACGGATCCTTGCCGAAGAGCAAAGCCATCAGCGACGCGACATCGCCATCGTGCATGTCCATGGCTTCGCGCTCCGCTTCCGTGAGCATGGGCCTAAGCAGTTCAGCTAGCTCGTCCACCGATGCTTCGACGCTGGAGAGCCGGACATCTTTGGGCCAATGCGCCAGCAGCCAGCGAACCAGGGTCAGCGAATACAGGCCCACCGTTTCGGTGCCGCTGATGCCCGAATCGCGCAATGCCGAACGCAGGCGTTCATGGGCGGGCTTCAGCACATGAGCAGCAATGGCCACTAGCCCGTGACGCGCAACCTCCAGCTGCGATGGACTCGCGGGATGCGCCTCCACGAAAAGGAACAGATCGTGCAGCTCTTGAAGCGAGGCAGCGGTTTGCGGGAGCCGTTCAAGCGCTTCGGCCAGTCGAGCATCCGCATCGGGTGAGCGCCCAATCACATGGCGCCGCAACTCGAGCACCTCAATGCGACTCCTGTACCCTTTCCCGCTCTTGCTCATTCGGTTTCTCGGAGCATTGCCTGCTGCTTCCCAATCAGCATCCAACCACAGGCAACCAGCAACAGTGCCTCTGCCAACAGGATGTTCACCGGCAGGACCGACCAGCCGCCGACCACGAGCACGCCCGCGATAGCAAGCAATGCGCTGCTCGCCATCGGTCGCTCGCGCCATGCGTGCAGCAGGAGCAGCGCTGGCGCGATCCAATGCACCAACTGGTAATCGAAGCGCGGCGTTGGCAAGAGCATCATCAGCGCGGTCCAGGCCGCGAAGCCGAGCAGCAACAGATGCGTGCGCGGCAGCTTAACGATGCGCTTCCGGAGCACGATAGCGGAACCTAGCAGCACCATCGCATAAACCGCCCAAGGCAGCAGTGCGGGCAGCTCGATGCCGGCAACCGCGATCAGCACAGCGGCCACCGAACTGTTCTCGAATTCCATGGCGTGATGGTCGCGCAGGTTGCTCAATCCTTCAATGGTCGCCGGATAGGTGAACGCGTCTGGGTTCGTGCTCGGGGGGGCGCCAACGCCGGGCATGGTGCTCCAGACCCGCATGGCCTCGAGGTACTCTCCCCACGATGCGAGGCCATTGGGGATGATCGCGAAGGCCCCTGCGCACGTCACCAGCATGATAGCCGCTCCTGCGATGAGGCGGACATTCACGCGCATCACGAGCGGAAACAGCAAGAGGGCATATGTAGGCTTGAAGAGGACAAGCGCTGCGGCTAATACGCCCGCTAGCAGGTGGCGCTCCTTCGCAAGACTCCAGAACAACGCCGCGATGAGCGCCGCGAAGCCGATGTACACCTGCCCGCGTTCCACATGCAATCGCCATGAGGTGGAGGCCAGCACAGCCACCAGGACCAGTCCTGTGACCAACTCCATGCGCCAATCTTCTTCAGCGAACGCGCGTTGCGCAAGTACAATGGCCAGAAGCAAGAGCGCGTATTGCACAACCAGCCACGGCAATCGCAGCGCCCCGAACGAGAGCACGCCCATGGGCGCCATCACCAGGGCTTGAAAAGGCGTGCCCGTATAGCGCGTCATGGTCGCGCCCGGCGGCACCATGGGGTCCGCGAAACGCTCAGCCTCCCCTGGTCTCCACGGATTGAAATACATGGATCTCCCGGCCATCAGGCTTCGTGCGCCCACGACCTTGTCACGCAGGTCAACGCCACCGTACTTGCGCGTGAGCGAGAAGTCGATGATGAGGCTGAAAAGAACTGCCGCCGCAAGGACCGCGCGTATCAAGAACCGATCGTTCATGGTGTAGGGCGATGCCTTCGCCCAGCCAAAGATGCGTGGCGGCATGTTTGGGATGAAAGGTTCGATTGGGCCGAACGGTTACTTTCACCGCTCAAACCCCTCATCGCATGAAACGAACGCTACCCTTTCTCTCTGCGCTCCTTCTGTCAGCAACTGTAAGCGGCCAGCAGATCCTCATCAGCGAGGACTTTGAGGCCTTCGACCCAGGCGACCTGCTCGCTCAGACAGCCGGACTGCCTTGGACCACTTGGTCGAATGCCCCCGGAGGTGCCGAGGACACGCCATGCACGAATGCGCAAGCGCATGGCGGCAACTTGAGTGCATCCTTCACGAGCACCGGCGCCAACGGCGGCCCCACGGATGTGGTGCTGCAACTGGGCAACCGCACCAGCGGCCAATACCTTCTGGGCTGGTGGATGTACATCCCCGCAGGCAAGGGTGGCTACTACAATATCCAGAAGAGCATCACTGCCGGCCAAGCTTGGTCCATCGATGTCATCTTTCGATCAAGCGGGGCCATTGAGCTCTCGCCCAATGCGATCGCTGGCGCAACAACCACCTATCCGCAGGGCGAATGGTTCCTGGTGGGCATGTCCATCGATCTGAACTCAAGCGCTGGCGTAGTGACCATCAATGGCAATGTGGTGGCCAACTGGATCACCACTACGGCAGTCGGTTCGGGGGGGGTAGGCCTCAACCAGATCGGCGGCGTGAACTTCTTCGCTTACAGCGGTGGCGACCAGAGCGAGTACTACATCGATGACCTGAGCTTCATCGACATTACAGGAGTTGGTGTTCCCGATCTGAGCGCCGTTGATGCCTCCACCTTCCCCAACCCCACCGAAGGCACCTTCGTGGTTGACGCCACCGGCCTCTCCAGCGCAGCTGCCATGACCGTGGTTGACCTCACCGGCCGTCAAGTGGTGGCCCCGCATGCGCTGCTGCGCCGCGGCTCTGTTTCGCGTGCCGAGGTTGACCTCAGTGGTCATCCGAGCGGCTTGTACTTCGTGCGCATCCAGGATGGCGGGCGAGAGATCGTGCGCCGCGTGACGAAGCACTAGTCCCAAACCGTTCTTAATGACAAAGGCCCCGGCTCTTCGCCGGGGCCTTTCGCTTTCACGCTCCTCGCGCTTAGCCTAGTTTGGCCAACTGCACTTCGCACTGGATGCGCACCTCGTCGCTCACGAGCACGCCGCCTGCTTCAAGCGCCGCATTCCAATTCAGCCCCCACTGCTTGCGATCGATCTTGCCGTTGAGCTGGAGCCCTGCCTTGGTGTTGCCCCAGGGGTCCTTGGCCATGCCGCTCCATTCCACATCGAGCGTCACGGGCCTGGTCACGTCCTTGATGGTGAGCTCGCCCGTCACCTTCCAATCGGTTCCGCTGCCTTCGATGCGCGTGCTCTTGAAGCTCAGCTTAGGAAACTTCTCACTGTCAAAGAAGTCACCGCTGCGCAAGTGTGCGTCGCGCTTCTCATCGTTGGTGAAGATGCTGGCCGTGTTCGCCCAGAAGCTCACGTGTGCGTTGGCAAGGTCGTCCCCTTCCAGCTCGGCGTCGGCACCGAATTCCTTGAAACTTCCGGTGACGGTGCTGATCATGAGGTGCTTCACCTTGAAGAGCACTTCGCTGTGCGAGGCATCAATGCCCCACTTGGTGGTTGTTGCTGTGGCGGTTTCCATTCGTTCGTTGTTGTTTCAGTTGTGTTGAGTACGGCTCGGGATGCGCCCGATTGCGTCTATCGAATGCGCTGGGCGATTTCGTCCAAGGGCTTGCGGCTGCGCGGTGTGCGCTCTCGGGTGAGGTATGGCTCAGGGAGCGTCTCGGCTTCGCCCAAACGGCCCAATACAAGCAGGCAGATGAGTTCCTCCGCGGCCGGGTCGATTCCCAGTGCGGTGCTCGCCAACGCATGATCGAAGCCGCCTAGCAAATGGCCGTAGATGCCCATGGCCGTGGCTTGCACGAGCAGGTTGCCAACCGCCAGTCCCGTATCGAAGGCCCAGGTGGCGTTGGGTGCCTGGTTGCGGGCATGGTGCTTCATGCTGCTGATGGCGATCACCGCAGCCGCATTCGGCGCCCATGGCTGATTGCCCGTGGAGAACGTTGCCCGTAAACCCTCGAAGCCCGCAGTCCCGCGATGCGCATAACGGAAGCGCCACGGCTGCTCATTCATGCTGCTCGGTGCCCAGCTGGCCGCTTCGATCAGCGTGAGCAACTCATCCTCCGCAAGCGCATCCTGCGTGAATGCACGCGGGCTGAAACGCCTACGGATCAGCGGCAGCACATCGTGCGCGGTGTGGGCTTCTTTCAGCTCGAGGGTCGCGTTCATGATCGTGTTCTCCATTTTGCAGCAGCTGAATCCAGCGGAACATGCATCACCACTACAGTTGCATCGGTACGTCCTGAAGGAGGATCTCCGCACCACCGGGACCAACCTCAACGCTCAGCGAATCAGTGTCCCAAACACCCAAAGCATCGCGCTTGCCTAGGGCCTGACCGTTGATGGTTGCGCTGCCTTCGATCACGAATGCGTACACGCCGTTGCCTTTGCGCTTCACGTCGTAAGCGGCCTTCTTGTTCGCATCGAACCTGCCGATGTTGAACCAGGCGTCCTGGTGGATCCACACACCCGCGTCATCAGGGTTGGGGCTCAATACCTGCTGCCACTTGTTCACGCGGTCCTTCGGATCCAGTGTCATCTGCTGGTAGCGCGGCGTCACTTGGCGCTTCTTCGGGAAGAGCCAGATCTGAAGCGTGTTCGCATCGCGGTCCTCGTACGGATTGAATTCGCTGTGCAGGATGCCCGTGCCGGCGCTCATGACCTGCACATCGCCGGCGTGGATGATGCTGGTGTTGCCCATGCTGTCCTTGTGCTGCAGCGCGCCCTTCAAGGGGATCGTGATGATCTCCATGTTATCGTGCGGGTGCGTGCCGAAGCCCTTGCCCGCAGCGATGATGTCGTCGTTCATCACACGCAGCACACCGAAGTGCATGCGGGTGGGGTCGTACCAATTCGCGAAGCTGAAGCTGAAGTTGGCCTTCAGCCAGCCGTGGTCGGCGGTGCCGCGCTCGCTGGCGCGGTGCAGGATCATATTGCCCATGCGTTCGGGGGGTGTTGGAGGAAGGTGGTCGAAACCCACTGGTTCAAGGGGTTTCAGCTCATCGATGTCGTTCTTCATCAACTGCGCCGCTGCGGTACCTGTGACCAGCATGCCGGTACCCATGAGGCTCTTGCGGAGGAAGTTCTTGCGATCCATGGTGCTTGCTTGTGTTCGACAGAGGTAACGATTGCGCAGTGGCTTCGTTCGTTTCGGGTGCAAATATATTCCATGGAAAATATATGCCAGAATAGAGAGGGAAGAATTGTTGGACGGCCGAAGGTGCTTTCGCGAGGAAAGATGCGCCTCGCAACGACCTTTACCGCATGATTCTTCCTTGGATGTCTGCCGTCGAGGCCGTGCGCCTGGTGAACAGCGGCGACCGCGTCTTCATCCACGGCAGCGCCGCCACACCCGTGCGCCTGGTGCACGCCCTGCTCGACCGCCACGCCGAGCTGCGCGACGTGGAGCTCACCGCCATCAGCACCTTCGGCGACCTGGGCTTCGACCGGCCCGAGGTACAGGGCCCCTTCTACCTCAACTCGCTCTTCGTGAGCGCCAACATGCGTAGCACGGTCGATGGGCCGCATGGTGATTACGTGCCCGTCTTCCTCAGCGAGATTCCGCGCCTCTTCGAGAAGGGCATCCTACCGCTCGATGTGGCCTTGGTGCATGTGTCGCCGCCCGACAAGCACGGCTGGTGCTCATTGGGCGTGAGCGTGGATGTGGCCCGCAGCGCCGTGCGCAACGCCCGCATCGTGATCGCGCAGGTGAACCCGAAAATGCCACGCACCCTCGGCGACGGTCATGTACACGTATTCCGCTTTGCCGCCCTGGTGGAGGTGAACGACCCGCTTCCCGAGGTGGACTACGCCGCGCAGATTGGCCCCAAGGAGCGGCGCGTGGCCGAGCTCGTCAGTGCCATGATCGAGGATGGGAGCACACTCCAGCTGGGCATCGGTGCCATCCCCGACGCCATCCTGGGCGCGCTCGGCAACCACAAGGACCTGGGCATCCACACCGAGATGTGCTCCAACGGCATCATTGATCTGGTGGAGCGCGGAATCATCACCAATGCACACAAGAAGAAACACCGCGGCAAAGTGGCCACTGCCTTCGCCTTCGGCACCCGGCGCCTCTACGACCTGGTGGACGACAACCCGTTCTTCTCCTTCCTCGATGCGCAATACGTCAACGACGGCAAGGTGATCCGCGAGAACCCCAAGGTGGTGGCCATCAACAGCGCCATCGAGGTGGACCTCACCGGACAGGTGTGCGCCGACAGCATCGGCACCTACCAGTACAGCGGCGTAGGCGGCCAGATGGACTTCATGCGCGGCGCGGCCCTGAGCGAGGGCGGCAAGCCGATCATCGCCCTGTGCAGCACCACCGGCAAGGGCCAAAGCAAGATCGTGCCCTTCCTGAAGCAGGGAGCCGGGGTGGTCACTACCCGCGCGCACGTGCACTACGTGGTCACCGAGCACGGCGTGGCCTACCTCTACGGCAAGAACCTGCAGCAGCGTGCCAAGGCCTTGATCGGCATCGCTGCACCGGAGCACCGGGAGGCGCTGGAGCGGGCATGCCGGGAACGGTTCGAGCGGGGGTGATCCCGCTCACCGCAATACGAGCGCGATACACCCGTTCGCGCTCCACAGCCCCCGAACTTTCAGCCGTTTACCTTTGTTCACCTTGCCGTAACGCGCGCCCATGCCCAACAGCACCACTTATCCGCTCCTCGAGCGCATCCAATTCCCCGCAGACCTGCGCGCCCTCCCCGAGGAGCAACTTCAGCAGGTATGCACCGAGCTGCGCGACTTCATCATCGACGTGGTGAGCGTGAAGGGCGGCCACTTCGGCGCCAGCCTGGGCGTGGTGGAACTCACGGTGGCGTTGCACTACGTGTTCAACACGCCATACGACCAGCTGGTGTGGGACGTGGGGCACCAGGCCTACGGGCATAAGATCCTCACCGGCCGCCGCGAGGTCTTCCACACCAACCGCATCTACAAAGGCCTCAGCGGCTTCCCCAAGCGCAGCGAGAGCGAATACGACACGTTCGGGGTGGGGCACAGCAGCACCAGCATCGGCGGGGCACTGGGCATGGCGGTGGCCAGCAAATTGAAAGGCGAGAAGGAACGCCAGTGCGTAGCCGTGATCGGT
>DAORNP010000002.1:70964-75231 GCA_035441065.1 Flavobacteriales bacterium | reverse complement strand
TCAGCGAAGGTGACCTTGTTGTTCTCGACAGTTGACATGCGTATTTGCTTCAACTTGTATCCCGGACTGTAGGGGGGCTGTCCGAGAGGGTTCTTGATGTTGCGCCCAAGGCTCCCCTGCATGGGCGGGTCCCGGTACCGCCACGAGGGGCGGGGGAAACGGGGCCGCGAATGTAGTCGAATGCCCTCAATCACAGACGAATGGGGGAATTCCGGCGAACCGATCCGCAGAGCACGACTACATCACGGACCGACCCTACTTTCGGCGCGATGCGCAATGCACTCCTCCTCACCGCCTTTCTCCTTGGTTCAACCTGCCTTGCCGGGGGCGATCCGCTTCCGGTGGGCGCGCGCTTCCTGGGCATGGGCGGAAGCGGCCTCACCCTGGCCGATCCATGGAGCGTGCGCTTGAACCCGGCGGGCATCGCGGGGCTCGAGGCTCCGGTTGCCGGGCTATTCTACCAGCGGCACTTCCTCAGCGAGGACCTCGCGCACCAAGGGCTGGCAGTTGCTCTGCCAGTAGGCAAGGGTGCCTTCGGCGTGGGCGCCGACCGTTTCGGCTACGACCTGTACAACGAGACGCGCGCCAGCCTGGCCTACGCCATGCGCTTCGGCGAGGGGCTGCGCGCCGCCGTGCAGATGAACTACTTGGGCGTGCGCTTGGGCGGCAACTACGGGAGCACCGCCGCCTTCGCCGCTGAATTGGGCGTACAGGCGAAGATCAGCGAGCAATTCTGGCTGGGCGCGCACCTCTTCAACCCCACGCGCGCCAAGCTCGGTGCCGTCACCGAAAGCAATGTAGCGCTCGACGAGCGCGTGCCCACCCTGCTGCGCGCTGGGCTGGGCTGGGTGGCCAACAGCAAGCTCACCATCACGGGTGAGGTGGAAAAGGACATCGACCGCGCAGAACGCTTCCGTTTCGGCTTGGAATACAATCCGAGCAAGGTGCTCTTCATCCGCACGGGCATCAGCACCGCGCCGGTGCAGGCCCATTTCGGCGTGGGCCTTCGCGCTGGCAAACTCGATGTGGACCTGGCCATGGCCTTCCGGTCGCAGCTGGGCCCCACGCCCATGATCAACCTGAACTACCGCTTTTCGTGATGCGCTTCGCTGCAGCGGTGATCGGCGCTCTGCTGCTGCTTGTGGCGCAGGCTCAGGTCGATGGCGTTCCGCGCGATGTGATCGAGCAGCGCATCGAGGCCGCTGTGGAGCAATTGGGCGGCGACAATGATGTGGACCTCACCAACCTCTTCGAGCTGCTTGCCGACCGCTACAACGACCCCATTGACCTCAACCACACGAATGCGCAGGAACTCAATTCCCTGCTGCTGCTGAATGATGTGCAGGTGAGCGCGCTGCTGCAGCACATCCGCCGCAACGGCAAACTGCTCAGCCTGTATGAACTGCAGACCATCAACGGCTGGGATGCGGCCACGATCCAATTGGTGCGGCCGTTCATCACCGTGCGCGAGAGCCAGATGGGCGCGCGGGCCTCGCTGAAGGAGATCATGAAGCAGGGCGGCCACGAATGGACCACGCGCAGCACCATGAACATCGAATCGCGCCGCGGCTTCATGGATCGCCGCAATTTCTTCGGCAAGGATTACAGTTTCCCCAACGGCAATGCGCTGCCGGACTTCGATGACCCGGCGGTGCGCGATTCGCTGCGCGCGAACAACCGCGTTTACTTGGGCAGTCCTTACAGGATCTACACCCGCTACCGCTTCCGCTACCGGCAGAACATCAGCATCGGGTTCACCGCCGAGAAGGACGAAGGCGAGGAGTTCTTCCGCGGCTCGCAGCGCGGCTTCGATTTCTTCAGCGCCCACCTCTTCATTCGCGACCTGGGTCGATTGAAATCCGTGGCCATCGGCGATTACAGCGCGCAGTTCGGTCAGGGCCTTGCCTTCTGGAACGGCCTGGCCTTCGCGGCCAAGAGCAGCTTCACCTTGAACGTGAAGCGCAACGCTGTCGGCCTGGCGCCCTACACCAGCGTGAACGAGAACCTCTTCCTGCGCGGCGCAGCGGCCACCTACGCGCTCACCCGCAAACTGGAGTTCACCGGCTTCGTCTCGAAGAAGCGCATCGACGCCAATGTGACCGCACAGCCCACCGGAAACGACACGCTGGACACCAACATCCAGGAAGTCATCTTCAGCAGTTTCCAGGAAGACGGCTTCCACCGCACAGAGAATGAGCTCCGGAAAAAGGGCGCCATCGGTGAACGGATCATCGGTGGTCACCTCCGTTGGAAAGAGCGCGGCTGGAGCGTGGGCGCCACCGTGGCCAACATTGAATACGATGCCACCCTGACCCGCACGGTCCGACCCTATAACCAATTCGACTTCCAAGGCCGCAGCAACACCACCATGGGGCTCGACTGGAACGTGCTATGGCGCAACATCACCTGGTTCGGCGAAGCGGCGCGCAGCGCGAACGGCGGCACAGCGATGAACACGGGCCTGCTCGCTGCCTTGGACCAGCGCGTGAGCATGAGCCTGCTGTACCGCGACTACGGCCGCGACTACCATGGCCTGCAGAGCGTGGCCTTCGCCGAGGGCACCAACCCATGGAACGAGCGCGGCCTCTACACGGGCATCGAGATCCGCCCCAACCGGCGCTGGCAGATGAACGCGTACTTCGACCAGTTCCGCTTCCCGTGGCTGCGCTTCATCACCGATGGGCCCAGCAGCGGATTCGATTGGCTGGCGCAAGTGAACTGGCGGCCCAGCCGGAAAGTGGAGCTGTACGCGCGCGTCAGGCATCAGGACCGCGCCCGAAACACCTCGGCCGATGTGCGCGGCATCGACCCGCTGGTGCGCGTGGAGCAGACCAACTACCGCGTGAACGTGAGTGCCAAGGTGAGCAACAGCATCACCCTCCGCACGCGCGTGGAGACCATCGATTTCCAGCGCGGGTCGGCGCCCTTGCAGCATGGCTTCCTGTTGTATCAGGATGTCGTACACCGGCCCTTGAGCAGCCCGCTGGAGCTCACGGCGCGTTTCGCAGTGTTCGAGAGCGATGGCTACGATGCACGCCTCTACGCCTTCGAGAATGACCTCATCGGTGTATTCGCCATCCCCGCCTACTATGGCCGTGGCATCCGCTGGTACGGCATGGCGCGCCTCACGCCCCTTCGCCGGGTTGATGTATGGCTGCGCTACGGCGCTTGGATCTACCGCGACCAGACCAGCATCAGCAGCGGCCTGCAGGAGATCACCGGCAATGTGCGCAGCGACCTGAAGGCTCAGGTGCGCTGGCTCTTTTAAGGAAAGCTGTTCCTTCGCTACGCACGGAATGACGAGCTGAAAGAGGAACGCAGGGTTGACCGTAGAGGCCATTCATCCATTTGCTTTCATATTCCGACCAATGGCCCTGCATCACCTGCGCATCACACGCGAGCAACCCGTGGCCGCGTTCGCAGGCGAGAGCATGCCGCGCTTGGAATTCAGGCAGGCGCTCTTCCGCACACCGGATCCGCGCTGGCAGCAGCGGCTCTATCGCACCGCGCTCGTAGTGACCACCACCGCCCTTGGCCTGGATGGCCGCAAGCTGGTGGTTGACCATCAGGCCCTGCGATTCGCGCTGCTCTACAATGCCTCTTGGCCCGAGCCGGTATTCCGGAGCATCCGCAATTGGCCCTACAAGCCCGTTGAGCTGATCGAAGGCGCACCGGTGGTCTCGTGGACCGTGGAACTGCGCCTGCGCGAGCTGCGCCTCATGGCCGATGAATGGGTGGAGGTGGTCTTCGTTGGCTGAACCTACTTTCGCACGCCATGCGCGCGCTCCTCTTCGCACTGCTCCTCCCAATCAGCGGGATCGCCCAGATCAACAACTGGGACCCGCGCTGGTACGCCACGGACAGTGCGCTCATCTTCCACGACGACCTGGACTACTACCTGAACGCCTATTCGAACAAGGAGATCAAGGCCATGCGCAAGCAGGTGAGCATCTGGCGCATGAATTTCGACAAGCTCATGCGGCAGACCATCAAGGAACTGCGCGCCTACAGCGAGGGCCATGGCATGGTGCCGAAGACGCACGATTTCGAGCTGCCGATCGCGCAGACCGAGGGCTCCTACCGGCTCAGCGCGAATCAGGGGAAGATCCGGGCCTTCATGTTCGGCAGCATCAGCAATCCGCCGGCCCGCGTGCAGATGGAGCGCTGGAGCAACCTGGCGAAGAAGTACGCGAAAGAGGCCGACGTGCAGCTTTTCGTGATCTATGGCCGCGAACTGCATCCCGGCGACCGCAAGAAATTCAAGCTG
>DAORNP010000002.1:69708-70896 GCA_035441065.1 Flavobacteriales bacterium | reverse complement strand
TCGCACAACTGGGCACCATGCCGGTGCTGATCGATGGGCTGAATGAACAGGTCTACACGCAGTATGGCCGTGTTCCCAATGGCGCTTACCTGGTTGATGCGGATGGCAATCTGGTGTTCCGCGCCACCTGGGCCGATGCGCGGAAGATGGAACATATGATCGATACCCTGCTGAAATGGTACAAGGCAGGCCGGCCGAAAGGCTACGAGGCGCGCTAGCGCCCTAAGCGCCGTAAGCGATGGGACTCAGGCTCTTCCTCCGCAGGACCTGGATGATGATGATGCGGATAGCGCGCATCGCTGTTCGGTGTGCTGGCATGGTCCTTCTCGTGCTTGTCGCGTTGGCATTCACGCGCATCCCCTTCGATGCGCATCGTTGGTTGGGAGCAGCAGGGGAATGCAGTAACGGTGCCCCTGCGCTGATCGTGGTGCTCGGTGGCAGCGGCATGCCTTCTGGCCCGGAGCTGCTGCGGCTGCACAAGGCCGCTGAAGCAGCTGAAGCCTGGCCGCGATCCGCAATGGCCATCATACATCCGGGCGATACCGCCGTGCTCAACGCCATGCGCTATGAGCTCGTACTGCGCGGTGTCGATCCATCTCGCATCGGCTTGCTCAACCAGGGAGACAACACGCGGGCTCAAGCACTGGCCTTGGCAGAACTGATGCCTTCCGCACCCATGGGTATCGCCATCGTAACGGCGCCGGAGAACACCTACCGATCGGTGCTGGCCTTCCGCAGAGTGGGCTTCAGTGATGCGTGCGGGCTGCCTGCCTGGGACCATGCCATGTTCCACGAGTTCGACTACGACCATGGCGGCGTTGGCGGCAAGGCTTGGGCGCCCGATGTTTCGGACAAGCCGCAATTGCGCTACACCTTCTGGAACTACCTGAAGCTGGAGGTGACCTGCCTGCGCGAGTACATAGCCATTGCCTATTACAAGCTCAATGGCTGGATCTGATCACCAACGAATTGCGCGCCCTCGTGCTGGCACGCCCGAAAAGCGCTCAGTTCATCGGGGCATACGCGGTTGATATGTCCGTCTATCTTCGCCGCCCCGATTCGGAGAGGTGCCGGAGTGGTCGAACGGGTCTGTCTCGAAAACAGAAGTACCCTCACGGGTACCGGGGGTTCGAATCCCTCCCTCTCCGCCAATGGAACAGCCGCCTGAGAAGGCGGCTCGTTCGTTCC
>DAORNP010000002.1:65130-69695 GCA_035441065.1 Flavobacteriales bacterium | reverse complement strand
GCTCGAGCGAGGACTGGAACGAACGAGCCGAACGCGCAAGGCGCGTGGCGGCTGTTCCATTGAAGCCCTCCTCTACGGGAAAGGCCGACCGAAGGGAGGCCAATCCCGACCGCTCTCCGATACACGAGGAACGAACGAGCCGAACGCGCAAGGCGCATTCAGCTCCTCACCTCTTCCAACTGGAAAATGCGCTTGAGCACGCGCACCGCCTGGTCCACTTCGGCTGCTGTGGTGTAGCGGCTGAAGGAGAAGCGGATGTTGGCGCCTGGCCGTTCCGGGTAAAGGGTGGCCAGCACGTGGCTGCCTTTGTTGCTTCCGCTGCTGCAGGCGCTGCCGCCGCTGCATGCCACGCCTTCGATGTCGAGGTTGTAGAGCAGCATCTCGCTGCGCCCATCATCGGGGAAACGAACGTTGAGCACGGTGTACAAGCTGTCGTCACTCGCATCGCCATTGAAGCCGATCCCCGGCACGGCGTCGAGGAGCATGCGCTTCATGCGGTCCTTGAGCCCCTGCACATGGCGCCGATGGCCATCCAGGTCCTCGTAGGCCAATTCCATGGCACGCGCCAATCCCACGATGCCTGCGATGTTCTCCGTTCCCGCCCGCATGTTCCGCTCCTGCGCGCCGCCCAGGATGATCGGCTTCAGGCCAATGCCGCTGCGCATGTAGAGGAAGCCGGTTCCTTTCGGTCCATGGAATTTGTGCGCTGCGCAGGTGATGAAGTCCACAGGCAAGGCGGAGAGATCGAATCGGTAGTGGCCCATGGTCTGCACCGTATCGCTGTGGAAGAGCGCTCCGTAGCGCCGACAGAGCGCGCCGATGGCCATCAGGTCGATGCGCGTTCCGATCTCGTTGTTGGCATGCATCAAGGAGACCAGCACCGCTTGGCCACGCGTCTCTTCGAGCAATTGCTCCAAGTGCCCGAGGTCGGGCTTGCCATCGGATTGCAGCCGCAGCCAGTGCACCTGTGCGCCGCCTGCCTGCCCGATGGCCTGCGCGGTGAGTTCAACGGCGTGGTGCTCGATGGCGCTGGTGATGATGTGCTTCACGCCGAGGTCGCGCACGGCGCCCACCAGCACCATGTTGTCCGCTTCGGTGCCGCCACTGGTGAACACGATCTCGCCAGGCGCGCAGTTGATGAGCTTGGCCACGGTGCGCCGAGCCTTCTCCACTGCAGCGCGCGTGGTGCGCCCGAAGGCGTGTATGGCGGAAGGGTTGCCGAAGTGCTCCTTGAGGTAGGGCACCATGGCGTCGAAGACCTCCGGCGCGAGCGGCGTGGTGGCGGCGTTGTCGAGGTAGATCCTGTTCATCTCGGGCAAATGTCGTTGGCTATGGTCATGCGGGGATTCCAGCGAGCTCTTTCAGCTCTCCCATGAGCCTTGCTGCGAGTGAATCGGCCTCTTGCGGGCTGCGCGCCTCGGCGTAGATGCGGATGATGGGCTCGGTGTTGCTGCGGCGCAGATGCACCCACGTTGCGCCGAACTCGATGCGCAGACCGTCGATGGTGCTGTGCGGCTGTTCGGCATGGCGCGCGGCCATGGCATCGATGAGGCCCTGCACATCCATGCCGGGCTTCAGTTCAATCTTGTTCTTGCTGATGAAGTAGTCGGGGTAGCCGCGCCTCAGCTCCAGGCTGCTGGTTCCCTTTCGCGCCATGAGCGTGAGGAAAAGCGCGATGCCCACCAATGCATCGCGGCCATGGTGCAGTTCGCTCAGGATCACGCCGCCATTGCCCTCGCCGCCGATCGGTGCGCCCGTGGCGCGCATCATCTCCACCACATTCACCTCGCCTACGGCGCTCGCGTGGCGCTTGCGTCCGTGGCGCTCAGCCACATCATCGAGGGCGCGTGTGCTGCTCAGATTGCTGACGGTGGGGCCGGGACGGTGCGCGAGCACGTGATCCGCGCAGGCCACCAGGGTGTATTCCTCACCGAAGAGCGAGCCATCGTTGCAGACGAGCGCCAAGCGGTCCACATCGGGGTCCACGGCGATGCCGAGGTGCGCCTGATGCTTCCGCACTGTTTCGCACAGATCGACGAGGTGCTCTGGCAACGGCTCCGGGTTATGCGGGAATCGGCCGTTCGGCTCGCAGTGGATCTTCACTACTTGCACGCCCAACTGCTCGAGCAAGAGCGGTACGGCAACGCCGCCCACGCTGTTCACCGCATCGAGCACCACGGTATAGCGCTGCGCTGCGATCGCCTTCAGATCCACCAGGTCGAGGGCGAGGATCGCCTCGATGTGCTTGTGCGTCCAGGAGTCATCGCTGCGCACGGTGCCGAGTTCGTTCACCTCAGCCGCCTGCCATTCATCGCGCTCGGCGATCCCCAGCACCTCTGCGCCATCGGCCGCGCTGATGAATTCCCCTTTGGCGTTGAGCAATTTCAGCGCGTTCCATTGCGCGGGATTGTGGCTCGCGGTGAGGATGATGCCGCCGATCGCACCTTCGCCGGGAACGGCCATCTCGACCGTTGGCGTAGTGGCCATGCCCAGATCGATCACATCGATGCCCATGCCCATGAGGGTGCCGCGCACCAGATCGGCCACCATGGGCCCGCTGATGCGCGCATCGCGGCCCAGGACGATGGCTGGCTTGCCCGCAGTTGTTGAGCGCGCGCGCATGAGCGAAGCGAAGGCCGCCGTGTAACGGGTGACATCGAGCGGCGTGAGGCCTTCACCCGGGGCGCCGCCAATGGTGCCACGGATGCCGGAGATGGAACGGATGAGCGTCATGGATTCGAGGATCGCGGCAAAGCTATTCGGTGCTGGCGAGCGCATGCTCATTGCTCCGCAGCGATCTCGTTCCTTTCGCCGGTGCCATGAACCAATTGCCAGCTGAAACACCGACCAAAGCGCGCCTGCTCTTCTTCGCGCTGCTGCTCGCCGTGTGCTCGTGGCACATCGAATGGGCTCCCGACGACAACACCGTGAGCCGTGCGCTGGCCGTGCGCGCATTGGTGGAGCATGGCAGCTTCGAGATCACGGAGCATCATACACTCACGGGCGACAAGGCCATTACCGATGGGCGCTATTTCAGCGACAAGGCTCCCCTGCCCACCTTCGTGATTGCTGCGATCTGGAAATGCGCGCGTGATTCGGGCCTGGTCGCGCTCAGCGATAACCCCGTGGATGCTCGCATCCTGATGCTCGGCGGCTTCCTCTTCGGCAGCGTGCCCATGGCGCTGATCCTCCTGATCGCCTTCATCGAACTGCGGAGGCACCAACCCCAAGCGAATTGGCTATTGGCCGTCCTTCCATTGCTGGGCTCGTTCCTCTTCGTGTACAGCGGCACCTTCTTCAACCACTTGCCCGCTGCGCTCTTCGGGCTGCTCGCCGCCATCGACCTGCGCGGATCGAGGCATCTGCGCGCTTGGCTGTTCGCCTGCCTCGGCGTGGCCTGTGACGCGGCGCTCCTGTTCGTGCTTGCGGTCTGGCTCGCGCAATCCGTCATCGGCCAGCGGCGCGCGCTGCTCCCTTTCGCCATCGGCCTGCTGCCCGGCGCCGTGGCCACCATGATCAACAACTACGCGGTATCCGGATCACCCTTCACCTTCCCCAGCGCGCATGCGGTGAACTACGGCGTGATGCGCGAATCGTACGGCTTCGGCACTTGGCAGCCAGAAGCCTTCTGGGGGCTCACGCTCAGCCCCTATCGCGGCCTGCTCTTCTATGCCCCTTCGCTCATTGCTGTTGCGGCACTCGCCATCATGGAGCGCCGTCGATTGCTTCAGTGCAGCATGCTGAAGGATCCATTCGTGCTGCCCGCTGTGGTGCTCGTGCTCGTGTTCTTCACGCATGCCACGTGGTGGGGCGGCTGGGCCTATGGGCCGCGCTACCTCACGGTTGTGCCCGTGCTCTTGCTCGTGCGCGCCATGCCTTCCATTGCAGGCAGGCCCTTGTTGGCCCGAGCCACCATCGCCTTAGGTGCAGCAGGATTGATCTGTGCGGTAGCCGCGAGGCTCACCACCGGCCATGGCCTTCCTACCGGCGTGCTTGACCCGCTCACGAGCATGGTGCTGCCCTTGGTGCGCGAACGGGCGTTCCACGGCGCGGGCTGGCCGGTGCATGCCGGCTTCTCGCCCACCATGGGCGCCTTCCTGTTCTGCGTTGCACTGGTGATCGCTTACTTCGGCGCTCGACGGCTGACCTTGACTGCGTGATGCACCTCTTCTTCTGCCCTGACATGGAGAGCGGCCTGGTGAACCTGCCGGAGGAAGAAGCACACCATGCCACGCAGGTGCTGCGTTTGGCGGTGGGCCAGCGCATCGGCCTGCTCAACGGCCGGGGCACGAGGGCTGAAGCTGAACTCGTTGACGTGACCCGCAAGCGATGCGTGGCGATGGTGCTCGATACCATCGAGTCACCGGCGAAGGACAACGCGCGCATCCACTTGGCCGTGGCGCACACCAAACAGGCCGACCGTTTCGAGTGGATGATCGAGAAGTCCGTGGAGCTCGGCGTTGACCGGATAACGCCATTATCGACTGTGCGGACCGAACGCGGCCGGGCGCGCATCGACCGCATGGAGCGCGTGGCCATCAGCGCGCTGAAGCAGAGCCAGCGCG
>DAORNP010000002.1:54585-65099 GCA_035441065.1 Flavobacteriales bacterium | reverse complement strand
CGCCGATTTCATCACGGAGAAGCTGCCGGGGCAGCGCTTCTTCGGACATCTGGATCCACTGAGCCTGCCTTTCGCCGCAGCATACAGCAGCAGCAGCGATGCCGTGGTCCTGATCGGACCGGAAGGCGATTTCACGCCTGCCGAAGCAGAGATGCTCCTGGCCAACGACTTCCTCTCCGTCACGCTCGGCAATGCCCGGCTTCGCACCGAGACCGCCGCGCTCGCAGCCTGCACATGGATGAGCCTATCCCAGTCGGGATAACTTCGTGCCCGATGATCCGAACGGCCACGCTCTTCTTCCTTCTATCGCTGCTGCACCTTCCCGCCTTCGCCCAAGGCAGCTACAAGCTCGCGGTGCTCAAGTATGCCGGCGGTGGCGACTGGTACTCGAACCCGACTGCGGTTCCCAACCTCGTGACGTTCTGCAACGTGCAATTGGGCATGGGCATCAATCCCGACGTGCCGGTGGTTGAGGTGGGCAGTGCCGAGTTGTTCAACCACCCTTTTGTACACATGACAGGCCACGGCAATGTGACCCTCTCGGCCAAGGAAGCCGAGAATCTTCGGGCCTACCTGATCGGCGGCGGCTTCCTGCACATCAGCGACAACTACGGCATGGACCCATATGTAAGGCCGATGCTCGCCCGCGTGTTCCCTGAAGCTGAATTGATCGAACTGCCATTCGCGCACCCCATCTACCACCAAGCCTTCGACTTCGCGCAGGGGCTGCCCAAGATTCATGAGCACGATGGCAAACCACCGCGTGGCTATGGCCTGATCTGGGAAGGCCGTGTGGTCTGCTTCTACGATTCGGAATGCGACCTCGGCGATGGCTGGGAAGACCCCGATGTGCATGGTGATAGCGAAGCCACGCGCACCAAAGCCCTTCGCATGGGCGCTAACATCGTGCGTTATGCCTTCAGCGGGCAGGGCGATTGAGATGGACCACAGCAGCTTGGCCGAGCGTTATGCCCGCGTGAAAGCCGGGATCCCCGATGGCGTTATGCTCGTAGCCGTTAGCAAGACGAGGACTGCCAAAGAGATCCAAGCGCTTTACGACCTCGGGCACCGCGACTTCGGCGAGAACTACGCGCAAGAGCTGAGGGCCAAACAACCCGCCTTACCTGGTGATATCCGATGGCATTTCATCGGTCACTTGCAGCGGAGCAACGCCAAGCACATCGTGCCCATCGCACACTTGATCCACGGCGTGGATGGAGCCGCCCTCTTGGATGAGATCGATAAACGTGCGGCTGCGCGCGGCGAGGCTGCGGATGTGCTCTTGCAGATCCACATCGCGCGTGAAGAGACCAAGCACGGGCTTTCGCCTGATGAAGCCCGGACCGTTGCTGGTGAAATCGCGGCAGGCCGTTGGCCGAACGTTCGTGTCTGCGGGTTAATGGGCATGGCCACGAACACGACCGACCAAGCCCAAGTGAAGGCTGAGTTCCTGGGGTTGGCGGAGCTTCACCGCGAACTGGCCGAACGGCTTGGACCAGGCTTCAAGGTGCTCAGCATGGGCATGAGTTCCGATCTGACGCCGGCCTTGGATGCCGGCAGCAATCTGGTCCGGGTGGGCACCGCGATTTTCGGGGAACGCAATTGAAAGCAACCGGTTGCCGGGCCTGCGTCTACTGGGCATACCTTTCGGAACCCCAAGGCCCTGATCATGAACCGGATCCTTACCCTGAGCGCTGCTCTCGCAATACTCTCCCCCGCACTTGCCCAACGCCACATTGAAGTGGGCCTGGCATCTGGTGTCACGCATTACTACGGCGACCTCGGCAACGTCGATGGCCAGGTCCAGTGGAACAGCATGCGGCCCGGCATGTCGGTGACCTTCCGGAATTTCCTGAACAACAAGAAGCGCTACATCACCCGAGCCTTAGACACCGAAGCCCGGATCAGCTGGTTCCGCGTGGGCTATGAGGAGGCCGACCCCATCAAGGGCATGGAATACACGGAACTGCGCAATCGCAGGCGCGGCATCGGTTTCCGCAATGACCTCGTGGGCATGAGCGGGCACGTTGTCCTGAACGCTTACCGGCAACCCTACCAGCCCCTTTTCGAGCAGCGCTTCTTCATGTACTTCCATGTCGGCCTCGGGGTGTACTATGGCCGACCGAAGGCTGACCTGTTCAGCGGCGACATCGACATGCAGAACCGCTACTATTTCTGGGACGATGGTACCGTGCGGAACGGCCCCATGACCGAACCCACCGCGCAGGTAATCGAGCGCGATGGCAAGTACGAGACGGACCTGTATGAGTGGCAGACCGAGGGTGGCAAGGGAACCGGCGAGGGCGGCAGGCGCTTCAAGCACTCGCCTTGGAACGTGGCCATGCCGATCGGCGCTGGCGTGCGCTACATGGCAACCAAGCAGATGAGCATCGGCCTCGAGTTCAGCTACGTGATGTTCATGAACGACCATATCGACGACGTGAGCGACCGGTACGCGACCTACGCAGAGATAGATGCAGCCTATGCCGGTGATCCCAACCGCCAGCAACTCGCACGTTACATCAGCGACCCAACGGGCCAAGGCACCAATGGCGAGATCGGTTCGGGCACCAGCCGTCGCGGCAACCCCGGCCTGCTCGACACCATCAGCTTCTTCAATCTGGAGGTGTCCTATAAATTCAAGCGCAGCCCAGGCCGTCGCAGCTTCTTGAGCATGAAGCGCAGCCACGACGCCACCTCAGCACGCTAAGCAAGCGCCCCGCACAAGATCATGACGCAACGCGCCAGCAAGCAGCAGCGCATGGACCTCGCGTTCGCTGCGCTGCTCAGTGAAGACGATGCCACAGCCCTCGGTGCGCTGACACGGATCGAAGAGCAAGGCGATGCGCGCGCCATCCCGCACCTGCTCAAAGCCTTGGTCGCGAACCCCGCCCCTGCCGTTCAGTCGCGCATCACCGCGCTGCTGCACACCGTGAAGGCGGCAGATGCCGTTCCTGTGCTGATCGCCGCGCTCGACGATCCCGAACTGGTTTCCGTGCGCCGCACGATCCTCGCGAGCTTCTGGAGCGCCGGCCTCGACGCGCGAGACCATCTCGAACGCTTCATTTCATTGGCCTTGACTGGAAGCGGTGAAGAGTGCTTCGAGTGCCTCACCGTGATCGAGAACCAGGAGATCTGGCCCGAGAAGGCCGCTCGACTCGGCGCAGCGCGCGCGCGCAAGGCATCGAACGATGAGGCCGACGCCATGAAAGCCTCCATGCTGCGCGGCATCGCCGATGAATTGGAGATGCGCCTGGGCGGATGAGCACGGAAGGATCCGGCTTTCGCCTGTGCGACACGGCTCCCCATTCCAACTAGGCTGCTCGCATCAGCATGCGTTGACGTCCTTTGCGCACCGCCCTGCTGAATGACCCGGCGGAACCATCATGCGCATCGCCATCATCGGTTGCGGCAATATGGGCACTGCCTATGCGCGCAGCTTCCGCAAATACGGCTTGGCGAAGGCCGATGAACTCCTGCTCGTGATCCGTGGCGCCGGGCGCAGGCAGCAGCTTGAGCACTTGGGCCAGGTCATCGATACGGTCGATGAGCGCATCAGCAGCAGCGAACTCGTGATCATCGCCGTGAAACCGCAGGATTTCAGTGGCATCGCCCCATCACTTTCTGCCGTGCTGCGCCCAGGTCAAGTGGTGCTCTCCATCATGGCCGGCATCACCTTGCAGCGATTGAGCGAGCACCTTGGCCACGAAACCGTGGTGCGCGCCATGCCCAATGCCCCCCACGCAGATCGGCATGGGTATCACCGCTTACGCCACTGGAGCCGAGCTGAGCATGCGGCAAACGCTCATGGTGGAGCAGCTGCTCAACTGCACCGGTCGCGCCATGCACCTGGCCGATGAAGCCTTGCTCGACCCCGTGACCGCGCTCAGCGGCAGCGGCCCCGCTTACTTCTTCGAGATTGTGCGCGTGATGGTGGAGACGGGCACGCGCCTCGGCCTGGAGCCGCATGTGGCCGGCGCCCTGGTGAAGCAGACCATGCTGGGCAGCTTCCACCTGATGGAGCACGCCGACCGCACGCCTGAAGAGCTCATCAAGGCCGTGATGAGCAAAGGCGGGACAACGGAGGCCGCGTTCAAGGTGCTGGCGAAGGAGGAATTCACCGAAACCCTGTGCCGCGCGATCACCGCAGCCAGCGAAAGAGCGAAAGAACTCTCCGGGTCATGATCTTCGCATCCATGGATTGCCCTTCTCTGAGGACCTGTTCGTTGGTTCTCCTTTTCGCGAGCGCACCGCTCCTTGCCCAGAACTTCCAACGCTCGCATTCCCGCTACAAGGAGAAATTCCATTTCGCGCTGGAACCGGGTGAGCAGATCGAAAGGACCTGGTTCCATTACGTGGTTACCCGCCTGCCCGACGGCCATTGGGCCGTTCGCACCTTCTATCCCGAGACCGGGGCGATGACAGCGCACATGACCTTCAGCGATAAGAAGCTGGAGACGCTCGACGGAAGCTACCGGCGCTGGTACGACAACGGATCCGTGCGCGAGCAAGGGGCTTATGCTGAGGGGCGACGGACCGGAGCATGGGCGCACGTGCAATTGAAGGGGGCACGTCGCGAAGGGCGCTATGTGAACGGCAAGGCGCAGGGTATTTGGGAATCGAAGGACAATGACGGGCGACTGACCAGCAGCATCCCCTATCTGGATGGCAAGCGGCACGGCATCGGGCACAACTACGGTAAGGATGGCCTTTCATCCGATACGCTGGCCTATGAGCGAGACTCCCTGAAGAACCCGCACAAACCCGGAGCGATAAAGCCAGAGGAGCGCATGCCATACCTGCTGGCGTGTGATACCGCCGCTGATGAGAAGGGGCGGTTCCGCTGCACGGAATCGCTCATATTCGATTTGCTCCGCAAGCAGCTCCGTTATCCGGAGGATGCCCAAGAGCTGGAGGTCAGCGGGCTTGCTGATTTCGAGTTCGTCATTGACAAGGAAGGCCGCATGGTGGAGATACTGGCCAAGAATGCGCTGTGCGGTTCCATTGAGGAAGAATGCAGGCGCATATTCGCGCTGTTGCCCGCGTGGCGGCCCGGGATGCAGGACGGCAAGGCCGTGAGCGTCGTGTTCAACCAGCCTGTGCGCTTCACGCTGCGCTAGGCGCCCTCAAAGCACCCTCACCTCCGTCCTTCTGTTCTGTGCGCGGCCCTCATCGGTGTCATTGTTGGCAACGGGCATGCTCTCGCCGTAGCCCTTGGCGGTGATGCGTGCGCCATCGATGCCTTGCTTCACGGCGTAATCGCGCACGGCATGCGCGCGCTGCTCACTGAGCTTCTGGTTAGCGGCATCGTTGCCCACATTGTCGGTGTGGCCGCCTAGCTCGATGCGCAACGTCGCATGCGCCTTCAGCAGCTTCACGAGTTTATCGAGCTCGGCATTCGATGCAGGCAGCAGATCGTAGCTGGCCGTGTTGAAGAAAATGTTGCGCAACGCGATCACGCTTCCGCTGGTGAGCGGGCTCAAGGGCACTTCGAGCGTCACCGGCTCCTTCGCCGTGCCAGCAGCCACATCGTAATTCTCGCTGAAGAAGAGGTAACCCTCGGCGCCAGCGTTCAACGCATAGCTGCGGCCACTGGGCAGGCAAACCAGGAACTCGCCGGTCTTGGGGTCGCTATAGGCAGCGGTGGCCAGCTTACCGGTGCTCAGGTCGAAGAGCTCGACATCGGCCTCCACAGGTTTTCCGGTGGTCTTGTCGGTGACATGCCCACGGATGTAGCTCACGGGCAGCGGGCGCGCTTCGGGATAGAGCTCGAAACTGTACAGGTCCAGATCACCTAGGCCTCCTTTGCGATCGCTGGCGAAGTAGGCGATCTCGCCACTCGCGCTCACGAGCAGGCTGTTCTCGTCGGCTCCGGTGTTGATGGGATAACCCAGGTTGAGTGCCTTGCCCCAGGTACCATCGTCCTGCATGCGGCTCACGAAGATGTCGAGCCCGCCGAAGCCGGGATGCCCATTGCTACTGAAGTAAAGCGTGCGGCCATCGGGGTGGATCTGCACGCTCTCCTCCTGCATGGGCGTATTCACGTTCGGACCGAGCTTCTCCGGTTTGCTCCATGTGCCATCATCGCCCATGCGGCTCATGTAGATATCGGTGTCCGCGATGCCACTGGCGGTGCGGCGGCCACGCACGAAGTAGAGCGTGCGGCCATCACTGGCCATGCTGGGCTGGCTCTCCCATTGCGCGCTGTTCACCGGCGTGCCCAGGTTCGAGGCGGGACTCCAGCGATCGCCGATGCGCTGGCTGATGAAGAGGTCGCAACTGCCAAGGCCTTTCACTGTGCCGCCGTAGCTTCCATCCTCCAGCGCGCATTTGGTGAAGATGATGAAGCGGCCATCAGGCGTCAGCGTGCCTGCGCCCTCGTTGTATTCTGCAGTGCTCACCGTTGGTATCGGCCTGCTCGGCTGCCATTCGCCATCCGCACCGCGCCTGCTCACATAGAAATCCTCCTGCATACCATAGATGGCGATCTCAGGCGCCTTCACGCGACGGGTGAAGATCAAGGTGGCATCGTCGGCGGTGATGCAGGGGTAGTACTCGGGGTCCGCGCTGTTCACGGTCGGCCCCAGGTTCTTCGGCTCGAATGGAACCGGGCGCGTGATCGCATCCGCAGCGAACTGGCAATTGGCGATGCCCAAGCGCGCGCGGGCCTTGCGCTGCGGCTCTTGCTCCTTGTCGAGGTAGCCTTTGTAATTCTTCTCCGCTTCGGCGTATTGGCCGCTGCGGAACTCGAGATCGGCCAGGTGCAGCTGCGCCGTGGGGAAGAAGCGCGGCGCGATGCTCATGGCTTCGCGGTAACGCGTGATGGCCTCCGCATCCTTGCCTTCCATCTCGGCGATCTCGGCCAGCATGATCCGCGGCTCAACGAAGCGCGCATCGGTATTGGCGGCCTTGCTGAAATCGCTCTTCGCGCACTCGAACCTGCGTTGCTGCAAGCAGGTGCTGCCGCTCTCGTACAGCTTGATGGCCTTCTTGTCCTGCGATGAGTAGCCCCCGGGTTGACAGTTGGCAGTAGGCAGCAGGCAGTAGGCTGTCAAAGCGACTGCTAGCAAAGGTGACCTTACCGCCCACTGCCTGCTACCGCCTGCGAATCGCTTCATGGTATGTTCAGGTACTTGTGTGTCTGCAAGGAGACCCTCCATGCCGGATGCGCCTTCACATGATCAACGATCAACGGTATCACGGTGTCGCGCTTATCCCATTCGGGCTGAAGAAAGAGAACGCAGCCGGGCCTCACCTTGGCGGCTTGCTCCTCGGCCCATTGCAGGTCATGCTTGTTGAACACGATCACTTTCAGTTCATCAGCGCGCTCGAAGGCTTCGGGCAGCGCGGACTTGAACTTCTTCGGGCTCAGGCATACATGGTGCCATTCGCCGCTGAAGGGATGCGCGCCACTGGTCTCGATGTGCGTGCGGAAGCCCGCTTCGCGAAGCGCTAGGGTCAAGGGCCCTAATCCGTGCATGAGCGGCTCACCGCCGGTGATCACGGCGATGCGCGATGGGAATCGGCTCGCTTCGGCCACGATGGCCTCAATCTCCAGCTGCGGATGCGTGCTCGCATCCCAGCTCTCTTTCACATCGCACCAGGTACAACCCACATCGCAGCCGCCGAGACGGATGAAGTAGGCGGCCTGACCGGAGAAGAGCCCTTCACCCTGAATGGTATGAAAGGCCTCCATGACGGGTAGCACGCGTGGCATGCAACAAAGGAAAGCTGAGCGCCCCCGTTCAAATGCGCATGTCGGCGCTTGTGCCCATGCCGCGATGTGGATAAGCGCGCTATTTCGCCTTGTTCCGCTCCCGAAGGCGCGTCACGAGGTCAGCAATCTGCTCGGCGCTGAGGCTCTTCCCGACGAAGCGGCGCTCACTGTCCACCACGAAGATCTTCGGGGTGCTGTACACGTCCCACGCATCGGCATAGTTCAGGCTCTCGAGCGTGGTGTACTTGGGGATGAACTTGCGCGCATCCTTCTTCGCCTCCTCGAAGATGTTCTTGGTGAGTGCCACGTTGATCCAGTCGAGGTTGTTCTCACGGATGAACTTCTTCCAATCCTTGAAGAGCCCTTCGTCGGTGGCCTTGGCGACGGAGAACACCTCGATACCCATGCCCTTGAGTTTCTCCTTGTACACCTTGTGGATCTCGGGGATCTCCTTTTTGCAATGGCCGCAGTGCAGGTCCCAGAAGATGATGACCACGAAGTCGTTCGGCAGGTCGTAGTAGTTGATCCACTTCTCCTCCGTGCTGTCGGTGAGGCAGAGATAGGGCGCCTTGCGGCCAAGGGTGAGGGGTGCCTGTTTGCGGGCGCGCTCGCACAGCTTATCCAGCTTCTCCGGCTCCATCCAATCGGCCCGGCCGGGCTTGCCATCCTTGGGGCAGTAATAGGTCAGGGCCATGTGGACGAATACGGCATCCATGCCCATGATGTCGCTGGTCTCGTACTTGTGCGTGATGCCATGCACCACGAATTGGAAGGTCTCCTTCGTCGCGCCGCATTTGGCGATCAACTCATCGGCCAATCGCTTCACGGTATCGGGCACCTGGGGCACCACCTTGGTGATGTACTCCTCGAACTTGTTGCCGAAGACCGGCACGCGCACGATGCGCGGATCCGTGAGGTCGAAGTTGTCCCAGAAGTGCTCACGATACTGGTAATAGCTGGCGGCGCTGTCGAGGCTGCCATCGTCCTTGCGCGGCTCGGGCAGCTCCACGGCCATGCTCATCTTCACCAACGAGGCCACAAGCATGCCGGGGTTATTGGCGATCAAGTCGCGCTGATACTGCTTCACGCGCTTGTCGAGATCCAGCATGCGCTCCTTCACTTCAGCGCGCGCCGCCTCATCCTTCGCGGCATCGAGTTGAGCGCGCTGGGCATCGCCTTCCAAGCGACGGTCATTCAGGAATCGGATGTAATTGATGAAGAGCTCGTTCTCTTTGCTCTGCTTCACCTGCAGCGCCGGGAGCAGGTCATTCCGGTGCGTGGCCACTTTGATCACCGGCTCGTTCACCACCAGCTCGAAGTACTTGGGGCCGGGAACTACCACGGCATACACGCCGGCGGGATAGCCCTTCTCCTTCTTGAAGGTGACGGTGGACTTGGCATCGACCACGGCGGTGTCGTTGTAGTAGAGCTTGGCGCCGTAGTAGTTGGCGAGATAAACGGTATCGCCCTTCGCCAAACCTTGGATCTGGGCCTCGATGGTGCGCTTGGGGCCGTCCTGCGCGGTGGTGGAAACGATGCTGGCAGCGACGGCTGCGGATAGGATCACGTAACGGAGCTGCATGCGTTCGGTTGATTGCGCGGCAAATGTATTCGGGAGGTGCGCGGGCCGCAGGCGATCACTGTGCCGGAGACGCATGGTTCAACGCCTATCGGCGCTCATGGGGTCGTTAAGGGATGTAAAGGGAAGGCAGGAAGGCAAGACTCAAGTCACAAGACTCAAGTCAAAATACTCAAGTTAAAAGACTCAAGTCATAAGACTCAAGTCACAAGACCCAAGTCACAAGACCCAAGACTCACGTCACAAGACCCTAGGCTCAAGTCACAATACACAGGACCCCAGACAGGCCAACCGAACACCGCCAACTCCTAGCTCCCCACTTGCGCTTCCGTCTTGAACTCGCTCGTTGTATGGAAGGTGATGGCCGGGTTATTCCTTCGCTCCAGTTCAAGCATGTAAGCGCTGGGCGCGATGAACACCGGATTGCCGTCCTTGTCCTGCACGATCTGCTGGGCCTTCACACGGATGAACTGGTCGAGCACGGCCTCGTCGGTGGTGGTCATCCAGCACGCCTTGTGCGCGGGGATCTGCTGGAATGCGCACTTGGCGCCGTACTCATGCTCCAAGCGGTAGGCGATCACCTCGAACTGCAGTTCGCCCACGCAGCCCACGATCTTCTTGTTGCCGGGCTGCTGCGTGTACAGCTGCGCCACGCCCTCGTCGGTGAGCTGGCGTATGCCCTTCTCCAGCTGCTTGCTCTTCATGGGATCCTGGTTCACCAACTCGCGGAAGAGCTCGGGAGAGAAGGCCGGGATGCCGCGGAAGTTGAAGTTGGCGCCTTCAGTGAGCGTGTCGCCGATCTTGAAGTTGCCGGTATCGAATAGACCGATCACATCGCCGGGCCAGGCATCTTCGACAATGGTCTTCTGCGCCGCGAGGAAGGTGGTGGGCGTGGCGAAGCGCAGCTCCTTGCCGAGGCGCACGTGGTTGTAGTAGGTATTGCGCTCGAAGTGGCCGCTGCACACGCGCAGGAAGGCGATGCGGTCGCGGTGGTTGGGGTCGATGTTCGCGTGGATCTTGAACACGAAACCGCTGAAGCGCTGATCGTCGGGCTGCACCTCACCTTGATCGGTGGGGCGCGGACCGGGCGGCGGCGCGATGTCCACGAAGGCATCGAGCAGTTCCTTCACGCCGAAGTTGTTGAAGGCGCTCCCAAAGAAGACCGGTGCGATGCGCGCGCTGCGGTATGCTTCGATGCTCAGCGGCTCCTACACGCCC
>DAORNP010000002.1:45367-54434 GCA_035441065.1 Flavobacteriales bacterium | reverse complement strand
AGGTCGTACACGCCTTGGAAAGTAGCGCCGATGCCCACGGGCCAGCTCATGGGCCGCACCTTGATGCTCAGCTTCTCCTCCAACTCATCCAGCAAGTCGAAGGGATCCTGCCCCTCGAGGTCGAGCTTGTTGATGAAGACGATCACCGGCGTGTTGCGCATGCGGCACACTTCCATCAGGCGCTCGGTCTGCGCCTCCACCCCTTTCACGCAGTCGATTACCAGGATCACACTGTCCACGGCCGTGAGGGTGCGGTAGGTATCCTCGGCGAAGTCGCGGTGGCCCGGGGTGTCGAGCAGGTTGATCAGCCGGTCGCCGTAGTCGAAGGTCATCACGGAAGTGGTGACGCTGATGCCGCGCTGGCGCTCGATCTCGAGGAAATCACTGGTGGCGCCGCGCCGGATCTTGTTGCTCTTCACCGCGCCGGCCGTCTGGATGGCGCCGTAAAGCAGGAATTTCTCCGTGAGCGTGGTCTTGCCCGCATCCGGGTGGCTGATGATGGCGAAGGTGCGCCGCCGCTCGATTTCCTGCTGCAATGACATGCGTATCCGGGTGTTCCTTTTGAAGGGCGGCAAAAGTAGGCCCTTCGTCGAAGGCGCTCCGTGAACAACTGGTGCCCTCCCCTAGTTTAGCCGCAAACCTCCCCGGAATGAAGACTTGGACACTTCCCTCGGCCCTCGCGCTCGGCCTTTCGCTGCCCGCACTGGCACAAGAGACTCCCTTGACCTTGCAAGTGGAGCAGATTGCCACCGGCCTCACGGCGCTCGTGGACATCAGCCATTGCGGCGACGACCGGCTCTTCCTCACCCTTCAGGGCGGCACCATCCGCATCATGCAGGCCGACCTCACCGTGCTGCCCACGCCATTCCTGAACATCACCTCGCAGGTGGCCAGCGGCGGCGAGCGGGGCCTGCTCGGCCTAGCCTTCGACCCGGACTATGCCAACAATGGCCGTTTCTACGTGAGCTATACCAACGGCACCAGCCCCGGTACGAGCCGCATCTCGCGCTTCACGGTGAGCAGCGACCCCAATGTGGCCGACCCCACCAGTGAAGAGATACTCTACACCCTGGCGCAGCCTTACGGCAACCACAACGGCGGCGATATCGACTTCGGACCCGACGGCATGCTATACATCGGCTTCGGCGATGGCGGCAGCGCCGGCGACCCGCAGAACTATGCGCAAACCATGACCAGCGCCCTGGGCAAGATGCTCCGCATCGATGTGAGCGGCGATACCGGTTGGACCGTGCCTACGGACAATCCCTACGTAGGCCAGAGCCCGATCCTGCCCGAGATCTGGGCCAGCGGCCTGCGCAACCCGTGGCGCTTCGGCTTCGATTCGCAGAACGGCGACCTCTACATCGGCGATGTGGGGCAGAACGCCGTGGAAGAGCTCGACTACTGGCCCGCCGGAGACAACAGCGGGCCCAACTTCGGCTGGCGCTGCTATGAAGGCAATAGCGCGTACAACACATCGGGCTGTCAGCCGGCATCCTCCTACATCGCTCCCATCGCGCACCACAACCAGAGCCAGCAGAGCTGGTGCTCGATCATCGGCGGCCGAACCTACCGGGGGCCAACGTACTGGCGCCTCGAAGGCAAGCACATCTACACCGACTATTGCGGCGGGCAGTTCTATGCCATCGCGCAGGATGAATTCGGCGCATGGGCACGCTCGCAGGTGCTGGCCAGCGGCATCAGTGGCTGGAGCGTGATCGGCGAGAACAGCTCAGGCGAGCTATTCGGCGGCAATGTGAGCAATGGTCGCCTCTACCGCATCAAGGAGCAATGCACCGTGGCAGCACCAGTGATCGCTCAGGATGGCGTGATGCTCTCGAGCAGCGCGGCCAATAGCTACCAATGGTACCTTGGTGCCTCGCCCATCGCTGGCGCCACCGGGCAAACGCACACCGCCACCACCAACGGCAACTACCGCGTGCTGGCGAGCACGCAGACCGGCTGCCAGCTCTTCTCGAATGCCATCGCTGTGACCACGACGAGCATTGCCGACGCGCAGGCTGCACGCATCAGCATTCGGCCCGTGCCCGCCAACGAGATGATCCAGGTGGATGGAGCCGTTGCAGGCAACACCGCCGAGCTGCTCGACGCGCAAGGCCGCGTAACCATGGCTTCCACGGTGAACGCCAGCGGGCAATTGGTCTTCAACACCGAGAAGCTCAACGCGGGCCTCTACACCGTCCGCATCATGGGATCCGATGGCCACGTGATCATGAACCGGCAAGTGCCCATCACGCACTGAGACCAATACGATCGACACGAAGCCCCGGAGAAACACCGGGGCTTCGTTTTTCATACCGTGGCACGAAGCATGACCTTCGCAGCGTTGAACAGAAGAGCCAGCATGAGGCACGCAATCCTTTCCCTTTTCGTTGCACTGGTGGCCACGGCAACGGCTCAGACGGAACAGAAAGCCGAGGCCATCGCTCAGGCCAAAGCCTTGTCGGCCGCTACCGGTGATCTGGAGCGCGAGGCGGCAAGCGTGAAGCTGAAGGCCGCCTTGCGCGCGCTGCTCGATGCGCCCGGCGCCATGGACATCACGCTCGACGACCTTCCGTTGAGCCGCGTGGAAGCATCCGATGGCCGCTTCCGGCTGATCACATGGAACCTTCCGCAAGCCGATGGCACGCACCGCTACGAAGGCTTCCTGCTCGAGCGAAATGGCAAACTCGCCACCTTGCATGAACTGCGCGACATGACCCACGGCATCGCCAACCCGGAGCTGGCCGAGCTGGGCACCGACCGCTGGTACGGCGCGCTCTATTACGAGGCCATCACCGTGAAGAAGGGCGGCAAGACCTGGTACACGCTCCTCGGCTGGAAGGGGCATTCGACCACCGAGACGCGTAAGGTGATCGAGGTGCTGAGCTTCCGCGGAAGCAAGCCGCGCTTCGGCGCACCGCTCTTCGGCAAGGGCAAATTGCGCGATCACCGGAAAGTGTTCGCATATGCGTTCAATGCGAGCATGATGCTCCGCTACGAGCCGGACCAGGGCCGCATCGTGCTGGACCACCTGGCACCCATCCGGGCCGACCTGCAAGGCAAAGGCGCGCTGATGGGCCCCGACATGAGCTTCGACGCGTTCACCTGGGACAAGGGCCAATGGCAGTACCATCGCGACATCGACCTGCGCGACCCGAATCCGGGCAAGAAGCCGTTCAAGGCGCCCCCGAAGGCACCGGAAAAGTGAAGCTCGCCTGTCCGGATCCTTCTACTTTCTTTGCGCGCCTTTGAACAGGGCCTCTACATGACCAAGCAATCGAAGCCGTTGAAGATCGCGCGCAAGCGATCGAGCATACACGGCAATGGCGTCTTCGCCACAGCCCCCATCCGCAAGGGCGAGCGCATCATCGAGTACACCGGCAAATTGATCACGCACGAGCAGGCCGACGAGTTGTACCATGGCGACATCTCCACCGGGCACACCTTCCTCTTCACCCTGAACGATGAATGGGTGATCGATGCGAACAAGGGGGGAAGCGTCGCGCGCTGGATCAACACGGGCTGCGAGCCGAACGCCGTGGCCTATGTGCACAGTGAGAAGAAGAAGCGCCCCGATCCGCGAAAGGACTTCGTGGTGATCGAGGCCCTTCGCTCCATCAAGGCCGGTGAGGAGATCACCTACGACTACGGCTTCGACTTCGAGGTTCCGTACACCGTGAAGCTGCTGCGCACCTGGGCCTGCCATTGCGGTTCGCCCAAGTGCCGCGGCACCATGCTCAAGGGCAAGAAGGCCCGCGAGGTGATGAAGAAGCATCCGAATTGGCGAAAGGGGCTCTGAGCGCGGGCATCGGCAGTGATGCCGTGAATCGTGATCTCCTGTCCGGGTAACTTCGCCGCCATGCGCGCCCTGGCCCTCGTCGTTCTCGCTTGCTCCCTGACCGGTTGCGCCGATCCGCAGAGCGATGACCTCTGCGCCTCCATGTTCACGCCCTACCAGGACCTGGTGAGCGACCGCGCGCGCACCGCTCGGAATACTCCTTATGTGGATGCCATGGCCCTGTATGCGCAAGGCGATTTCGATGGCGCCGCCTCCGGATTGGCAAGTTACCTCAACGAGCCGGGAGCCGATAAGCGGGCATACCTCTACTTGGCCGTGAGCCAACTCGCCATCGGCAAGCCCTACGAGGCCGAACTCAGCATCGATCAGCTGAAAGCAGCACCGATTCCGGGCTACAAGGACCCCTGCGAATGGTACACGGTGCTCTGCTGGCTGTGCAGCGATCAGCACGATCGGGCACTGGAGGGCGCGCGGCGCATTGCACAAGGACCGCACGCTTTCAAGCGAGAGGCGCAGCGCTTGGTTGAACGACTGGAGCAACGGTGATGCAATTGCAGGAGGCGGTTCAACGCTTGCGCGCATCACTCGCAAAGCCACTGCCCGGCCACTTGAGCTGAGCGGCTACAAGCGCCCCGATCTGGAAGCCGCTTTGCGCAGCGATCCACCGCCACGCGAGAGCGCCGTGCTCGCGCTGATCTACAAGAGAGCCGAAGAAGCGCACGCCCTCTTGATGCTTCGCCCCACATACGCAGGCGTGCATAGCGGACAGGTCTCCTTTCCCGGCGGCCGCCGGGAGCCGCAGGATGCCGACCTGCGAGCCACCGCCCTGCGCGAGTTCGCCGAGGAGACCGGTGCCCGAACGGCAGGCATCGACCTGCTGGGCGCCCTCACTCCCGTTTACATCCCGCCAAGCCGCTCACTGGTCACACCCTTCATCGGGATCGCCGAGGAAACTGGCCCGTTCGCACCCGATGCCCGCGAAGTAGCCGAGCTCATCGAGGCGCCGTTGTCGCTGCTGCTGCGTGACGACATCCTGAAACGGCGCGAGCAGCACATCGCCGTCATGGGCCGCAGCGTGGAGATCCCCTATTTCGATGTGCAGGGCCGCGTGGTCTGGGGCGCCACGGCGATGATGCTGGCCGAGCTACGCGAGCTCTTGCGGCATTGACACCTTGCACAGGCTCAGCATGCGCTCGTTGGGCTGCGTGCCTTCCGCGTTCGCGCTGAACTCGGGCTTGAGGCGCTTCACGAAATACATGTCGATGGCGCCCTTGTTCTTGGCCTCCACCTGTCCGCGGTGAACGCACTCGAAGTGGTCCTTCACCAACCGGTACGTGGCCCCGCTGATGTTCACCTCGCCGACCTCTCCGCTGCTCTCCATGCGGCTGGCGGTGTTCACGGTATCGCCCCAGATGTCGTACGCGAATTTGCGCTTGCCCACCACCCCGGCCACCACAGGTCCGGTATTCACGCCGATGCGCAGCGCCCACGGTTCCTTGCCCACAGCGCGATGCTCCTTCTGCCAGCGGGTCATCACCGCCTTGAGATCCTGGAGCTTCCAGGGTTGCGGGTCATCAATTCACGCACCTCCAAAGCGGCCAGGATGCACTTGTGCGCATGCATGGCATCCTTGGTGGGAACGCCGGCGGCGCACATGTAGCTGTCGCCGATGGTCTTGATCTTCTCGATGCCGTAGCGCCCCACGATCTCATCGAACTGCACGAAGCAATCATCCAGCTCGCTCACGAGTTCCTCGGGCGTCATCTTCTCGGCAGCGCGCGTGAAGCCTTTCATATCGGTGAAGAGCACGGTTACCTCCTCGTGCCGACGCGCGGTGGCCTTGCCCTTCTCCTTCAATTCGTCGCTGATCTCCTTCGGAAGGATGTTAAGCAGCAGGTCCTCGATGCGCTCCTTCTGCCCTTCGATCTCCTTGCTCTGCGCCACCACCTCTGCGGTGCGCAGCTCCACCTTCTGCTCGAGCACGATGTTGCGCAAGCGCAGCTGACGCTCGCGCACCTTGATGTAGCTGAAGAGGCTCATGCCGATGACCACCGCAAGCACGGTGTAGAACCACCAGCTGCGGTACCAAGGTGGGTGAATGGTGAAGCCCAACTCGGCGGGCTCGCTCCAAAGGCCGCTGCGGTCCATGGCCTTCACCTTGAAGGTGTAGGTGCCGGGAGGAAGCGCGGGATAAGCGGCCACGGTGCTCGATGTCATGGGCTGCCATTCGTCCTCCAGGCCATCGAGCATGTACATGTAGCGCACGGCATTGGGATCGCTCAGCGCCACGCAGCCGTAACGTATGCGGATGCTGCGCTCGTCATGGCTGAGGCTGGCCTCAATGCCCAGCGGTCGATCCTCAAGGTTCACGGCCCAGCCCCGGATGGTGACCAAGGGCGCCACGTTCCGCTCCACTTCGCGCTTGTTCCCTACGCGGGTAGCTCCGTTCACCGTGCCGAAGAGCAGGCCGCCATCGCGCAGCGCGCACACGGCGTTGGGCTTCACCTCGATGCCCGTGAAGCCCGCGCGCTCGGTGAAGGCGATGAAACCCTCTTGCTTGTGACGCCACTTGTTCAGGCCCTTCGTGGTGCCGATCCACACATGGCCGTTCTCATCGACCGCCAGGGCCTTGATCACATTGCTGAGCAGACCCTGCTCCGTGGTGAAGCGCTGCACCTCTTTGCCGCCGGCCAGCACCACGATGCCCTGCCCTTCGGTGCCCACCCAGATGCGGCCCTCGCCATCCTGCGTGAAGCACGATGCGGAGAACGCGCGGCCCACATCGATCCGGTGCGCCTTGCCATTATCGATGCGGGTGATGCCGTTGCTCTTGCTCCCTACCCAGATGGCGCCGTTGCGTTCGCGGAAGAGCGCGATCACGTGCTTGCCCGCGAGGCCATCCGCTTCGCCATAAGGCGTTGGCACCGTGCCGCTGCCGGGCAGGTAGCGCCACAGGCCATTCACACTGCCGACCCAGAGCTCGCCGGGCTGGCCGATCTCCAAGGCGGTCACGCGCAGGTCGGCCAGGCCACCCGAAACCTCGATGGCTTCTTGCGAGCGTCCCGATCGCGGATCGAAGCGCAACAGGCCGCCGCCTTCTGTTCCCACCCACACATAACCCTTGTCGTCCTCCTTGAGGCAGCGGATGAAGTTGCTGGTGAGCTGTCCCTTTTGCGCGTTGATCTGCTCGGAGAGCTTGCCGTTATTATCGAGCACCACGATGCCCGCATTGGTCCCGAACCACGTGCGCTGCAAGCGGTCCTCCATCACGGCGAAGACCTTGGGGTCATTGAGTCCTTCGGCCTCACCGTACGAGATGAAGCGATCTCCTTTGAAGATGTCGAGGCCGCTCTCGTACATGCCGATGAGCATGTTGCCCTCGCGGTCGCGCACCAAGCAACGGATGGCACGGCCGTGCAAACCATTGTCAGGGCCGTAGGTCCTCACGCCTTCGTTGGTCACGCAGCTCGCGCCGCCATCCGTTGTGCCCACCCAAACGTGGCCATCGCCATCCTCGCCGAAGCAATAGATGGTGTTGCTGCCCAATCCATTCATGATATCGAAGCGTTCGCAGCGGCCATCGGTGGCGCATCGGAAAGCACCACCACCTTGCGTGCCCACCCAGATGCGGCGCTGCGAATCGACATATAGCGCGGTTCGCTTGAAGCTGTCGGGCACACCAGACATGAAGAATTCCGATACGGCACCTCCATCGATCATTTGCATATCACCGCTTCCGGTAACCAGCGCGATGCGGCTGTCGGGCAATTCAACAATCGTCCAGATGTGCTCCTGCAAGCCTTGGTCGGCACCCACGCGCTGCGCATTCAGGGCACCGTTCTGATCCGGCTCGCCTTGTATCCGCCAGAGGCCGGAACCCATCGTGCTAACCAGGATGCTGCCCGACTTCTCTTGCAGCCATGCCGTTATCGGGCTCTTGATGCCTTGACCTAGCGTGCAGGCCCGGAAGAGGCGGCCATTGCTCCATGTGATTCCTCCATCGAGGTGTCCCGCCCAGATACTGCCACCACGATCAACGAGCAATGAGAAGACGCCGCCCTCTGCGGTTCCATCAGCGGGGCCATGATCCACCACGCTGATGCCATCGTAGCTGGCCAAACCCGATTCGGTGCCCACCCAGATGATGCCGTCGGGGCTCTGCGCGGCGCAATACACCTTCACCGCAGGCAGGCCCTGCTGGTTGCTGATGTTCTCGAAGAAGTAGCGCTGCGCTTGTGCCGCGATGGAGGCCAGCGCCAGCAACGAGAGGAATATCGATCGCATGCGTCTGATCTCAGCGGGTCAGGTCGAAGAAGGAGGCTTCGCCGCTGGCGGCGTCGGAGACCACCACCGTGTTGGAGACGCTCTCGCTGTAGTTCTGCATCTGGGCCTTCAGCGCACCGTAGTTGTAGAAGCTGTAAACGTCATCCTTCTTCCCGTCAATGGGGATCCAGTAGGCCTTGCCTCCGGCGGTGCGGCCGTGACCGCTGTACCACACCAGGATCGTGCTCACCTTGCCGGTGCGCACCATATCGCGCAGCTCCACATTGAAGAAGCGCTCAAGCTGCTCCTTGGTGAGGTTCTTCTTGCTGATGGTGCGCTGTATCTGGTAGCTCGCGAATGCCTTCTGCAATTTGGCGGCATCGGCGGCCTGCATAGCGGGGAAGTTGCGGTAAGCGGTATTCTCGATCTGCACCAGCCAGGTGCCGCCCTTGGTGGCAGGCGTTGCGTTGGGCGCGCTCTCCGTCGGCACCGGTTTGGGCACGGCAACGGCAACGGGTTCAGCCAGGCGCTTCACGACCCACTGCTGCTCGCTGGTATTGCCGAACTGGTCTTCGGCGCGCACAACGAAACGATCAAGGCCATCAAGAACGACCTTGATGGAGAAATCAGGGTTCACGCGGTCGGGCGGGTAGCTGGCGCCTTCGCCATTCACGGTGATGGAGCGGATCAGGCTCGCATCGCTCACGGTGCCCTCGATGAAGACATCGCCCTTCCCTGCCGCCAAGGTGATCTCGCGATTGGCCGATGGCTTGGGTGAAGTGAGCGCGATCACCGGCGCAACGCCCTCACTGCGCTCAACGGTGAGCACCTCGCTGGTGAAGTTGCCATAGGTGTCGGTGGCCTGCACCACGATCTCCTTCTCATCGGCGCCGAGCGCGATGGTGGTCACGAACATGGGGTCCTTCTCGTCCTTGCTGAAATCGGCGGGCTTGCCGTTCACCGTCATCGTGACAGTGGCCATTGCCTTCCTCCCTTGAGCCC
>DAORNP010000002.1:43178-45232 GCA_035441065.1 Flavobacteriales bacterium | reverse complement strand
CTCGAACTCGGCGCGCTGATCGCTGCTGAGCTTGCCATCGCCTTCCAGCACCTTCTGCGCGGCATCCAAGTCCTTCAGCGCGCCATCGAGGTCCATGTTAGCCTCGCGGCAATCGGCACGCAATCGAAGCGCTTGCACATCCTTGGCATCGGCGAGGATCACGCGGTTCAGGTCGTTCACGGCATTCTGATGCTGCCCGAAGCCCTTGTAGTAGAGCGCGCGCTGCACGTACACGGCGCGGTCGGTGCGGCCCAGCGCGATGCAACGGCTCACATCGTCGATGGCCTTGGAGTACTCCTTCTGGTTGGCGAAGGCCTTGCTTCGCGTGAAGAGGGCGTCGGTGCTCTGCGGATTCAGTTCCAAAGCGCGCGTGCATTTCTCGATGGCCTTCTCCGTGGTGCGTGCCTTCATGGTGGGACCGCTGTAAACCTCGTAAAGCGCGAGCTGCACTTCGCTCAGCGCCACGTAGGCCGGCTCATACAGGTGATTCCATTCGATCACCTTGTCCAGGTCGAACTCGGCGGTCTTGAGGTCCTTGGTGGCGAAGCGCACCAGGCCGTGCAGGTAGTAGCTGTCAGTGGTGGCCTTGATGGCCAAGGCGCGGTCGGCCGCTTGCGTGGCGCAATCGAGGTCGCCCGTTTTCAGGCATGCGCGGGCCAATGCCATCTGGGCCGCTTGGTTCTTGGGTGCCACGCGAACGGCCTGCTCGGCCAGAGCGAAGGCTCGGGCTGTGCTATCCAGGTCGCTGTAGGCCGTTGCTGCGGTGATGGCCGCCAGTGGATCAGCGGGCAGCAATTGCGCCACATGCGCCAGATCAGCGGCACGCTCGGCCATGCGGCCCATGGAGCCATAGGCATCGGCGCGGCCCGTGTAGGCCTTCACGAGCTTGGGGTCGGTGCGGATCGCGAAGCCGTATTTCTCGACGGCCTGTTCGAATTGCTGTTGCGAAAGCAGCCTATCGCCCTCCTTTAGAAAGGCTTTCCCGGATTGGGCGCGCCCAACAACGGCGAGAATGGCGGCAAGACTGAGTGCTAGAAGTCGGGAGAGGGACATGGCAGGCCGGGCGAAAATAGGTGAGCGGCCTAAGCACGGCACATCGCGTGCGAAACTGCGGAAGCCGAGCGGCCGAAGAAGGCAGTGACGGCGGAATCGTTTGTGCCGGTGAACTCGAGCGCAGCCTTATACCATCGCTGCTGGCCCCAAGCCTTGCAGGGGTCAAGCATCCGGTTGGGCAGTCGCAGCCGATAGGCAGATCTACCTTCCGCCCATGGCCCAATTCCTTCCCGCGCTCGATGAAACGAACCTGCGCGGCCGCACCATGGCCAAGGACCATCTTCATCTTCCATGCAACCTGCGCGCTCTGGTTGCGGTGACGATCATGGCTGCGGGGTGCATCGCAGCGAACGCTCAACTCCCTTATCAGGACCCGGACCTCGGCACCGAGCAACGCATCATCGACCTGCTCACCCACATGACGCCCGAGGAGAAGTTCCGGCAACTCTTCATGGTGGTGGGCGAAGTGGGCACCGACAGCGCGCGGTATCGCGACGGCATCTTCGGCTTGCAGCTCGATCGCATCACCGACGAGGGCAGCATCACGCAGCAGCTCATCGGCGGCGCGCAGGGCAGCGGTGCCGCTCAACTCCTGCAGCGCATCAATGAAACGCAAGGCTACTTCCGTGAGCGCACGCGGCTCGGCATCCCCTTCATCCCGTACGAGGAAGCCTTGCACGGCCTGGTGCTGCCGGGTTCCACGGCTTTCCCGCAGAGCATCGGCATGGCGGCATCGTGGGATACGACCCTGATGTCACAGGTGGCGGAAGCGATCGCGCTAGAGACGAAAGCGCGCGGCATCCGCATGGTGCTCTCGCCCGTGGTGAATCTCGCCACCGATCCGCGCTGGGGCCGGGTGGAAGAGACCTACGGCGAGGACCCACTGCTCGCTTCGTGCTTCGGCGTGGCTTACGTAAGGGCGATGGAGACCCGTGGTATCATTACCACGCCCAAGCACTTCGTGGCCAATCACGGCGAGGGCGGGCGCGACAGCTATCCGG
>DAORNP010000002.1:42733-43121 GCA_035441065.1 Flavobacteriales bacterium | reverse complement strand
CAACGGCGTGAGCAGCCGGTCGATCAGATCGGCCTCGAGCATCATGATGTATTCGTTGACGTGCAGCGCGAACAGCTGGTTGCTGAACGATATCCTTCGGAAGGAATGGGGCTTCCGTGGCTTCGTGATCAGCGATGCGGCGGCCACTGGTGGTGCGAACGTGCTGCACTTCACCGCCAGCGACTACGCGGATGCGGGCAAGCAAAGCGTGGAGAACGGACAGGATGTGATCTTCCAGACGGAGCTGGCGCATGAGGCCCTCTTCAAGCCGCACTACGTGGATGGAACCGTGAAGCAGGCCGCGATCGACAGTGCTGTGGCGCGCGTGCTCCGCATGAAGTTCGAGCTGGGGCTGTTCGATGAGCCGTTCGTGAGCGACGAACCGCTG
>DAORNP010000002.1:35043-42640 GCA_035441065.1 Flavobacteriales bacterium | reverse complement strand
ACTACCGCTCGCCGAAACCACGAAGAAGATCCTGGTGATCGGGCCGGATGCGGTCGAAACACGGCTCGGCGGGTACAGTGGTCCGGGGAATTCGCCGGTCTCCATTCTTGACGGGTTGCGCGAGCGCTTGAGCCGATCCGCGCAAGTGAGCTACGTGGAAAGCTGCGGACGCAGGGACAAGCGAATCGAGACCTTCCCGACCCTATGGCTCTACCACAGCGACGGGCAGACACTGCATCCTGGACTGCGCGGCACCTACTACAATGGCATCGACCTGAATGCGACACCAGCCTTTACCCGCAATGATGCGAACATCGAGTTCCAATGGACGCTCTTCGGTCCCGACCCGCGTGTAGCCTTCGATCATTTCGCGGTGAAGTGGGACGGCGTGATCGTGCCGGAGATCAACGGGACCTTCCGCATCGGCATGGAAGGGAACGACGGCTACCGGTTCTACCTGAACGACCAATTGCTGATCGACCGCTGGGAGGGGCAAGGCTACCACACCACCCTGGTGCCCTTCAGCTTCTCAGAATGGGAGCGCGTGAAGCTGCGCGTGGAGTACCGCGAACGCTCCGGCAACGCGCGCATCAGGCTCGTGGTGGACGAAGCCATGTGCCCTTGGATAACGCCATGCAGCAACGATGCGGCCTTGAAGGCAGCGAATACGCGCGATCAGGTCATCGTCGTCGCCGGTATCGAGGAAGGCGAGTTCCGCGATCGCAGCAGCTTGAAGCTTCCCGGCGAACAAGAGGAGCTGATCAAACGCATGGCAGCCACGGGCAAGCCCGTGACCGTTGTGCTCATCGGTGGCAGCGCCATCACCATGGATAGTTGGATCGATGACGTGGATGCGGTGCTCATGGCCTGGTACCCGGGGGAAGCGGGCGGCCTCGCCATCGCAGATCTACTTATCGGAACGCGCAACCCCAGCGGCAAGCTGCCAATCACCTTCCCCCGCAACGAGGGCCAGCTTCCTTTGGTGTTCAACCACTACCCCACGGGCCGCGGAGACGACTACGTGGACGGCACCGGGCAACCGCTCTTCCCCTTCGGCTATGGCCTGAGCTACACGCGCTTCGATTACAGCAACCTCAAGCTCTCGCGTGCATCGTTCACTGCGAAGGACAGCGTCGTTCTCTCCTTCAAGCTGACCAACTCCGGCTCAGTGGCCGGAGAGGAAGTAGTGCAGCTCTATGCCCACGATGAACTCGCGAGCATCGCACGTCCGGTGAAGGAGCTGAAGGGTTTCCAGCGCGTGGCCTTGGCGGCGGGTGAGTCGAAGACCATCACCTTCACACTGCACGCTTCGATGTTCTCCTTCCCGAACGCGGAGATGAAGGAAGTGGCAGAGCCGGGGATGTTCCGCCTCATGGTCGGCTCATCGAGCAAGGACATCCGCTTGCGCGCGATGATTGAATACGTGGAGTGAGGGTTCGACTGTGACGTCGCACAAGTCACTCTGGCCAGCTCAATGCACTGGAGCTGAAACTGCCTGCACTATCCCTTCACCGGCACCCGCACCGCGCTGAACTGCTTCTGCGCTACGCTGTAGCTGTGGCCTTTGCTGATGATGTGCACTTTCATGCCCTCGATGCTGAACGGCTCGCCTTCTTCCACGTCGGCGTAATCGCTGTAGGTGATCTCATGGCCATCGAAGATCATCACCTGGCCGCTGCCGATGGTCTCGAGCATGTCGGCGTTGGTGATCACCACGCCGGTATCCTCGCCGAGGCCGATGCCAATGGCGGCAGGATTTCCTGCGACCGCCTGCGTGAGGCGGCTGAAGCGCCCGCGCTCCACGAAATGGCTGTCGATGATCACGTCCTGGATGAGCGATGCGCCGGTGGTGAGCTTCACGCCGCCCTTGATCAGGCCCGATGCGCTGTGGCCTTGGTAGATCATGGTGCTGCTCATGCACATGGCGCCCGCGCTGGTTCCCGCGATCACGAAGCCTTCCTCCTGCTCGTAGCGTCGCTTCATCAATTGCAGGAAAGCCGTGCCGCCGAAGATGGTCGTAAGCCGAAGCTGGTTACCGCCGCTCATCATCACGCCGTCGCACTTGGCCAGTCGCTTGATCATTTCAGGACGAACCTGGCTGCGATCGCGGATATCGAGGACGTCGATGTCATTCACGCCAAGCCGACCGAATGCCTCGACGTAGTTCTGCCCGACCTCTTCGGGTATCGAGCTGGCGCTGGTGATCACCGCGATGCGCGCGCTTGTGCCGCCCATCTCGTCCACCACGCGCTTGAGGATGCCCTCCTCGATGAACTTGTGCGTGAAGACCTTGGTATTGTGGCCGCCTTCCGGCTCTTTTCCCTTGTCCTCATTACCGCCGATGGCGATGAGCTTGCCTTTGGGTGTCATGCAGTTCGGTTTCCCCCGCCCCGGCGGCCAAAGTAGATGCCTCCCCGGAAACCGTGAACTCCATGTTGCCGAAGTATGAACAACCCACCTCGCTATATTGGTCCGGTTCGTAGGTGGGTCGAAGTCTTACCCAATCCCCAACCTGCGACCCTCAACAACGGTCAACCATCCCCTGATGCGCATCCTCGAACTCAAGGCCATGCGTGGCCCCAACAGCTGGTCCGTACGCCGCCACAAGCTCATTGTCATGCGCCTCGACATCGAGGACCTGGAGCAGCGGCCCACGGACAAGATTCCCGGATTCCTCGAGCGCATTCAAGCGCTGCTGCCCACCATGCAGAGCCACCGCTGCAGCGAGGACCACGAGGGCGGCTTCTGGATGCGCGTAAAGCGCGGCACCTGGATGGGGCATGTGATCGAGCACATCGCGCTGGAGATCCAGACGCTCGCAGGCATGGAGACCGGCTTCGGCCGCACCCGCAGCACCCGCGAAGAAGGCGTTTACAACGTGGTCTTCAGCTACATCGAAGAGCCGGTCGGCATGTACGCGGCGAAGGCCGCCGTGCGCATCGCGCAGGCCCTGATCGACGGCACGCCGTACGACCTCGCCGACGACATCCAGAAGATGCGCGAGATACGGGAGGAATCGCGCCTCGGGCCCAGCACGGGCAGCATCGTGCAGGAAGCCGTCTCGCGCGGCATCCCCTACCTCCGCTTGAATGGCCAGAGCCTTGTGCAGCTCGGCCACGGCGTGCATCAGAAACGCATCCGCGCCACCATCACCAGCAAGACCAGCAATATCGGCGTGGAGATCGCGTGCGACAAGGAGGAGACCAAACAGCTGCTCGAGAGCTACGAGATCCCCGTGCCCAAGGGCCGCGTGGTGCGCAGTGAAGAAGGCTTGAAGGACGCCCTCGAAGTGGTCGGATATCCCTGCGTGATCAAACCCATCGGCGGCAATCACGGGCGCGGCGCCACCATCGGCATCAAGACCTGGGAGGAAGCGGTGCCCGCGCTGGCCAAGGCGAAGGAGATCAGCCGCAGCGTGATCGTGGAGCGCTACATCACTGGCTTGGACCACCGGTTGCTCGTGATCGACCACAAGTTCGTGGCAGCGGCCAAGCGCACCCCCGCCTGCGTGATCGGCGACGGCCAGCGCACCATCGCGCAGCTCACCGAAGAAGTGAACAAGGACCCGCGCCGCGGCTTCGGCCACGAGAACGTGCTCACGCGCATCGACATCGACGACCACACGCTGAAGCTGCTCGCGCTGAAAGGAATGACGCCCGACAGCGTGCCCAAGGAGGATGAAGTGGTCTATCTGAAAGCCACCGCCAACCTCAGCACCGGCGGCACGGCCGACGATGTCACCGAAGTGGTACACCCCTTCAACGTATTCCTGGCCGAGCGCATCAGCCGCATCATCGACCTCGACATCTGCGGCATTGATGTGATGACCGACGACATCAGCATCCCGCTGAACGAGAGCGGCGGCGCTGTGCTGGAAGTGAACGCCGCGCCGGGCTTCCGCATGCACCTCGATCCCACCGGCGGCATTGGCAAGAACGTGGCGGAACCGGTGGTTGACATGCTGTTCCCGCCGGGCGCGCCCAGCCGCATCCCCATCATCGCCGTAACCGGCACCAACGGAAAGACCACCACCACCCGCCTTACTGCGCACATCATGCGCAACGTGGGCTACAAAGTGGGAATGACATGCAGCGATGGCGTCTACATCCAGAACCGCCTGCTCATGAAGGGCGACTGCACCGGCCCTGCCAGCGCGCAATTCGTGCTGAAGGAGCCCGTGGTGGATATGGCCGTGCTGGAAACAGCGCGCGGCGGCCTCGTGCGCAGCGGCCTCGGCTTCGAGCATTGCGATGTGGCCGTGGTCACCAACGTGGCGGCTGATCACTTGGGCCTGAAGGACATCCACACGCTGGAAGAACTGGCGCAGGTGAAGAGCACCGTGCCGCGCAGCGTGCGCCGCGAAGGCTACGCCATCCTCAACGCCGACGACGAATTGGTGATGGCCATGCGCAAGCAGTGCGATTGCAAGATCGCCCTCTTCAGCCTCGATGAGAACAACCGCCTCATCCGCCAGCACTGCAAGCTCGGTGGCCTCGCCGCGATCTACGAGAATGGTTTCGTCACCATCAGCAAGGGCGAATGGAAACTGCGCATCGAGAAAGCCGTGAACATCCCCATCACCTACGGTGGCAAGGCGGTCTTCAACATCCAGAACGTGCTGCCTGCGGTGCTCGCGGCCTACGTGCAAGGCGTGAAGATCGAGGACCTGCGGCAAGCGCTGCTCACCTTCGTGCCGGGCGCCGCGCAGACCCCTGGCCGCCTCAACCTCTTCCAGTTCCGCAACTTCCAGGTGGTGGTGGACTATGCCCACAACCCGCACGGCTTCGAGGCCCTGGGCAAGTTCCTCAGCAAGATCCCCGACAGCCCGAAAGTTGGTGTTATCGCTGGCGTCGGCGATCGCCGCGACGAGGACACCGTGAACCTCGGCCGCCTCAGCGCGCAGATGTTCGATGAGATCATCATCCGCCAGGACCGCAACCTGCGCGGCAAGACCGACGACGAGATCATCGCGCTCATGGTGAAGGGCATCAAAGAGGTGGACCCGAACAAGAAGTTCATCATCATCAAGAAGGAGGAAGAGGCCATCCGCCACGCCATCTCAACGGCCAAGCCCGGCAGCTTCCTCACCCTATGCAGCGATGTGGTGCCCGATGCGCTTGCCCTTGTCCTCAAGCTGAAGGAGGAGGATGAGAAGGTGCCCTTCAGCACCGAGGATATCCCGAACAGGAACAAGGAGTTGGTGGGGTAGGCAAGCCAAAGAGAAAGTAGGAAAATGAGCCGTAACCACATCTCGATAATCGTAATCGCGCTGCTGGGTGTCATTGCCACACCATCGCTGGCAAAAGCACAGATTCCCATCTCCTTCGATTCCATCGCCGGACTTCCATGGGATAGCTTGAGCATCGAACGTGCAGCAAGACTCTATCCGGAGCAGCCTCAGGTGGTCGAAGGTCCGCCAAGTCGAGCTTACTTGATGGGCGGACCGTGCATCAGTATTCCCGGTCCGACCTATGTGGACTATCCCATGACTGGTGTGCGATTGACTTTCAACCCGCCCGATACATCGGGTCGACAGGTGTTGAAGTCAGTGAGCGCATCGAAGCGGGGTGCGATCACAACGAACAAGGGTATTGATGTGGGTGATGAGATCACGGCGATGAACAACTCGGACGGGTCGTTGCCAAAGCAAGCTGTGCTTTCTGGACGCAAGTATGTCCACGTTTTCGACCAAGGAATATTCTTCTATTGCACACCATCAACTCTTGGAAAAGCCAGAAAGGGGCGACCGGTGACGGTCAAGTACATCATGCTGCGCGAGCATTTTTAGATACGGCTACGTTCACTTCGCTAGACCGGCGCAGGATGTCCGCTTATCCCGGCCCGTCCTTGTACCAGAGCAGGGTGTCCGCAGATTGCTGCCTCGCGCCCTGAGTAGCGGTCTGCCGTCTTCGGCGACCCTGCGCCTTGGCGGCGAATGCCACAAACATGAGCACCCGGCGATTCTCGGAAAATTCGCGCAATCCTCAATGCTGCACCATCAGGCGTTCGCTGCTGATCACCCTGCCGCTTGGCTGCAGAACACGCAAGTGGTACAGCCCGGTAGGCGCCCCGCTTAGTTTAAGACTTTGACCATCGCACGGTGTCCGCTGACCGCGACCCGCACACCCAAACCTGCGCAGCGGTCTGCCGTCCTCGGCGACCCTGCGCTCGTGAAAGGAGTTGATGGCGAGCATACCTTCGTTCCATGCGCTACGCCTATTCCACCCTCTCCGAAGCAGTGAACGACTTGCAGCGTCGGGGCTATACCGATGATCTGATGCTGGGTGGGCATTGCATGGTGTGCAAGCCGCGCCGCATCAGCCTCGACCCCGACGAGTTCGAGATCGATGAGTTCCATCGCTTCGAGGGCAACTCTGATCCCGAAGACCAGAGCGTGGTGTACGCCATCAGCTCGAAGACCAAGGAGATCAAGGGCATCCTGGTGAACGCCTATGGTCCCGATGCATCGAGCCTTACGCAGGAAATGGTGCGCAAGCTGGCCACGCATTGAGCGAGACTTCCTCCCGAAGCAGCAGCACTGGCCTGGGAACGCAGCAGCGATAGCCTGAGGGAATCCGTGGCCTTCCGGTGAGCGCACACCTTTCAAGGTTGAGCGTCGAACGTGATGTGGCCTCGCTCACTTCTTGCCCGCGTTCCGGGTCTTCTTCACCAATTGCTTGTTGCTGCGCGCGGCGCCAGCATTCGGGATGGTGCTGCTTGGGTGCTGATGCCGCTCACGCTCAAGCTGGGAACCGGCGCGGTCCTTCCTGGCACGGGCATCTGGCTGCCCGGGGTGCGGCTTGCTGGAGCTGGACTTCTTGCTTGGACCGAAGGCACGCTTGGCGACTTGCCGACCGGCAAGCAGGTCATCGGTGATGGAGGCTTTGCGGGGAGTCTTCTTCGGAGCGGCCATGGTTGTGTTGTTGGTTCCGCCAAGCTAGCCCGACAAGCGCGTGCTCCAACTGACCATGAGCAGTTCGCGCTGCGGAGGTGGGTCATGGACCAGTCTCAATCGCGAGAAGTGCCGTGCATCGGCCTGCGGCAGTGCGCTTTGCCCTTCCTTCTATATTGGCGCGCTGCTGTCGGCTCCCCTTGGGCCGAACGGCATTAACCCAAACCTTCAGCATGAACGCGACCGCAGCCGCCGAGGTGCCCAAGAAGCACCCGAAAGGACTTTACGTGCTCTTCACAACCGAGATGTGGGAGCGCTTCAACTTCTACGGGATGCGCGCCATCCTCTCGCTCTTCATCGCCGAGGCGCTGGCCTATGGCTCCAAGGAATCGGCCATCATCTACGGCGGCTTCCTGGGCCTGTGCTACCTCACTCCCATGCTCGGCGGCTACATCAGCGACCGCTTCCTCGGCAACCGCAACTGCATCCTGCTGGGCGGCCTGCTCATGGCCATCGGACAGATGCTCCTGTTCTTCAGCGCCTCGCTCTACGCGGACAACCTGGAACTGGCGCGCACCATGCTCTGGGTGGCGCTGCTCACGATCATCTTCGGCAACGGTTTCTTCAAGCCCAACATCTCTTCGATGGTGGGCTCCCTCTACCCGAGCAATGACAATCGCCTCGATGCCGCCTTCACCATCTTCT
>DAORNP010000002.1:34648-35031 GCA_035441065.1 Flavobacteriales bacterium | reverse complement strand
ACATTGGCGCCTTCCTCGGCAATTTCATCTGCAGCACCGTAGGCGACATCAAGGTGGATGGGGTCCGCGACCTGAGCGCGTTCAAGTGGGGCTTCATGGCCGCCGGCGTGGCCATGCTGCTGGCCACGGCGATCTTCTACATGCTGAAGAACCGCTACATCGTCACCCCCGAGGGCGCGCCGATCGGCAACAAGCCCACCTTCAGCAATGCGCCGCTGGCCGAAGGCGCCGAGAGCGAGAAGGCGCATTTCAGCACCACCTCGATCATCATCACCATCCTGATGATGATCGGCCTGACCTTCGTTTTCCGCTACCTCAACATGGACCCGACCGTGGAGGTGCAGAACCCGATCAAGGTGTGGCTGTACCCCTTCATCTATGCA
>DAORNP010000002.1:34426-34638 GCA_035441065.1 Flavobacteriales bacterium | reverse complement strand
TGGCGCTGGCCTATCTGATCATCGCGGACAAGACCATCACCCGGATCGAGCGCGACCGGATCCTGGTGCTCTATGTGGTCTGCTTCTTCGTGATCTTCTTCTGGGCCTGCTTCGAGCAAGCGGGCAGCTCGCTCACCTTCATCGCCGACCAGCAGACGGACACCAACCTGTTCGGCTGGAACATGCCACCCAGCCAGGTGCAGAACTTCAAC
>DAORNP010000002.1:32171-34240 GCA_035441065.1 Flavobacteriales bacterium | reverse complement strand
AAGATCAGCATCTGGACCCTGGTGATCATGTACCTCTTCCACACCTGGGGCGAGCTCTGCCTATCGCCCATCGGCCTCTCGCTGGTGAGCAAGCTCTCGCCGAAGCGATTCGCCAGCATGCTCATGGGCGTATGGTTCGTGAGCAGCGCGGCGGGCTATGCGCTCACCGGGACCTTGGGTTCGTTGCTCCCGCCCACCGGACCCAAGTACATCGAGGCCGAAGCTGCCGGCATCGACCTGAAGGGCATCCTGGAGAAGACGGTCGTGGCCACCCCGGACCAGATTGCCGCCCTCGATGCGATGAAGATCGCCACCACCTATCCCAAGTTCGCCGGTTTCAGCATCACCAACCTGTACGACTTCGTCATGATGTTCGTGATGCTCTCGCTGATCGCCGGCCTGTTGCTGCTCGCCTTGAGCCCGATATTGAAGCGCATGATGCACGGCCGCGGCTGACCCGGCACGAACATTGAGAACGCGCGAACCCGACACATCATGCTGAACCGAATCGCACTCCTGCTGCCCGCCGCACTGCTCGCCGCTGGCCTTGCCGCACAAACACCTGCGACCGCCAGCCCCAAGCTGATCAAGTGGATGAGCATGGAAGAGGCCCAGGCCGCCGTCAAGAAATCCCCCAAGCCCCTTTTCGTGGATGTGTATACCACTTGGTGCGGCCCATGCCGCATGCTGGATGCGCGCACCTTCAGCGATGCCCGCGTGGCCGACTACGTGAACAAGCACTTCTACCCGGTGAAGTTCAACGCCGAGAGCGGAGAGCCCGTCACCTTCAAAGGCCAGAAGTTCGAGAACCCGGAGTTCGACCCCGGGCGCGTAGGCGGCCGCAACGGCACCCACCAGCTCACCTTGGCCATCGCCAACGTGCAAGGGCGCATCGCCTACCCCACCATCGTGTACCTCGACAGCGACTTGAACGTACTGGCACCGGTGCAGGGGCTGATGGACCCGCCTCAGATCGAACCGATTCTGAATTACTTCGGCGAAGGGCACTACAAGACCCAGGAGTACCAAGCCTTCCTCAATGGCTTCAAAGGCAAGTGGGGAGGACAGTGAACATCGCCTGAATGCACGCGCAAGGCCCCGGGGAACCGGGGCCTTGCTGTTTTCGCGAACCGCAGGGCGGGAGTGCTTGTTCGGCAGCTACTTTAGCGGCCATTCAAAAACACCCACCCTTTCACATTGCGGCGATGAGCGAGAAGGCGCAGATCATCCTTAACGGCAAGACCTACGAGTTCCCAGTATTCACCGGCAGCGAGGGCGAGAAGGCCATCGACATCAGCAAGCTGCGCGATGAGACCGGCTATATCACCCTCGATTTCGGCTACAAGAACACCGGCGCCACCACCAGCGCCATCACCTTCCTCGATGGCGAGGAAGGCATCCTGAGCTACCGCGGCTATCCCATCGAGCAATTGGCCGAGCAGGCCAGCTTCGTGGAGGTTGCCTACCTGCTGCTCTTCGGCGAACTGCCCAATAAGAAGCAGCTCGATGAATTCGAGGGCAACATCCGGTACCATTCGCTGGTGCATGAGGACATGAAGCACTTCTTCGAGTTCTTCCCGAGCAATGCCCACCCCATGGGCATCCTCTCGGCCATGGTGAACTCGCTGAGCACCTTCTACCCGAAGAGCCAGGACCCGCATCGCCCGCAGCATGAGGTGCTGCGCACCGTATACCGCCTGATTGCCAAGATGCCCACGCTCGCGGCGATCAGCTACAAGAACAACCTGGGCCACCCCTACATGTACCCCAACAACAAATTGGGCTACGTGGAGAACTTCCTGCACATGATGTTCGCTCTGCCCACCGAGGAGTACAAGGTGGACCCTGTGGTGGCCAACGCGCTGAACACCCTGCTGATCCTGCACGCCGACCACGAGCAGAACTGCAGCACCAGCACCGTTCGCATCGTGGGCAGCAGCCAGGCTAACCTGTACAGCGCGGTGAGCGCAGGCATCGCCGCCTTGTGGGGCCCGCTCCATGGCGGCGCCAACCAGGAAGTGATTGAAATGCTCGAGACCATACGCAACGATGGCGGCGACATCCAGAAG
>DAORNP010000002.1:29225-32158 GCA_035441065.1 Flavobacteriales bacterium | reverse complement strand
CCAGAAGTGGGTGGACAAGGCCAAGGACAAGAACGATCCCTTCCGCCTCTTCGGCTTCGGCCACCGCGTTTACAAGAACTTCGATCCGCGCGCGCGCATCATCAAGAAGGCGTGCGACGATGTGCTGAAGAAGATGGGCGTGAACGACCCGGTGCTCGACATCGCAAAGCAATTGGAGGAGATCGCCCTGAAGGATGATTACTTCATCAGCCGGAAGCTCTACCCCAACGTCGATTTCTACAGCGGCATCATCTACCGCGCCATCGGCATCCCCACGCGCATGTTCACTGTGATGTTCGCCTTGGGCCGCCTGCCCGGTTGGATCGCGCAGTGGAAGGAGATGGTAGAGAACAAGGAGCCGATCGGCCGCCCGCGCCAGATCTACACCGGCGCCACCAAACGCGACTACGTGGCGCTGAAGGACCGCAAGTAGCACAACCTGAACAATCGAATGGAACGGCTCCCTTCAGGAGCCGTTCTCATTTCCTGTTCCTGACAGCCGTCAGCTGCGCTTCGAACATGCATCAATGCGGGCTGAAGCTCATCGGCATTCCTTTCGGCATCATCCCTCCCCCATGAAGAAGATCCTCGTCCCTACCGATTTCAGCCAACCTGCTGAGAATGCCTTGGAGATGGCCATGGTGCTGGCCAAGAAGCGCGGCGCTGCCATTCACCTGCTCCACAGCGTGGACGTTCCAGGCACCTGGCAGGATGCGCAATGGAGCACGCTGGTGATGGCCAATCGCTCCACGCGCGCGCAACACGAGTTGTACCCGGAGGCACGTGCCAGGATCGGTGCTGCCCGGCAGAAACTCGAAGCGGCTACCATGTCGTTGCAGAAGCGGGGCATCTCATCGGCCTACACCTTGGTGCCAAATGCAGCCTGGCAGGAGGTCGTGGAGGCCACCACTAGAATGAGGTCCGACCTAGTGATCATGGGCACGCACGGAGCGGGCGCCTTGAAGGAGGCCTTCCTCGGCAGCCATGCCCAACGCGTGATTCGATCCTGCACGGTTCCTGTGCTCACGCTTCGTCACAAGTGGGCGGGGCGCATGGAGCAGGTGGCTCTCGTGGCCGATCCCATGGAGAAAGGAATCGATAAGCACTTGAACCGCTTGATTACCCTCTTGCAAGGTACCCGCACACGATTCCATCTGCTGCACGTGAACACTCCCGGTCGTTTCCAGGACACCGGTACAACGATGGCGCAACTCGAGGGCCTTGCCAACAAGCTCGAAGCCGAGGTGCGGCTCCATGCCGTTGACCACTACAGCCCCAGCGAAGGCGGTATCGACTTCGCCGTGCGCGAAGGCATGGACCTGATCGCATTGGTGACGCATGGGCGCACCGGCGCCAATGCCTTCTTAAATCCGAGCGTGGCCGAGACCATCGCGAATATGAATCCGCTGCCGACGCTTACGCTGCGCGTTGGCGGCAAGTGAACGGTCAGCATCGAACAGAAGAGCGCCGCATCCCTCAGGTTGCGGCGCTCTTCATTCAAGGCGATGATGGGTGCGGCCCCTACCCTTCGGGTTGCATGAACCTGGCCATCACATCGGGTGTGACACCCGTACTGCTGAAGCCACCATCGTGGAAGAGGTTCTGCATGGTGACGAAGCGCGTGTAATCGCTGAAGAGGGCGAGGCAGAAACGTGCGCAATCCTCGGCTGGCGCATTGCCCAGCGGGCTCATCTCCTGCGCGAAACCGAAGAAACCATCGAACCCTTTGATGCCGGTGCCCGCTGTGGTGAGGGTGGGGCTCTGGCTAACGGTGTTCACGCGGATGCCCTTGGCTTTCCCGAGGCGATAGCCCCAGCCTCGGCCAATGCTCTCCAGCAGCGCCTTTGCATCGGCCATATCGCCATAGTCGGGGAATACGCGTTGCGCGGCGATGTAGCTGAGGGCCACCACGGATCCGCCCTGTGCGATGGCGTCGGCCTTGTTCGCGGCCTGAAGCATGCGGTGGAAGCTCATGGCGCTTACATCGAGCGTCTGCTTGTACCACTCGTAATTGAGGTCGTCGTACTTGCGGCCTTTGCGCACGTTGGGGCTCATGCCGATGCTGTGCAGCAGGAAGTCGATGGGGCCGCCGAGCTTGGCCGTGGCCTCGGCGAAGAGCTTCTCGAGATCGGAATCGTTGGTGGCGTCAGCGGCAATCACGGCACTGCCGGTGGCTTCGGCCAGCTTGTTGATCTCGCCCATGCGCATGGCCACCGGGGCGTTGGTGAGCACGAAGGAGGCACCTTCGGCGTGCGCCAGTTCGGCTACCTTCCATGCGATGCTCATGTCATTCAATGCGCCGGAGATGATCCCGCGCTTTCCCTTCAGCAGTCCAGTGGCCATGATCGAGTGGGTATGGCGGCGAATATAGCCGGAGGCTTTCCTGCCATCAGGCTCAGGCTTGCATGCCAACTATGCCTCAACTCGGTACTTTGCTGCCCCCAGAACCAGAACGCATGATCAGGAAGCTTACCCTCGGCATCGCCACACTCATGGCCCCCATGGCCGCCAGTGCCCAGTGCATCACCAGTTTCCCGCACAACCAGCCCTTCACGAGTGGCACCGTGGGTACTCCTGGCACCCTCCCGACCAATTGGTCGAACCTCTCCAGCGATGACCTGGACTGGAACGTGAAGAACAATGGCACCAACGGCAGCACGAACCTGCCGACGGGGCCCTATGCCGACCGCACGCTCAACAACACCACGGCCAATGCCAAATTCATGTACGTGGAGAGCGCAGGTGCGGGCAATTCACCCAACAAGGTGGCCATCCTCGAATCACCTTGCTTCAACATCAGTGCACTGGGCACCCCCTACCTCACTTTTTGGTACCACATGCGCGGTTCGCAGATGGGCAGCTTGCATGTTGATGTGAATGCCAATGGCACGGTCACCAGTGGGGTGTGGAACCAAACCGGCAACCAAGGCCTG
>DAORNP010000002.1:28524-29169 GCA_035441065.1 Flavobacteriales bacterium | reverse complement strand
CTTCCGCGCATTCACTGGCTCAGGCGAACTCAGTGACATCGCCATCGACGATGTATTCGTGGGCAACCTCACCCCTGTTTTCGGCTGCAATGAGGCCACGGCTGCGAACTATAGCGCTGGCGTGAACGTGAACAACGGCAGCTGCGACTATAGCTGTGGTGCAGGGCAGAAGCGCGTCCGCATCGACATCTTCCACGACAGCTACCCAGGCGAGACCAGTTGGACGCTGAAGAACGCATCCACGGGCGCCACCTTGGCCAGCGGCACCACCAGCAGCAGCATCTGCGTGCCGCAGAACACCTGTCTGGTCTTCCGCATCAACGATAGCGTGGGCGATGGCATCTGGCACAACACCTATGGCTATGGCCAATACTTCGTGTGGTTCGATGGCGCGCTGGTGAAGCAGGGCGGGCAGTTCGGCAGCTTCGAGGAAACCACCTTCAACTGCCCGGCTGGCTTCGCGTGCAGCACCGCCGTGCCCATCACGCTGGCTCCGCTCAATGGCAATAACCCGCAGACACTGGCCACGGTGACCACCGACTTCGTGGAGAAGTGGTACTCGTTCACCCCTCCGCAAAGCGGCCAGTACCGGATCACCACCTGCGGAAGCAACACGTGCGATACCAAGCTCTGGGTGTATGACAT
>DAORNP010000002.1:28230-28510 GCA_035441065.1 Flavobacteriales bacterium | reverse complement strand
CGTGCTCAGTGATGGCATTGAGGGTGCCACCTTCGCCGATGACAATGATGGTGGTTGCGGAATCCAAGCCGTGATCAACGCCAACATGCCGGGCGGCATCCTGCACAGGCTGCGGGTGGGCCAGAACGCAGGCAGCTGCTCTGGCGCGGTCACCTTCAGCATCGTGTATGTCGGTCCTGTGGTGGGGTGCATGCAGAGCAGCATGTGCAACTACAATCCGCTGGCCACCATCGCATGCGACAACTGCTGCATCCCGTTCGGCAATCCGAATTGCCCGGCC
>DAORNP010000002.1:20087-28138 GCA_035441065.1 Flavobacteriales bacterium | reverse complement strand
GGTCGAAGGCTGCGTGCGCGCCCTTGGCCAGCGCTACGTGCTGCGCTTCGCCACCCGCATCGACAATCTGGGCACCACCGACTACTATATCGGCAGCCCCAGCTCACAGCCGCAGATGTTCAGCTACAACAACTGCCACGGCCATGCGCACTATGAGGGCTACGCGGATTACATCCTCTTCGACCAAACGGGAAATGCCATCCCTGTAGGCTTCAAGAATGGCTTCTGCGTGATCGATGTGGGCTGCTACCCTGGCGGCACCGGACAGTTCGGCTGCAGCAACATGGGCATCAGCAAGAGCTGCTATGACGAGTACGGCACCGGCACCACCTGCAACTGGATCGACATCACCGACGTGCCCAATGGCACCTATACGCTGGTGGTGCGCACCAACTGGCAGCACGCGCCCGATGCCTTGGGTCGGCATGAGATGAACTACGCCAACAACTATGCGCAGGCCTGCATCAACATCACCCGGAATGCGCAGAACGTGCCCTCCTTCACGCAAGTGACCGATTGCCCCACGTGGACCGACTGTTTGGGCCAGGCCTATGGCGATGCACGGCTCGACTGCAATGGCCTGTGCAATGGCCCCACCAAGCGCGGCGACCTCACCGGCGAAGGCCAGCAGAACCAGGCCGATGCGATGGAGTACGTGTCCCGCATGCTCGGCAATGACATCAATCCCACCACGTGCAACGACTTGAACGCCGACGCCGCCATCACCGTGACAGACGCCTGCCTGATGGTGAATGCCTACACCCGGCAAGCCACGCACGATGCCACTGGCCACGTGCTGCACTATCACCCCTGGATGGATTTCCCGCGCGGCTGGGTGAGCATCGACGACCAAGTGGAACTGAGCCTCGGCAACCTGAACCCGGTGGCCAAGACCGTGGATGTGCTCATCCGCAATCCAAGCGCCCGCATCATGGGGTATGAGTTCACCATGAGCGGCATCACCATCCAGAGCGCCTCGAACCTGGCGCCCAACCTCGTCGGCGACATCAGCCTGAACACCACGCTCGGCGGGAACAAGGTCATCGGCATCAGTTATTCCGATAGCTCACTGGTGAAGAACAGCGGCTTCGTGCCCTTGGCGCGCATCACCTACCTCACGCTCACCGGTGCCGAGATCTGCATCAGCAGCATCGCAGACATCGTGAACGCCGATGCGAACAACGTGATCGCCAGCATCACCAATGGCTGCCTTGCAGTGCCGAACACAGTCGCGCTTCGCCCGAAGGCCTGGCTCGAAGGCCCATTTGACGCTGCAAGCCAACCACCTCTGATGCGCGACGACCTTCGCGCGGGAGGCTACTTGCCGGTATTGGAGCCCTACACCGCCTTGAATTATCCGCACATCAATGGCGGCGGTGGTGAGCAGATTGGTGCCGGCGTGCTGGGCGTCAGCGGCGCCAATGCCATTGTCGATTTCGTGGTGGTTGAACTGCGCAGCGCGATTACGCCTGCGCAGGTGGTGGCCACGCGCAGCGCCTTGCTGCAACGCGATGGCGATGTGGTGGGCATGGATGGCACCTCGCCCGTGCTCTTGCAAGCGCCTCCTGGCAATTACCATGTGGCCATCAGGCACCGCAACCACCTTGGCGCCATGACCGCATCCCCATTGGCCATTGGCACCAACCCGCTCACGGTTGATTTCCGTGCGGGCGAGACCGCCACCTACGGCACAGAAGCGCGCAAAAGCGAGGACGGAACCATGAAACTGTGGGCCGGCAATGCGGCCATCGACAACCGCATCATGTACGTGGGCAACGGGAACGATCGCGACCCCATCCTGGTGCGTATCGGCGGCGCAGTGCCCACGGGCATCGTGAGCGGCTACCACCTGGAGGATGTGAACCTGAGCGGCACGGTGAAGTACACCGGCGCCGCCAATGATCGCGACCCCATCCTGGTGAACATTGGTGGGATGGTGCCCACCAACACGCGGTTGGAGCAGTTGCCGTAGCGTAGCCTCACTAAACTGTGGTGAGCGCGAACAGCCAGTGAATGCTGCATATCGAGCCATTCAGAACCTTGGTCGAAACATGACCAAGGCTCTGGCGCTGCCCTTCGCATATCCCGATTTTCGCGGCCAAGAAGCCACCCAATGATCAGAAAGCCATTGCTCTTCAGCGCTGCGATTGCGGCAACCTCAGCACTATTTGCCCAGGAATACGTGGAACTGCGCAATGCCGAGGTGCAGGAGATGGTCTTCCTCGGGGAGACCATGGCCTATCGCGACTGGGACAGCACCCGCATCTTCCCGGACGAAGTGGTCCGCAGCCCGATCAAACTGCTCGTGGACAAAGGTCGGCCCGAAGGCTACAAGGCCGCCCGCTTGCATCAGAAGGTGAATCCGAAAGCCCTCCCCTATGGCGACGATCCTGCCTGGCAGCGCCGGTCTGGTGAGCGCGACAAGAACCGCGCGCTGGATATCACCATCAATGGGCAAGGCTTCACCAACGTGAACCCTGCGGATCCCTGCTTGGATGTAGGACCGAACCACGTGATCCAAATGATCAATGGCAGCTCCGGCGCGTACTTCCGGATCTTCGATAAGAATGGGAACGCACTGGGCGCTCAGACCTATCTGGACAACTTCGTGAACGCCATCGGCGGGATAACGACTTATGCCGGCGCAGGCGACCCCATCGTTCTCTACGACGCCCTCGCGGATCGCTGGCTCATGAGCGAATTCAGTTCCAGCGGCAACCGTATGATCGTGGCCATCAGCACCACGGCCGATCCAACGGGCACCTGGTACGCCTACAGCTTCACGGCACCCTCCTTCCCAGACTACCCGAAGTACGCGGTGTGGAGCAGCATGTACCTGATCACGACCAACGAGAACCAGACAGCCACCTATGCCCTCGACCGCACGCGCATGCTCCAGGGCTTGAGCGCGACGGCACAGCGCTTCACGGTGCCCGACGTTCCCACCATCGGCTTCCAAGCCACTACGCCCATCACGCACGACGGCGGTGCGGCGCCACCAGCCAATGCCCCCGGCATGTTCATGCGCATGGCCGATGACGGATGGGGCGCTTCCATCCCGAATGACCGTTTGGAGCTATGGTCCCTCACGGTGAATTTCACGACCCCGGCCAATTCAGTCCTCTCCGGTCCGGTGCTCCTGGCTACCCAGCCCTTCGATACGGAGCTGTGCGGATATCAAGCTTTCCAGTGCATCCCTCAGCCGGGCACCACCACCACGCTGGATCCATTGCGCGAAGTGATCATGAACCGTGCGGTGTACCGGAACTTCGGCACGCATGAGGCGATCGTTTGCAGCCATGTCACCGACGTGAATGGCGCTGACCGGGCCGGCGTGCGCTGGTATGAGCTGCGGCGCACCGCGGTCGCCAATCCATGGGGCATCCACCAGCAAGGGACCTATTCGCCTGACGCAGCGAACCGCTGGATGTCTAGCATCGCCATCAATGCCAACGGCGATATCGGCCTTTCCTACAACGTCTCGAGCTCAACCGTGTTCCCGAGCATCCGGTACACCGGTCGGAGCGCCAGCGACCCGCTTGGCCAGATGACGATCGCGGAGACGAGCATCGTTGCAGGCACGAGCCGCAATGGCAGCAACCGCTACGGCGACTACAACTCGCTCGATGTGGACCCGGCCGACCAGAGCTTCTGGGGCACCGCGAAATTCAACACGAGCACCAGTTGGAGCACGCGCATCTTCAAGTTCTCGATGGCCACGCCCGAATGCATCGCGCCGCAGGCCACCGCGAGCCACACCTGCATCAACCTCACCCAGCACCAGGTTTCGGTCAACATCTCATCCATGGGCAGTGCGTCGAGCCTGACCATCCAGATTGACCCCGATGGCGCTGGCCCGCAGCCCCCGGCCACGGTTGGCAATGCCAACGCTACGGGCAACTATGGCCCATACGGTCCTTATCCCTCGGGAACGCTTGTGAATGTGGTCCTCTTGCACAACGCCTTCCCAAGCTGCAACCTCACGCTCACCGGCATCGGCGGCAACTGCATCACGCCTGGCCAGGCGTGCACGACCTTCAACAGCACCGCCCCTACGAACATCGTTGACAACACGACGGTCAACAACTCGATCGTCGTGCCTTCGCAGGGCGGAGCCACGCTGACCGACCTCAATGTGTACGTGAACATCACTCACACCTGGGTGGCCGATTTGCGCATCTCCTTGCAAAGCCCTCAAGGCACCATTGTGTCCATGATCGCAGCAGCCAAATGCGGTGATGCCGACAACATCGTCGCGGAATTCGACGATAGCGGCACCGACGGGGCCGTTGGGAACATCTGCCCGCTCACGGGCCTGTTCGTGATCCCGGACAACGCGCTCGCCGCATTCAATGGCCAACTTTTCCAAGGCACATGGACCCTGCGCGTGCAGGACGTAGCCACGCAGGACCAAGGCGTGCTGAACAACTGGTGCCTGATACCTACGTTGAGCAATCCTACGGTTGCCGTTCAGCCGCGTGTGCTGCTCGAGGGACCTTATGCGGGCGGCGCCTTGATGAATGATGCCTTGCGCGCAGGCGGCCTCATCCCGCTCGCTCAACCGTACATGGGTTTGGGTTACAGCTTCGTTGGCGGAGGCAGCGAGAGCACGACCGCGCCGGTGCTCGCGGTAACCGGCAACAACGCCATCGTCGACTGGGTGATCGTGGAGCTGCGCAGCTCCTCGAATCCTGCCACCATCGTTGCCAGCCGCGCAGCGCTTTTGCAGCGCGATGGCGACATCGTTGATGTGAACGGCACTAGTGCAGTGACAATCAATGCAGCGGCCGGCAATTATTACGTGGCCGTGCGCCACCGCAACCACCTCGGCATCATGACGGCAGCGGCCCAAGCCCTCACGAGCTCGCCGCTCAGCATCAACTTCACGCAAGCGGCAAGTGCTACTTATGGTACCGCTGCGCGCAAGGACGTCAGCGGCACGCAGGTGATGTGGTCGGGCAATGTCGACTTCAACACGCAGCTCGCTTACACAGGCAGCCCCAATGACCGCGACCCGATCCTGCAGCGCATCGGCGGCACGGTTCCCACGAATACGGTGGCCGGCTACTACAGCGAGGATGTGAACATGGATGGCCTGGTGCGCTACATCGGCGACCCGAACGACCGCGACCCGATTCTGGTGAACATCGGAGGCAGCGTGCCCACGAACGTGCGGGTGCAGCAGCTACCCTAAGGCTTTCCGAGCAGCGCCCGGGCATTCTCAACGGCCTGTGCCGTTACCGTGCGTCCACTGAGCATGCGCGCAATGGCCTCCACGCGCTCTTCGTGCGCAAGGGGATTGATCGCAGTGCGTACGCGCTCACCCTCGGCGCTCTTGCTCACCTGCAGGTGATGCAGTGCCTTGCTGGCGATCTGCGGCAAGTGCGTGATGGCGATAACCTGTCGGTCTGCACCCATGGCGGCGAGCAACTCACCCACGCGATCGGCGACTTCGCCACTTACGCCGGTGTCGATCTCGTCGAAGACCACAATGGGAAGATCGCGCGAACCGGCGGCCAACGAGATCAGCGCGAGCATCACGCGGCTCAATTCACCACCGCTGGCGACCTTATCGAGCGGAGCGGGCGCTCGGTCCTTGTTCGCTGTGAAGAGGGCGCGCACTTGATCGGTGCCCAACGGACCGGCCTCACCTTGGCGATGATCGAACTGGAAGATGGCGTGCGGCATGCCCAGTTGATGGAGCAGCGCTTCCACCTTGTTGGCCAACGGCTTGATGGCCTTGGTGCGCGCGAGCGAGACCGCCTTGGCGGAGCGGGCATAGGTTTCCGCGAGCCGGTCCTCTTCGCGCTCCAGCGCCGCGCAACGCTCGCTCAGGTCCTCCACGGAGGCCGCGCGTTGCCGCAGCTCGCTCAGGATGGACAGCAGCGCTGCTTCGTCTTTTGCCCGGTGCTTCTGTTGCAGGCGGATGAGCAGGTCGATCCGCTCACGGAGCTGCTCGGCGCGCGCGGGGTCCACCTCAACCGATGAGGCCAAGCGAGCGGCTTCATCGCCGATGTCCTTGATCTCGATGGTGGCGATCTCCACTCGCGTGAGCAACGCAGCCAGTTGCGGATCAACGCGCGACGCCTTCACCACCAGCGCACGCAGGCGCTGCAGCAGCATGGCCGCCCCCTGGTCGCCCGAGGCGCCTTCCTCGATGGCGCGATAAGCCTCCGCACGCTCCGTGGCATGCTCAGCCAGGCGAAGCTCTTCTTCGATGCGCGCTTGCTCGCCTTCAGATATCGCGGCTTGTTCCAGCTCCTCCAACTGGAAGCGCACATAGTCCGACTCGGCCATCGCGCGCCGCTGCTGATCACGCACTTCTTCAAGCTCCTTCTGCACCGTGCGCCATTCGGCGAAAAGGCCCCCCAACCGTTTCACCGTTTCGGTCTGTCCGGCCAGCTGATCAACAAGGCCCAATTGGAAGCGTGCATCGTTCAGCAGCAAAGTGTGGTGCTGGCTGTGGATGTGGATGATGCGCTCGCCAAGTTCGCGCAGCTGTTCGAGCCGCACGGGGGTGTCGTTCACGAATGCGCGCGAGCGGCCGCCGGGATCGAGTTGACGGCGCAGGAGGGCATGCTGCTCGAAGGGCAATTCCTGCGTGGCGAACCAGCCCTCGAGGCCCAGTCCGCTCATGTCAACCTCGAGCTCGATCACGCACCGCTTGCTGGGGTCGCGCATCAGGCCAGCATCGGCGCGTGCGCCCAAGGCAAGTTCCAAGGCGCCGATGAGGATGCTCTTGCCGCTTCCGGTCTCGCCGGTAATGGCGGTGAGCCCTTGGTGCCAATCGAGCTCGAGCGATTCGATCAGCAGGTAATTCGAGATGGCGATGCGGTTGAGCATGGGCTTAAAACCGCTGCGAATATCGCCGCACCATGGCATTGCATCGCCACGCGGATTTCAACACTTCAAGTCGTTGCGTGAGAATGCGGCTTCTTGGGCTTACTGCGGCATGTACTCATAGGTGGACTGCAAGCCGAGCGGCAGACCCAATGCCCAATACGCGAGCAGGAAGATCGTCCAAAGCACCAGGAAGGTGATTGAATACGGCAGCATCATGCTCGTGAGCGTGCCGATGCCCGTGCCCTTCGCGTACCGCTGGCAATACACCACCACCAACGGGAAGTAGGGCATCAGCGGCGTGATGATGTTGCTCACGGAATCGCCCACGCGATAGCCGGCTTGCGTGAGGTCGGGGGAGATGCCCAGTTGCATGAGCATCGGCACGAAGATGGGTGCGATCAAGGCCCACTTGGCGCTGGCCGAGCCAATGAAGAGGTTGACGAATGCCGTGAGCAGGATGATGCCGACGATGGTGACCGCCGGTGGCAATTGCATCGCCTTCAGCGCGGCAGCCCCTTTCAGCGCGAGCAGCGCGCCCAGTTGGCTCTGGCCGAATGCATCGATGAAGAGCGCGCAGAAGAAGGCCATCACGATGTAGTAGCTCATGCCGCTCATGCTCTTGCTCATGTGGCCCACCACATCCTTGGTGGCGCGGTAGGTTCCTGCCAGGAAGCCGTAAACGATGCCCGGAATGAGGAATACGATGAGGATGATGGGCACGATGCTGCGCATGAGCGGCGCGGAGAAACTGGCGAGCTTGCCTTCAGCACGGAGCGAACTGTCATCGGGCCACGCCCAAGCGAAGAGCCCGGCGAGGAGCAGCAGCATGGTGAGCGCGGCCATGCGGAAGGCGGTCCGCTCTTTCTGCGACAGCGCATCCATGGCAACAGGGCCCTCGTCTCCATCGACCGCCACGCGGCGCAGGCGAGGTTCAACCACACGGTCGGTTAGCCACCAGCCCAAGCCGATGATGAGTAAGCTGCTGGCACTGGTGAAGAACCAATTGTTCAGCGGGTTCAACTCCATGCCCGGATGGATGATGCGCGCGGCCTCCTGCGTGAAGCCCTGCAAGAGCGGATCGATGCCGCTCGGGACGAAGTTGGCGCTGAAGCCGCCGCTCACTCCGGCGAATGCCGCCGCGATGCCCGCCAGCGGATGCCTGCCCGCCGCATGGAAAATGACCCCGCCCAAGGGGATGACCAGCACGT
>DAORNP010000002.1:19670-20077 GCA_035441065.1 Flavobacteriales bacterium | reverse complement strand
CCCGCATCGGTGGCGGTGTGGCTCACGATGGCCACCAGGATCAGCATCGGCGTGAGCAGCATGCGCGGCGTCACCTTCAGCATGCTCTTGAGCCCCGCATTGATGTAGCCCGAATGCTCCGCCACGCCCACGCCCAGCATGGCCGCCAGCACGATGCCCAGCGGCGCGAAGCCCGTGAAGGTCTTCACCATGTTGCTGAGGAAATCGGCCAGCGCGGGACCGGTAAGCAGATTCTTCACCACGATGGGCGCGCCCGTGCGCGGATCGATCTCCGTGAAGGACACGCCGGCGAAGAGCGCCGATAGCACCCAGATCAGGAGCATGAGCGATAGGAATAGCACCGCCGGATCGGGCAGCGCATTGCCTACGCGTTCGATCAGGTCAAGGACACCGCCTTTCTTCTTCGC
>DAORNP010000002.1:19297-19638 GCA_035441065.1 Flavobacteriales bacterium | reverse complement strand
GGTGAGGCAAGTAAGGCATTTCACTTCTTGCCACAGCAGCAATTACCGTGATGGAAAGAGATGCTAGGTATCGAGGAATCACTGAACGAGCACGAGCCCGCACGCCCCGAAATCACATCAGCGAATGGACGCATTCGCTCATGCCCTACCCCCGCATCATGTTCTGGTACTGCCCGATGTGCCCGGGGTCGATGATCTGCAGCGTATTGAAGAGCTTGGTCTTCTCGCTGGGATCGGCGGGCTTGAAGAGCTCCACCAGCTCGTTGTACTTGGCGTTGAAGATCACCTGCAGGTTATAGCTGGCGGGCTTGGCCTGGTGCACAGTCTTGAGCTTCTCGATG
>DAORNP010000002.1:18801-19191 GCA_035441065.1 Flavobacteriales bacterium | reverse complement strand
CTGTAGCTGGTTATCGAGCAGCCAGTAGCGGTTGCGCTGCGCCTCGAAAGCGCGCCAGCCGTCCTCGCCGCTGTTCTGCGCATTGTTCACCACCTGCTGTGCCTGGTTGTAGAACTCGGTGCCGCCCAAGGGCGAGAAGGTGTCGCCATCGAGGCCGAGCACATAGTAGGCATAGAAGCCGAGCAGCGAAGAGAGGTTGTTGATGTAACGATCCGGGAAGAACTCGATCTGCGTGTTCTCCAGGAAATTGAACTTCACCTGCTCATCCACGAGGTCGAGGATGGGGCTGTTGTAATCGGACCCGAATACGGGCCTGGCGTAGATCACCTGCAAGGTGCCCTCGAAGCGGTCAGGCGCCGGCTGGTTGGTGATGGTGAGCAGGATATTGAG
>DAORNP010000002.1:15504-18661 GCA_035441065.1 Flavobacteriales bacterium | reverse complement strand
TGGCAGTTGAACTCCTGGGCCCGAATCGCAGGAGGCAGCAGCAGGAGCAGGAGGAAAGCGAGTTTCCGCATGAGTCAGAGAAGTTCTTCGAGGCGGTCCAAGATAACGCGGGCCACTTCGCGCTTGCTCATCAACGGCAGCGCCTGCGGATCCTTGCCCGGCGCAAGCAGTGTGACCTTGTTGGTTTCGGTGCCGAAGCCAGCGCCCGCATCGCGCAGGCTGTTGAGCACGAGCAGGTCGAGGTTCTTGCGCTGGAGCTTGTCGGCGGCGTTGGCCAATTCGTTTTCGGTCTCCAAAGCGAAGCCCACGAGTTTCTGGCCAGCGGGCTTGTTGGCGCCCATCCAGGCGAGGATGTCCTCAGTGGGCTCCAATGCGATCTCCAAGGTCGCGTCCTTCTTCTTGATTTTGCCAGCGGCTGCTTGTGCCGGACGGTAATCAGCTACCGCAGCACTCATGATCACCGAATCGGTGGTTGGCGCCAGCGCCTTGCATGCCTCGGCCATCTGCGCGGCGCTCAGCACATCGGTGCGCTGGATGCCAGGCCGCTCGAGGGAGATGCTCACGGGTCCGGATACCAATTCGACCTGCGCGCCGCGTAATGCAGCTTCCTCTGCGATGGCGAAGCCCATTTTCCCACTGCTGCGGTTGCCGATGTAACGGACCGGATCAATGGCCTCTTGAGTCCCGCCGGCCGTGACCAAGAGCCGCTTGCCATTCAACGGGCTCGCGCCGATCAGCGCTTGATGCATGGCGCCAACAATGGCTTCCGGCTCGCTCATGCGCCCTTCGCCCGAAAGCCCACTGGCCAATTCGCCGCTCTCCGGCCCGATTACCTGCACGCCGCGTTCGCGAAGCACTGCGAGGTTGGCTTGCGATGCCGTGTCGGCCCACATCTCGAGGTCCATGGCCGGTGCGATGAACACCGGGCTTTCCTTCGGCATGCTGAGCCAACAGGCCAGCAGCAGGTTGTCGCATAGACCCTGCGCCATCTTGCCGATGGTGTTGGCCGTGGCGGGCGCGATGATGAGCGCATCGGCCCAGCGCGCCAGGTGGACATGATCGGTCCAGGCGCCGGAACCGTCGCGCGCGAAGAGCTCCGTAAGCACGGGGCGCTTGCTCAAGGTGGCCAGCGTGAGCGGGGTGACGAAATCGTGCGCCGAGGGCGTCATCACCACCTGCACCTCGCAGCCGGCTTTCACCAATTGACGTGCGAGATGGGCCGCCTTGTAAGCAGCGATGCCGCCCGAGACACCGAGCAGCACCTTGCGATTGAGATAGCGATCCACCGTGAAGGCGGTTGCGCTCAGGCTTTGGGAGCAGGCGCGTCGAGACCGGGCTTCTCCTCGCCTCCGCGGCGGAAGTAGATCTTGCCCTCCTGTAACTCCTGGATGGCCAGCGCGCCCGGCTTGGGCATGCGCTCATAGTGCTTGCTCACTTCGATCTGCTCGCGGTTCTCATACACCTCTTCGAGGTTCTCGCCGCTCATGGCGAACTCCTCGAGCTTGGCGCTGAGCTCCTCGCGGATGCGCACGCTGATCTGGTCGGCGCGCTTTCCGAGGATGGCAACGCTCTCATAGACGTTGCCGGTCTCGGCATCGAGCTTGGCGACGTCGCGCGTGATCGTGGTCTTGGCTGCGGTGGTGGGCTTGTTGCTCATGGTACGGTGATCTTCTTGGTCTTTTCGAGTTCGTTCTCCAGTTCCTTCCGCAGGCGTTCGGCTTGGTCGCGTTCAACGCTGGCCGGGTAGGCGTCGGCGAAGTTATTGTAAGCGGTCAATGCCTCGCGGATGCGGTCTGCCCGCTTCGATTCCACGCTGTTGAAGGCAAGGGCATGGTCGGCACGGAGTATCCGCAGCATGGCGTCCTCACGGTAATCGCTATTGGGGTATTGCCGCATGAACTCCTTGAAGGCCATGCTGTCGGCCTGGAACTGCTGCATGTGGAAGTACTGCTCGGCGGCATGGTAAGCCTTCACCTCCAGCTTCGAGCGGAGCAGGTCGATCATGCCGTTGGTGCTGTCGCGCAAGCTGGTGTTCGGGAAGCGGACCAGGAAAAGCTGGAAACGGTCGATGGCCGTGCGGGTGTCGGTCTGGTCCAACTCGTAGTTGGGGCTGTTGTTGTAATAGCAGATGGCATCGAGGAAAGCGCATTCCTCGGCATGGCGGCCCGTTGGGAAGGTGCGCACGTAGTTCTCCAGGAAGTAGGACGCCATGGTATAGTCCTTCATCAAGTAGTGCGCTTTGGAATGCAGGTAGGAGATCTCCTCGAAGTCGGCCGTGCCGCGCTTGAGCATGATCAATTCCTCCAGCAAGGGGATGGCGCGGTCGTACGAGCGCTTGTCCATGAACTTCTGAGCCACTCGCATCTTCATGGCCATTCCGGTGGAGTCGCCGGAAGCCTTCATGGCCTTATTGAACTCGCTACACCCAGCGAGCGTGGCACTGCCGACCAGGCCCAAGAGCAACCAAACGCAGGTGCCAACGGCCGAAGCCCAAAGCAGCGGAAGCCTGTAAGACGTGCGGGGGCCTGTGGGACAGGTCATTTCGAGCGGGGCGCGAATATAGGCGCAGGCCCTTCACCGCCAGCCGGTTGAAAGCTCCTGATCAACATCCTTTGGCGCCCAATACGGCCCGCTACATTTGGCCAGCTTTTCAAGCACCCCTATGAACGACATCTTCGACAAGCTCCGTAAGGACTTGGGCCACATCGGCCGCCACGCCAAGGACAGCCACGGTTACTTCTCCTTCCCAAAGCTCGAAGGCGAGCTCGGGCCGCACATGACCTTCCGGGGCAAGCCCGTGCTGGTCTGGAGCCTCAACAACTACCTCGGTCTGGCCAACCATCCAGACATCCGGGCCGTGGATGCCCAAGCCGCCAAGGATTGGGGCATGGCCTACCCGATGGGCGCCCGCATGATGAGCGGCCAGACCAAGTACCACGAGCAATTGGAGGATGAGCTCAGCGAGTTCATGGGCAAGGAGGACACCTTCCTGCTGAACTACGGCTATCAGGGCTGCATGAGCGCGATTGAGGCCCTGCTCAGCCGCCACGATGTGCTGGTGTACGACAGCGAGTGCCACGCCTGTATGATCGACGGCGCGCGCCTGCACATGGGCAAGCGCTTCGTTTTCCAGCACAACGACATGGCCAGCCTCGAT
>DAORNP010000002.1:11405-15429 GCA_035441065.1 Flavobacteriales bacterium | reverse complement strand
GCATGGCCGGAGACCAAGGCAAGCTGAAGGAGATCGTGGAGCGCAAGGCGAAGTACAACTTCCGGCTCTTCGTGGACGATGCCCACGGCTTCGGCATGATGGGCCGTGACGGCCGTGGCACCGCCGACGCCCAAGGCGTGCAGGACGGGGTGGATGTGTATTTCGGAACCTTCGCCAAGGCCATGGCCACCATCGGCGCTTTCGTTAGCGGACCGGAGGACGTGATCATGTATCTGCGCTACAACATGCGTAGCCAGACCTTCGCCAAGAGCCTGCCTATGCCGGTGGTAATCGGCGCGCTGAAGCGTTTGGAGATGATCCGTACACGGCCTGAGTTCAGTCAGAAGCTCTGGGAAATCACCCGCGCCCTGCAAAGCGGCCTGAAGGAGGCCGGCCTCGACATCGGCGTGACCAATAGCTGCGTGACGCCCGTGCTGATGCATGGCAGCATCCCTGAAGCCACCAATGTGGTGCTCGACCTTCGCGAGAACCACGGCATCTTCTGCAGCATCGTGGTGTACCCCGTCGTGCCCAAGGACACGATCCTGTTGCGCCTCATCCCCACCGCCTCACACACCTTGGAGGATGTGCAGCGCACCATCAACAGCTTCAAAGAGGTGAAGAAGAAGCTTGAAGCAGGGGTGTACAAGGCGGAGAAGGTGGCGGCGATGTAGAGTGCCTCCCGCAGTCTTCCATTCATGCTCGCCTCCTCCAGGTCGAGCATGGCTTCCATCTTCTGCAGCACCTCGAAGTCGAAGGCTTTCTCCTGGCGCGCGTTGTTCAATGCACGGCGCTGCATGGCGATGAGGTCCCGCTAAAGCAAGCGGTTGCAGTCATCACTTCGAGGAACGGCGGCCTCTGCTTCATTGCGCAGGTTCTCCAAGGAGCGGAGGTAATTCTCCTCCAAGCTCGAGAAGTGCTGATGCACGCGTGGCATGCGTTCATCCTGCTCGGGATGCGCCGCCACGTGGTCGATCACCGATCGTACCATTCGGCCTCGCAATTCCAGTTCTTGCTCTTCATGCGGGCGATGCTCATCCAACTCGCCGAGCTTGAGCTTGCGCACAACCCACGGCAACGTGAGCCCCTGCCCTACCAGCGTCACTAAAATCACGGTGAAGGTTATCACGAGGATGGTCTCGCGGTGCGGAAAGTGCTCGCCATTGGGCAGCGACTCCGGAATAGCCAAGGCGGCAGCGAGCTAGACCACGCCTTGCAAGCCCTTTAGCACTGAAGTGGCGGCCACGGCATCGGGCTGGCTGATGATGCCACCGAGCAGGAAGCCCAGCGCCAAGGTGAAGCCGGGGATGAGCCAACTGGTGAATTAGGCCAACGACCAGCGACGTGGAGAGACCAATCCGAAGGCGAGCAGGAGGATGCTCCGTTTCCTGCGCCAGAACTCGCGCCACGTGGTTCACCTCGTGGCCTCGTTCAGCAGCGGCGGCATGAAGATGAGGAAGATGAGCTTCGGCTCCAGGCGCATATGCGGCACACCGAACACCAGCGCGATGGCCAGACCGCCAAGCACGATCAGGATGGGTTGAGCGACCCGGAGCTTCGGGCCCAGCAGGGTGAGCAACTATACCGCGAAGAGCAAACTGATGGCGAGCAGCAGGCCGCTGTGGAGCACCGGGTCCAAATGTCCATGCGCGCGAATGGCCCTCGCGCAACTATCCTTGCGCATGCGCATCGCTGTCTTCTGCGGGGCCAGCGCCGGCTCCGATCCCGCAATCATCGAATCGGCCCGTGCCATGGCCAAGGCCATTGCCACCAAAGGCATGGGCATCGTGTATGGTGGCGGCCACGTGGGCCTCATGGGCGTAGTGGCCGATGCAGCGTTGGAAGCCGGCGGCGAGGTGATCGGCGTGATACCCGGCTTCATGATCGAGAAAGAGCTGGCCCACAAGCGCCTCACCGCGCTTATCACCGTTCGCGACATGCACGAACGGAAGATGCGCATGCACGAGCTGAGCCAGGCGGTGATCGCGCTGCCCGGCGGCTTCGGCACCATGGATGAGTTGTTCGAGCTGCTCACGTGGCGGCAGTTGGGCATCCATGCCAAGCCCATCGGCCTGCTCAACGTGAACGGCTTCTACGACCCGCTGCTCATGCAAGCGGAGCGCATGCAGCGCGATGGTTTCCTCCATGGACCTACGCGCATCGTCCATGCTTCGGCGTCGGAGGATCTGTTGCGCGAGCTGCTCGAAGGTTGAGCCACCCCGGTTCCAGCACGCTTCCATCGACCCCAAAAGAAAAGGGCCGCCTCGCTGCGGCGGCCCTTTCTGGTCGGTTGAATAGCTCGGCTCAAAGACCCAGTTTCCCGCTGAGGTACTTGTGCACCTTGCCGACGCGCTCCACCTGCCCTTTCGCCGCGAAGCGCTCATAGAAGCCATCATCACGGAACTCGCGCTTCTCATCGCTCCAAGCGTTGGTCAGGCGCTGGGTCCAGCGCTGCAGCCGGGTATCCTCGTCGCCGCGATCGCGTGCGTTCAGATCGGCGCAAACGCGGATCAGCGCCTTGATGGTGACCGGTTTGGTCACATGATAGCGCGGGTCGCCCCAGGTATCGCCGAAGGCCGTGCGCGCCGCTTTGAAGAACTCCTGCAGAACGCGATAGCGCTTCATCACATTGGAGTCGTTCACCTTCTCGCTCTTGTCGAAGCTGCGGGCCACCCAGCGATGCACCTCGTTGAAGAGCTCCGCTTGCATGATCCATTTCTCCTGCTTGCTGCGGTTGCCCAAACGATTGATGCGGTACTGCAGCGGGCTGCTGTCCTCGCTGTAAAGGCGCTCGATCACCTTGGCCGCCATGCGCTTGTCCGGCTTCTCCCAGCTCACGCGCTCGTAAAGGTCGATCAGGTGGCTCTTGTTGATGCGCGTGGGCGTGCTGTTGATGATCACGAACATCTCGGCAGCGAAATCCTCACTCTCACCATCAAAGATGATGCACGGCACATGGATCGTCTTGGCTTCCTGCGGATGCGAGCGCATATAGAACTCGAGCGCTGCCAAGCGGTGCTGCCCATCGATGATCAGGTACTTGTCTTTGGGCTCCTTCAAATCGCCCACGTTCTTGGTGTTCCCGATAGGCGAGAAGTCGAGGATGTCGCTGCTGAAGAGCAGCACGGTGCCAGGGATCGGCGGCTGCGCTACGGCAGTCTCGTAGAAATTCCTGATCGCCTTGATCTTGGCATGCGACATGGTGCGCTGGAATGCGGCATCGCTGCGCTCGATTCTCTGGATAAAGCTCGCCACCTCGTCGCCCTTCTTGGCTTCATCGGGCGCGATGCTCTTCTCACCCTCTGCGTAGAAGCGGCTGATGAAGCGGACCTTGCGAAGGATGTCCTCGGCGGGATAGGAAACGAAGTAGAAACTGGCGTCCTTCTGACGAATCTGGGTGGCGATCATGGGGCGTTGGTTTATAGGCGGTTCCGAAAGTAAGTGGCTGGGCGATCCAGCCAAATCAGCCTGCCCTCAGAAAGCCAGAAAAGCCAGGAATCAGAGCTTCAGGACCCGCAAAACCTGCGGTGCAGCGCCCTCTGGCCAAAGCCGGATTAGATATGCGCCTGGCAGTGCCCCGCGCGTGTTGAGCGCCAAATGCCCTCCGGCAGGCTGCTTTCCGTAGCTGGCCACCAAGCGCCCAGAAGCGTCCAAGAGTTCCATCTGGGATACTGCCCTGTTGCCAATGCGCAATGTGATCTCGTCGGTGAAGGGGTTCGGCCAAGCCATCGCCTGTTGGAGCTGCTGGCCTTCGATGCCTGTGCAAACCTCCACCACAAGATCAACGGTGGCGCTGCCAGGGCATTGGCCCGGACTGGTCGCGGTGAGTGTAAGCGGCCACGTTCCAACGCCAAGGGCAGCAGGATTCACGATCACCGTTGTTCCTTCACCTTCGGCGGCACCGGTCCAGCTACCGCTGAGAGTGCCGACTATCAGCACTTCGGTCTGGTCGTCGCAGAGCACGCCGGTCGGCTCGATCGCAACTTCCGACAGGGGCAACACGGTGATGATCTGCTCCGGTGCA
>DAORNP010000002.1:8439-11387 GCA_035441065.1 Flavobacteriales bacterium | reverse complement strand
CCGTCCAATTGTAGGTAACGGCATAGGTGCCAGCCGTAACTCCCGATGGATCGAAGCTTCCGTCACTATCGAGCGGTGCCCCCCAGGTACCACCAGCAGGAAATCCCGTGAACTGCACAATCGCGTCGCTTGGGCAAACCTCCAGGCTTGCCGATGGAGTGACCTCCGCCTCGTCGAGGACCTTGATGGCAGCTGCTTGCGAACTGATGCATCCTCCAAGGCTGGCGGTGTAGGTGATCAGGTACGAACCGGCCGCCACTGTGCTCGGGTCGAAGGCTCCGTTGAGCACCCCTGGTCCAGCCCAGATAGCTCCTTCAGGCTGGGCATAAGGGTCAAGATCGACAGGTCCGCTGCCTGCACAGAGAATGGGGATCTCAGCCACCTGAACATCGGGGAACTCGTCATTCACAACTATGAACAGGGTGTCGAGGCCTGCGCATTGCGTGGGGCCAACCGGCTGTGCTGTGAAAACCACCATATACGTGCCCGCGCCCTGCGAAGGCAGGAAGGTGGCTCCTGAAGTATTCCATGATTCAATGTCGCCTGACCACTCGAAGTAGGGCGTAACGGTGCTGCCCGTAATAAGCTGCGGTCCGCTGTTCACGCAGAAAGGACCGACCGGATCGATGTTCGCCGGCAATGGACTGAGCATCTGAATCGGGAAAGATTCCGCAGCGCACACCTCGCCGCTCACATCGGTGTACTCCGCTACGATGATGCCGCCAACAAAGGTGGCTGGGTCGAACACCCCATCCTGCCCGATACCATACCACACCACTCCTTCCGGATTGGAATTGAGTTGAATGGGCGGCTCGTTGCGGCAGATTGGCCCGCCGATGAACGGGCTAACAATTGGCTCATCGATAACCCGGATAGAGGTCACTGCTCCAACGGCGCAGCCGCCATCGGCGTAGGCTGAATAACCGAGCATGTAGGTCCCTGCACTCGGCAGTAATGACCGCAAGAACCCATTCTGGAACACTCCCTGTCCAACCCATTGTCCATTAGACGGTTGTGCCTCAGGCAAAGTGAGATCTGAACCATACCTGCACAAGGTGGGGAGCTGTGGAAGAAGGGCTGGTTCAACTGGTGTCTCGGTGGTATTCCGAAGGAGCAAGCCCTGCCCCTCGAAGCGCATGTAGAGGTCATCGCGGCCATCGCCATCGAAATCGGCGAAGAGCAATGGCACCCCGCGGGGCATGTCGGGCAAGTGCTGCCTAGCGGAGAAAGCTCCCAAAGGCTCGAGCCAGTGTGCATAGCGTGGCTCCTCGCTCGGATTCAACGGAATGCTGGCGAACCCAGCCCCGCTTCCGCACCCTAGGTTACCAAACAAACCGGGGCCGCTGGTGGTCCAAGCCTCTAACTGGTAGGCCGTCCAAGCCCCCCAAACCCCGCCTTCGAGCAACGGATTCTCGCGCCAGAAGACATTGGGGAATCCGGCTTCGGCCAGATCCGGATCGCCGTCACCGTCAACATCAATGAGTTGCGGGCGCACGAAGCTGTACATGCCATCGGGCAGCACCAGCGCATCAACCTGCCAATCGGTGCCTTCGCCATTCGTATTGCGCAGCACGATCAACTGGCCCATCATATCCTGCACTACCAGGTCGTTACCGCCAGAGAGATCGAGATCACCGCTCAGGATGAAGGTTGGAGCAGGCCCGTTGATCTCCAAGCCCATAGCATCGAAGCCCGTGAAGGTCCCCGCACTATTCACGCCGATGAACAGATCACTGACCTCCATGGCATCCCTCGCCGAGAAGATGATGTCGAGCAGACCATCGCCTGTGACCTCTGCCAATGCCAATGCCCCCACACTCAATGCTTGCGCTGCCAGATCCTGAATGAGTCCCGGTTCAGCAAAACCACCGGTGCCGTTGTTTAATACCCAGTAGAGTGCCTGCCCTCCATCGCCAATGAATACCGCTTCCGGAGCGCCGTCACCGGTGAGATCGGCCATCACCCAGATGGTTGGATCCAAGGTGTCAAGCGCCACAATCTCAGCCGGGCCGAAGTCTCCTAGCCCATTGGTGTTACGGAACCAGACCAAGCCCTGTCCGGGCTCGAGGCTCGCAATGTCCAAGGCACCATCGCCATCCACGTCGATGGCTTGCGCCGATTCAGTACCCGTCACAGGAACCGCCGAGGTGGCTGGGCCGAACTGACCGCACATGCTCAGAGCGAAACCAAAGCATGCCAAGGAAAGGAAGTAGCGCATGGTACGTGGCATCGAAGCCAATTGCGTTAAAGCGCACGAAGATAGCGGGTTATGACCCACCGACAGGTTGCCTTTCGTCAGCTCAGGCGCAAATCACCGGAATACGCGCCTCGTTGGCCAGAATGCGTTCTTTCTCCGCATCGGCGATGTAGCGGTACTCGGCCGAGGCATGGGCCATGATGGCGATGGCCCCTGCACCCACCCGCTGGCTGTAAGCGACGGTTGCGGCAGCGAATCCCACACTGAAAGATGTGCTCGGCTCATTCACTTCAGCGTGGCGGATGCCCTCTTCGGCCAGGCGCTCGAGCATGCGGAGCTTGTTCTGGAGCAACTCATCGCTGGGCTGCTCACCTGGGCGCATCAGTTGGAACACATCCACCTCTGCGGCCCAAGCCTTGGCCACCATGCACACCGTCTCGATCAACCGTTCGATATCGTCGTGGCCCGCCACCGGCATCACGATTCGCGAGAGTTCTTTATCCACGGGACTCTCGGCCTGCACCACGTAACATGGCACGGCGCAGCGGCGCACCAATTTCAGGATATCGGCGCCGAAGATGCTCTGGCGGAGACCTTTCGGACCATGCGTTCCCATGACCACGAGCCGATGCCCTCGCGCGCTCTCCGCAGCGATCTCTTCAATGAAGTCACCATCGGGCAGCAGGATGCGGGCCTGCGCGCCAGCTGCTTCCTCCAACTTGTTCTTGATGGCCTGCGTGACCCGCTCCTT
>DAORNP010000002.1:8063-8273 GCA_035441065.1 Flavobacteriales bacterium | reverse complement strand
CCGGCCATTCCATCGACCACCGGCAAGTATTCAACCCTCGCTAGGAAGCATGCGTGCGGCGCAGGTCATGGGCATGGCGCGCCAGCCTACTTTGGCACGGTCAACAAACCATATGCGCGCACCACTGCTCCTCGCCGCCGCCTTTTGCGCGGCAACCGCCACTGCCCAGCTCAACATCGATTTCGTAGGCCAACTCGATTATCAGGCGCT
>DAORNP010000002.1:3852-7997 GCA_035441065.1 Flavobacteriales bacterium | reverse complement strand
GTGTGCGGTACCAACGCGCAGAACCCGGGCGGCCTCAGCGTGGTGAGCCTTGCCGACCCGGCCAACCCGGTGGAGGTCTTCTTCTTCCCAGGCCCACCCAGCATCTGGCGCGAGATCAAGGTGTGGGGCGACCATGCCTATGTGACCACGGAGGCGGAGGACGGCGGATTGGTGATCGTAGACCTCAGCCCGCTGCCGCAGAGCACGGACCTGCCTGCCGTGGTCTGGCTGGCCCCGGACTGGGACAACTCGCATTCTCTCTTCATCGATGAGAACGGCCGGCTTTACCTGCATGGCGCCAACCGGGGCAATCAGGGCGTGATCATGTACGACCTCACACAGGACCCGATGAACCCCGTGGAGGTGGGCGAATTCGACAACTGGTACTGCCACGACAGCTTCGCGCGGGGCGATACGCTCTACGCGGCGCACGTCTCGGATGGCTTTTTCTCGATCGTGGACGTTTCCGACCCCGCCGCCCCAGTCCTATTGGGCACGAAGTCCACGCCCAGCGATTTCACGCATAACACCTGGCTCGATGCGAGCGGAGATTTCCTCTTCACCACCGACGAGCGCACCAATGCGTACGTAGGCGCATATGATGTGAGCGACCCCACGGACATCACCGAGGTGGACCGGCTACGCAGCGACAACGGCTCAGGGGCCATTCCCCACAACACCTATTGGCTGAATGATTATGTGATCACGTCCTACTACACCTACGGCGTGGTCATCTACGATGCCAGCGATCCGCACAACATGGTGGAGGTGGGTCACTACGACACCACGCCGTTGACGGGAGATGGCTTCTTCGGGGCTTGGGGCGTTTACCCCTTCTTCGCCTCTGGCAACCTCATCATCTCCGACATCGAACGCGGGCTCTTCGTGCTGGCCCCGACCTACACGCAGGCCTGTCGGCTGGAAGGCATCGTCACCAACGCGGTCACCGGCATCCCGGTCGGAGGCACCACGGTGCAGATCGTCAGCACCCCCTCACAGGACATCACCGTGGTCGATGGCAGCTACGCCACCGGCTACCATACCGGCGGAACCTATACCGTAACCGCATCGGCCCCGGGGTACATCGATGCCGCTGTATTCGACGTGGCGCTGGTGAATGGCCAGTTGACCATGCTCAACATCCAGTTGCAGCCTCTGGTGCCCTTCGATGTGAGCGGCACCGTGACCACGGCAGGCACCGGTGAACCAGTGGAGGGAGCCACGGTGTCCATCGTCAGCGCCACGTATTCCTATTCCGGCCAGTCCGATGCGCAAGGAGACTACACCATCAGCGGCGTCTTCGCCGATACCTATGCCTTGACGGCTGGCCGCTGGGGCTGGCGCACCACCTGCCTTGCCCCGCAGGCTATCAACCCTCCTTCCAACAACACCATCAATGTCCAACTGCCGATCGGCTACGCCGATGATTTCGCTCTCCAACTGGGCTGGACCGTGACCGGCGATGCGACGGCAGGGGAATGGGAGCGCGGTGTACCGGCAGGTACTGTGCTCGGTGGTCAACCCAGCAATCCTTCCTCTGATGTTGCCGGCGATTGTGGTGATGAAGCTTTTGTGACGGGCTTGCAGGGTGGCGGCGTGGGCGACCACGATGTGGATGGCGGCACAACCACGGTCACCTCGCCCATCTTCGATGCCACAGCATCGGGAATCGCTCATGTTCGCTATCGTCGCTGGTTCGTGAACGGCGGAGGCAGCGGCAATCCCCACGACCAGCTTTTGATCCGGCTCGACAATGGCAGCACCACTGCGACCATCGAAACGGTGACCTCCGCCAGTTCAGGGAATGGCACTTGGGTTATTCGCGAGCGCCGCATCGACGACTACCTGGAACCCACCGCAACCATGCGATTCGTTGCAACCACCTCCGATGTGAACCCTGGTCACGTAGTGGAAGCCGGGCTTGATGTGTTCGAGCTCTATTACGTGGACGATACGCATGTGCCCGAGCTCTCATCCTCGCTGATGATCGCACCCAATCCGGCCAGTAGCGCCTTCCGGATCACAGCGACCGCTGCGGGCGCCGGTGTGATTGAAGTGTATGACGCCGCTGGTCGTGCGATTGCCGCCGAGCGCATGCCCGCTTCAGGACAGCTCGATGCGGATTGGGGATTGGCGCCTGGGATCTATCAGGTTGTGCTGAAGCATGAGGGCGCTCTATTGGCCCAAGCACGACTTGTGATCACAGATTGAGATCAGCGCTTGCGCTGGCTGCCGCCGCAATGCTCTTGCAGCAGCCGGTCCACTTCTGGGATCTCGGCTAACGCCTTGGCGAGGCTGAGGTCATCGCAAGCTTTGGCTCTATCGCCTTTGCGCAAGCGGAGGATGGCGCGCGTGCGCAGCGCGAAAGGGTTGCTCGGGTAATTGCGCAGGCTGCGTTCAAGCACGGGCCAGGCTTCGGAATCGCGCTCGAGTTTCGCAAGGGCATAAGCCTTGTGGCTGAGCCCGATGGGTTCATCCTTATCCGAGGTCAGAGCGCGGTCGGCAATTCCAATGGCTTCTTCATACCGTCCAAGTTGATTGAGCTCGTTGGCGCGATTGGTCCAATTGCCCATGTCTCCAGGGTCGAGTTCACAAAGGCGCTCAAGCACCCGGAGTGATTCGGCATACTGGCCTTCGCCATCGTAGAGGCGAGCCAGTGTCCGCAGAGCGGTCATGTCCTCCAGGCCCAGCGCCCATGCCTCAGCGAGATCGGCAGCGGCCTCCGCGTAGTGCTTCCGTTCGGCCCGCGCCTCACCGCGCACATTGAGGGCCTTCGCTTTCCAGTGATTCGAACGCGCGTATCGGATGGCCCGCTCACCATGGAATTCGGCGCGGTCGCTATCGTTGGCCTGCAGGGAATAAAGGCCACGTTGGAAATGTGCCTCTCCGTTGGTGCTATCCATGCGCAGGGCCCGGTCCACATCCTGCACGAAGCGCTCCATCCTGTTCAGCTTCTGGAAGGCGCGCGCCCGACCCAGCAACGTGGCCGGGGTTGCTTCGCGCTTCACGGCTTGATCGAATACATCGAGCGCCCGTTGGGGCTTATCAGCATCGAGCAAGGAGTCTGCTCGGATCAACAAGAGCTGCACGCTTTGGGCCTGCACGGAATCCGTCTGGCTCATACCAGCCATCAGCATCGCAGCGACGATCGCCCCGTGGGCGCTCTTAGGCATCCTCATGCGGCTGCTAATGTACAAGGAGGCTCGGAGCTTGATTGCGCGCATTCACCATCTTCCGCCAGCGCCACCTCCTCCGAAGCTGCCGCCGCCGAAGCCGCCGAAGCCCCCCCCACCGAAGCCACCGCCTCCGGATCCACCCCATGATCCACCACCACGCCGGTTTGCCTGGCTGAGTAACCACATGGCTGTCCAGAAATCGGTGCGGTTCACATGCGCATAGCTCTTCACCTTGCTCCGCCATGCAATGAACCAGATGATGAGGATCACGACCATCACCGCCATCGGCCCCCAGGGAGCACGCTGCTTGCCGTAATCAGCATGACTGAACTCTCCTTGAGCCAGCGGAAAGAGCACATCAAGCGCCGCTTCGATGCCCCGCGCGAATTCGCCCTGCTTGAATCGCGGCAGCACCTCGTTCTCGACGATGCGTCTGCACACCGCATCAGGCACTGCGCCCTCCAGGCCGTAGCCGGTGGCGATGAACACCCTGCGCTGGCCTGATCCACCTGTCGGTTTGATGAGGAATACGATGCCGTTGTCAAAGTCTTTTTGCCCGATGCCCCACCGCTCGCCGATAGCAAAGGCAAGGTCCGAGGCCTCTTCTCCGCAGAGCGTATCCACGATGAGCACGAGCACCTGATTACTGGTCTCGCGTGCGAACTCGGTGAGGCGCTTATCGATCCGCTGCTCCTCAGCCGGGTTGAGCAGCGGTGCATACGACCAGAGCAATTTGCCCTGCTCCCGTTCCGGCGGCTTCTTCAGGTCGCATGGGAAACGTGCAGCGCTCAAGGGTAGCGCTGCGCCGATCAGCAGGAGCAGGAACAGCTTCCTCATGCGCGAAAGCTCACTTCGTTGCTCAACTCATCACGATCCTCTCCATGCCAGGGATGCAGGTCGCGCAGCTTCTCGCCCACCATGCGCGCAGCCTCGCAGAGCCCATCGGCCTGCCGGCCAGCCGCGAAATGC
>DAORNP010000002.1:0-3790 GCA_035441065.1 Flavobacteriales bacterium | reverse complement strand
CCGATCACCGCCACCTGCCTGTCCCCTACGCTCACGTAGATGAGCACGCCATTGCGGTCCTTCGTGCGCTGCATGCCCAACTCCTCGAAGACGAAGGCAGCATGCTGCAGCACATCTTCTTCAATGTGGTCCTCGAGGTGCACACGGATCTCTCCGCTGGTACGTAGCTCCGCCTCACTGACGGCTCGCGAAACGCGCTCCCGTTCCGCTTCAGTGAGGAACTCGGCAGCGGTCGCCGTGCTCACTTGAAGGAAATATCGGGGGCGTTCTCAGTGCCTTCCGCAGCCTGGAAATAGCCCTTTTCCGCGAATCCGAAGAAGCCAGCAAGCATATTGCCCGGGAAGCGCTTCACACGGAGGTTATACAGCCGTACCGCGTCGTTGAATTTCCGCCGCTCTACGCTGATGCGGTTCTCCATCCCTTCATATTGCGCTTGGAAATCGCGGAAAGCAGCCACGGCCTTAAGGTCAGGGTAGCGCTCCACGGTTACCATGAGTCTGGAGAGTGCACCAGTGAATTGAGCTTGCGCCTCTTCGAAGGCCTTTAGGTTCTCTGGCGTGAGCTGATCCGCCGTGAGATTGATGGACGAAGCCTTGCTGCGGGCCTCAATCACCTCGCGCAGGGTCTCCTGCTCGAAGTCGGCAGCGCCCTTCACGATCTCGAGCAGGTTCTTGGTCTTATCAGCCCGTTCCTGATAGCGCACGAGCACGTCGCCCCAAGTCTTCTCCACCGCTTCAGCAGCGGTGATGGTTCCGTTGTAGTAGGACATCAGCCACATCGCCACAACGCCGATGATGCCGAGTCCGACAATCAATCCGAGGTACTTTCTCATAGCGGTTGTTTTGTTCGCCGCGAATGTACCTGCGCCGATCACGGTCCACCCCCTGCGAAGGCCGAGGTCATGACCAACGGACCTTCAGCCTGACAAGCGGCTACTGCACGAGCAGGCGCGCCGACAATCGGCCATCAGGCCCACTTGCATCGACGGCATAGGCGCCCGGAGCAAGGCCGGCCAGATTGATGGTGAGTCGTGCTGCCCCGTTGAGCGGCATTTCGCGCATCATGCGGCCGCTGGAATCAAGCACACGAACCGTGCGCCAATCGCCTTCTGGAAAACGCAGGTCTACTGAGTGCTCTGCTGGGTTGGGGAATAGCAGCATGCGCGGCTTTTCGGCTGCATGAAGGCCTGTTTGCACATCCACCGGGGAATAGTGGTAGCGCGCGGTCGTCGGCTGACCGGCCACCACCGTGATCACCAGCACGGGCAGGTCCATTCCCTGAGCGATCCATTTGTATTCAATGGTCTGCGTCTCCGGGAAGGTGAATCCCTGGCCGAACTGCTCCACATAAGCACTGTCGATGCGGGCCAAGGTGCTCTTCACCCGCAGCACCTCGAAGGTGTCGGCGGGCAGGTAGAGCGTTCCCCAGCCATCCACCTCGTTGTAGCGCGTCTGCCGTTGGGTATAGCTGAAGAGCGTAGGCACCGAGAGGGTGAATTCGCTGAAGCTGGTGTCCAGGTCTCCATACTCGAGCGGGAAACGGTGGATCCAATCAACCGGTATGCGTCGGGTACTGGAGGGGATGCCGTTGATGTTGGCGCCGAAGCCCACATTGCGGAAACCGGTCGCATCCTTCTTGAAATACTCGCGAACATCGGAAACAGTGAGCACCTGGAAATTGAATCCCTGGCCTCGAACGGCGTAATCGGCGCGGTGATCCGGGTACAAGAAGGGATTGTTGAAGTAGAACTGGTAAGGGAGGGGCGTGCTGGCAACGGTCACGCAAGTGTCGGCGCCTTCGGTCCCTTCGGGCAGCAGAGTGAAGTCCCAGATGAAACCCGCTTCGGTCGATTCCGCATCGAGACCGGTGGCAGGAACCGTACGGTAGCGAACGGTATCGCCAGCGCTCGGCATATCGGGCAGGCCGATGGTGATCTGGGCGTGGAGCGCGAACGGCATAAGGGCCGCTGCGAGGGTAGTTAGGCGCATGTGATCGGGATGGGGGGCTAAACTATCAGACGGCAGGCATGTCCAATGCGCTGCCCGCCCCTTTCGGCTGGCCTACTTTTACCGCCCCCGTTGAGGGGAATGAAACACATGCGTCAATTCCTGCTGCTCCTCTTCGCCCTGATCGCATTCACTGCTGCCGCCCAGCCCGAAAAGCCCAAACTGGTGCAGTTCAGCGGCGTGGTGGTCACGGACAGCCTGATGCCGGTGCCCTTCACGAACATCATGGTGAAGGACACCTACCGGGGCACGATGAGCGATGTCTATGGCTATTTCAGCTTCGTGGCGCAAGAGGGCGATACGGTCATGTTCAGCGCGCTGGGCTTCTCCCGCTCCAGCTACATCATTCCGCTGGAGCTGCCCGAGAACCGCTACTCCATGATTCACGTGATGGGGCGCGATACCGTTTGGCTCAAGGAGCAAGTGGTGGTGCCCTGGCCTTCGCGGGAGCAGTTCGCCGAGGCCTTCCTCAACCTGCGCCTGCCTGCCGACGATTATCAACTGACCATGCGGAACCTGTCGCCGGCGGAAATGGTGCAGCGATTCGAGAACCTGCCGCCCGATGGGGCCATGAGCTACAACTACCAGATGGCCATGGATCAGACGCGTCTCTACTACAGCGGCGGCACACCGGCCATCAACCTCTTCAACCCCATCGCCTGGGCGCAGTTCATTCAGGCGTGGAAGGGCGGTAAGCTGAAGAGGCAGTAGGATCCTCTACGGCAATTCGCACCAGTAGGCCGCGTTGTCGGGATCGCAGCGCTGGAAGAGCGGCAGTTCCATACCCGGCTTCACCAGCACGAGCTCCCAAGGATTGCGCAACTCCAAATAGCGCTGCCCTTCTTTGGTAAGCTCGAAGGAGAGCGCATGCTCATGCGGCCGATCATGGCGCGGCTTGGCCAATTCGAGCCGCAGCAATACGCCTTCACCCACGCTCGTACGCGTTGTGAATGCCCTGAAATCCATGTATCCCTGCATCAAGGCATCATGCAGTTGCTCGGCGCGTTGGGCCCTCCAGACATCGCGGCCGGCCTGATCACGTTGCGCACGCCACAGGTCGAACTGCGGCTTGGTGGGCTCGGTATAAGTGGGCTTGAACACGGCCTTGGGCGCGGGGTCCTTCTTCAATGCTGTGAAGAGCGCACCGGTCATTCCAGGCTTCACGAGGATGAGTTCCTTCTCTGCGATGTACAGCAGGAACTCCTCTCCAGAGGGCGTTGGCACATAACCATGGTAGCGCTGGTACTCGCTATTCACTTCACGGCGCCGCAAGAGCCCGAGCCTGACCAGCGGCCCGAGATCGGCCTTGCGACCAAGGAAATCGGAGAGTTCCTCATAGCCCTGCTCGCGCGAACGCAGGATCCGGTTGTAGCGCGCCTCGAACACCGCCGCTGTCATGGCGCCAAGGTCCGATGGTGCCATTCGCCGCGACGAACGGGGTTGAACGGATCACCAACGATGCCCTGTTGATCGCCCTCCTATTCAGCGCTACTCCCCTAGCCCGGCGCGGGTTCCAGGAAAATCGGGATGAAGCATGAACAACGCCTTCTGCAATTCCTCGGGGGGTCCGGACTGCTTGGTTAGTTCGTAGCGGACCCAGCGCAGATCCTCGCGCAACCAATGCAACATGCTCTTCGCTTCCAGGCACACCACACGCTTTATGCCATACTCCAGCAGCATGCCGCGGCACATGGCGCACGGCTCGTAGGTGCTGATCAGCAGGAGACTGGCCCGATCCAAGGCGTGGAAGCCCTCCCAACCCAGCCCCTGGATGGCTTGGCTCA
>DAORNP010000001.1:0-82280 GCA_035441065.1 Flavobacteriales bacterium | reverse complement strand
GCCGCCCTGTTCCAGCCAGGTGCGTACAGGCACCTCGGCGATCTCCATGTGCGCCCGCTCACGCCCAACGAGGTTCACCACCCGCCAGATCAACTCCACATCGAAGAGCCATCGGGTGAGGAAGGGTTCTCCGAAGAGCTGCTGCACGCGGTCCATCCGCACCAGCTTGGCGCCGCATTGCGAGTCGTAAACCGGCAGCTTGAGCATTTCGCTCACCATCGTTGAGAACAGGCGGCCGATGTAGTGCCGTGCGGATGATCGCTGGATGCGCGTGGTGCCCATGAGGTTCACCCGGCTGCCCATGATCAGCGCTGGGTGGCCGCTTCCAGCGCTTTCCCTCAGGTGCAGGGCTTCCTCCAGCGGCGTGGCGAGGTCGGCATCGAAGAACCCTGCATACCGGGTCCCGGGGAAAAGGCCGGCTGCCATGAGCATGCCTTGTCGCACCGCTTCGCCCTTGCCCCCATTGCGCGCAAGGACCAGCACCTGAACGCGATCCGGGAATGACTCCGACAGTCGCCCAAGCACTGCGGCTGTGCCATCCGTGCTGCCGTCGTCCACCAGTACGAGTGACAGCCAAGGATGCGCGTTCAAGGTGTCCTTGATGCGTTGCACCGGCAAGCGCCCGGCCTCATTGTAGCAAGGCATCACCAGCACGATTCGCTGGGCAACCGTATCGCTCATCCGTCGGCGAAGATGGGCCATGATCCACGCATCGCCCTGCGGCGGATCGCTCCACCGGTATCTTGGCCGCCATGCGCGGAATCCCAGCGAACAGCCCCATGGCCCAATGGGAACGCACGCTGCAATGGGCGCTCTTCCTGCTGATCCTGATCATCAACTGGCACACGGCCTGGCTGAAGCACCAGCACGACCCTTACGAGTTCCTCCGGCACGGCACCGATTCCCTGGGCTACTACCAATGGCTCCCGTGCACCTTCATCGAATGGGACTGGACCCGCATGTACTGGACCTACATGCAGGAGACCGGACCATGGATCAGCCTCTTCACCATCGGCGTGGCCGTGCTGGAGACGCCCTTCTTCCTGCTGGGGCACTGGGCCGCTTGGACCTTCGGCTACGACCTCAACGGCTTCTCATCGCCCTATGGCGTGGCCATCATGCTGGGCACATCGTTCTATACGGCCGCAGGCTGCGTGCTCGCGTTCAAATTGGCGCGTCGCTTCAGCAGCGTATTGCCGGCTCTTCTGTCCGTGCTGGTGCTCTACGCGGGCACCAACCTGTTCTACTACAGCGTGCAGCAACCGATGATGTCGCACCTGCACTCCTTTTTCCTCATTACGCTCTACGCATGGAGCGCCCTGCGCATGCTCGATGGGCCGCGCCCGGTGCATGTGGCGGCGCTGGTGATCAGCGGTGCGCTGCTCGTGCTCATCCGCCAGCTCAACATCTTCAGCCTGCTCTTCCCCTTGCTCGTGGGCGGTTGGCCCGCCCTGCGGACGCTTTTCCGGAACCTGATGCTGCATAAGGCGGCATTCTTCACCTCCCTCGCATTGGCGCTGTTTCCCTGGGTGCTGCAGATGATTTATTGGCATTGGGTCACCGGTGAGGCGATCACTTTCACCTACGGCAAGAAGGATGAGCACTTCGATTTCGGGAAGATGGTGCCCGGCATGGTGCTTTTCAGCCCGCGCAATGGCTGGCTGGTGTACACCCCATTGATGATCCCTGTGCTGATCATGCTCGTGCGAAGGGCATGGCAGGGTGTGGCACCGGCGAGGACCGTGCTCCTGCTGGTCTGCCTCACCTGGCTGCTCTACAGTGCCTGGTGGTGCTGGTGGCTGGGCGGCAGCTTCGGCCATCGCGGCTTCGTGGATCTCTATGGCCTGCTCGTGATCCCGCTCGCGTGGCTCATGCATGCCATGCTGGAGCGCCCCTTCATTTGGCGCCTATGCGCTGCGGTCTGCTTTGCCGCGATCATCCACCTCAACCTCGGCCTCACGGAGCTGTACGAGCCGCACTGGTCGGATCATGGCTGGGAGTGGAAGCACTTCTTCGGCAAGGTCAGCGAGGCGGTCGTCGGTAAGCCGAAGTGATCCCATACCAATGGCCGCTCAAGGTGCTGCTCCGCAACCCGCCAAGCGTGCTTGGGCCTGGTGGCTGGCGCTCACGGCAGTGATGCTGGGCGTAATCCTCGCGCATTTCGGCGAACCGCTCAAGAACGCGAATGCGGTCCTGCTATCGGCCGATGGTGATGGACTGAAGAATTACTTCACCTACGCGTGGCATGCCGAGCATGGTCGGGATCTGCTGCATTTCAACGGCTCCGGCTATCCCTATGGCGACCACATCTTCTACACCGATGGGCATCCGCCACTGGCTTGGCTCATTCAACAGTTGCCTTGGCTGAAGCCCTGGAAGATCGGAGTGTTGAACGTGTTGCTCCTGCTCGCGCCGTTGGGCTGTGCGTGGGCGCTCTTCGCCATCGGGCGGCGTTGGGGCATGGCACCTTGGGCTGCGGCGTTGGCAGCGGTTGCCATCAGCATGCTGCAGCCGCAGGTGTACCGCTTGGGCGGCCATTACGCGCTGGCGCATTGCTGGATGTTCCCCGCCACGTGGTACACGTTGCTTCGCGCTGGCGATGCAAAGAAGCGCTGGGTCTGGGCCTTCTTCACCTGCGCGCTGGTGCTGCTGGCGCTGCTCACGCATCCGTATCTCGGCTTGATGAGCGCGCTCTTCGTGGCTTCCTCAATCGGCGTGCGAGCGCTCGTGGAATGGAGGCCGCTGAAGCAGAAGCGCACCTACATCGACGTCGGCGCAATGGCGGTGCTGCCGGTGGCCGTGTTCCTCGCCTTGGAGAATGCCAGCGACCGCTTGCCCGACCGGCCCGAGACACCACCGGGCGCCGATGCTTACGCCACGCGCTGGCAGAGCCTGCTGGTCTCCACGCAACCACCCATGAGTGCATGGGTGCATCCGCTCAAGCCCGAGGGCGGCCTCGCGTGGGAGTCGCTCTGCTACTTGGGCATCGTAACGCCCTTCCTGCTGCTCGCGGCGATCGTGGTGCTTGTTGCGCGATTGCGGAAACGTGGCCGTGCGGCACTGAGCCCCGATGAGCCCGCCATGCAATTGATCGCTGCCGCGCTGGTCCTGCTCTTCGCCATGAATGTGCTTGGAGAACTACTGGGTGATGCGCTTCCCATGCTGAAGCAATTCCGATCCACGGGCCGGTTCGCATGGGCCTTCTACTTCGTGTGCCTGCTGTTCTGCGCGGCTCGTGCCTGGCAATGGCTTGCCGCACCGCAGCGCAAACGACGCGTGCTCGGAGGTGCGGTCTTCGCACTGCTCATGGCTTCTTATGCTGCGGAAGGCTGGCCGGTGATGGCATCCATGGCACGGTCGATCGGCCATGCGCGCAATGTGTTCGATGCGCGAACAGCGAACTCGAATCTCGAGCTGCTTGCGCAAGCCGTGCGCACCAGCGGCGCAGCGGCGGTCATCCCCCTGCCTTTCCCCCACGGCGGTTCGGAGCGATATGGAAAGGGCGCGCCCGAGCGGCTGCATGCGTTGGCGTACGGCGTGGCTTACCGTGCGGGAACGCCTTTGATGGCGGGCAACCTCATACGCACCTCGTACGAGCACGCCCGGCAGCTTCTGGCCCTTCGCGCGCCAAGGGCCTTCAAGAAGCGCGTGGCCGAAGCCATTCCCCCAACAGCGATGCTCGCGATCCTGTGGAGCAGGGATGACCTGGAACCTGAAGAAGATTCACTCTGGCGCAAGGGAGCCCCGCTTCGCGCCACTGAAGCCGGTGAATTGCGCCTGATCAGCGCTGCCGACCTGTTCGCATGGGATGGGCCAGCCCTTCGGCAGCGATTCACAGAAACGAGCGGGCACATGGTCCGCCAAGAGGGCCTTTGGCTGGAATCCGGTTCCGATTCGCGACCCGCAGTCGCGTATGCCGCCGGTCCCTTCGAGGGATGGGTGAGCGAGTTCATCCGGTTGATGGAACTCGATGCCGCGCAACTGGACACTTCAGTCACCTACGAGTTGTGCGCGGTGGTGCGCGCCATCGATGGTGATGCCGTGAACTCGTGGCTGATCATCGAGCATGGCGATCCCGATGGCAAGGTCGATTGGGAAGGCTTCCGGGATGTGCGATCCATGCCCATGCAGTTGCACGACCGCACCATCGCGGCGATGCCCTTCCGCCCCAAGCGTGCCAGCGGCCGCTACCGTGTGATGCTCGGTGGACCGGAGCAGAACCGCACGCGCGCTGTTGTGGAGCATGTGCTCTTCCGGCCATTGGCCACACAGGCCTGGCGCACCGATGCCGAAGGCCTGCACTTCAACAATATTCCGGTGGACGACACCTTGTATGCCGCACCCTTGAATCGCAACGTCCGATGAGGTCCTTGATGCAGCGTCATGGGGTCACGGCCTACCTCGTCTTGTGCGCGGCAGTGATCCTCGCGCTCTGCACGCACCGTGCGGCCACGGCATCGTTCACGCATGATGAAGCCATCACCTTTCTGAACTATCCGCAGCTCTCGGTCGGGAAGCTGCTCAACCATGAATCCGCCTACACCAACAACCACCTGCTGAACAGCCTGGCCATGAAGGGCAGCATGGCGCTCTTCGGAACAAGTGAACTCGCCCTTCGTCTGCCGAACCTGCTGGCGCTCGTACTGTATCTGGTGTACACGGCCCTGCTCATCCGGCGCTGCCACCCGTTGCTCATCGTGGTGGGCTTTCCGCTGCTATTCACCAATGTGTACTTCATGGAGATGTTCACGCTGGCGCGCGGCTATGGCCTCTCTTACGGCTTCCTCGCCATGGCCATCTACCACGCCAGTCGGGCCATCAGTCGTTCAGGATCCGGCCAGCTCGCGCTCATGCACCTGGCCGGCGTGCTCGCCACCCTGAGCAATTTCGCGCTGCTCACCGGCTATGTCGCTGTGCTTGGTGCCTACGCGGTCTGCACGATGGCCGGCGCCTATGCCGATCGCTGGAGTTGGGAGCGCTTGCGCCCCGTTGCGCAATCGAACGGCCTCTTGCTCATAGCATCCTTCATCGCGCTGAGCACGCCCATCCGCCGTGTGCGCGAGGCCAATCCGCTCGACTTCGGCGGCAAATCGAGCTTCTATTCAGATACCGTGACCACCCTCATCGACGGCATGGTTCCAACCCTGAGCCTGCAGGGCGATCGGCTGATGGCGGCTTGGGTAATCCTCACGTTAGTGGTGGCCATCGCGCTTGTGGTGGTGCTCTTGGGGCTGCGAAGGAGCAGAGCAAGTGGTTTTCTGAACGCGAACGCCGGGCTGGCCATCGCGACGCTGACCTTAGTGCTGATCGGGATGGGGGCCTATGCTCAGCACCTGCTCTTCGGCGTCGATCACCTGAAGTCGCGATTCGCGCTCTTCCTGTTGGTGCCGCTCGTGCTCAGCTTCATCCTGTTGCTGGGGCTATGGGCGCGCAAGCATCCTGTGGCGCCGATCCTGATCGCTTGCGCCGCTTGTATGTGGGCCGTCCCGCCATTCGCCAAGCGCTTCGGCACACACCATAGTTGGGAATGGGGCTACGACTCACAGACCAAAGAAGCCTTGGATGCCTTGATCGCGGATCGCGAGCACGTTTGGCGCCGCGAGGGCTTCGTGCAACTGGGCATCGACTGGCTGTATGAGCCGAGCCTGAACTATTACCGCACCACGCGTGGGCTCGATTGGCTTTGCACGCTTGATCGCGAAGGCTTGCGCCCCGACGACGATTACCGCTACGTGTCGGAATACGACACGGCGGCTCCCATCGGATTCGTCGAGGTCGCTGCGTTCCCGCACGCGCGTACCCTTCTTCTCAGGCGCGCCTCCGAAGCGCCGTATGACTCGGCTGGCGCACTAGTGCCCGCAATCGAAGACCTTCACGCGCATGAGCCTGTTTCCGAGGACCAACCGGAATGACGCGCTGCTGATCGCGGCAGCGGCGCTGATCGTTCGCCTGACCATGCTGCCGTGGGCCCAGACGGTGCAGGCCGACGCTGTGAGCCGGATACACATCGCCCTGGAATGGTTGCAGGACCCGCACTGGATCACGCACGGTTACTGGGGGCCGCTGCACCATTACCTCAATGCGCTCTTCATGCTCATTTTCCCTGGCAAGGCGCTGGGACCGCAGCTCCTGAGCGTGCTGGCCGCATCACTCACGGCCATTCCCTTGTATGGCTTTACGCTCACGGTTTTCGGTTCGCGGCGAGGGGCCGTGTTCGCAGCGCTCCTTTACGTGTTCAGCCCAATCGCGCTATGGACCAGCTTGCAGGCGCTCTCGGAGGTCACCTACGGCCTCTTCCTCGCCTCGGCGCTATTCGCGCTCTCGCTGAACCAAGGACAGCCACGTGCGTGGCGGAGCGCCGCCGTTGCCGGCCTGCTCATGACCTGCGCAGCCGCTACGCGCTATGAGGCGTGGGTGCTCATCGCGGCGCTCTCGCTGGTAGCGCTCCTGCTGCATGGCTGGCGCATCGCGATCGTGTTCTGGGCCTTTGCCATGCTCTTCCCGGCGGTGTGGATGGTGGGCAACCAGATCGAGTTCGGCGATGCGCTTTACAGCGTGAACCAGAACGACGAGTGGAACATGGGCAAGGAGGGCATCAACGACGATGTGACGAAGGCCACACGGATCCAGCGCGTGATCTTCTTCGGCTGGTCCTTCGTGCTGAACAGCTCACCGGTGTGCGCGCTGTTGCTGCTGTTTGCGACCTTCCTTGCCGCCATCCGTCGAAAGCTCACTGGCCCGCAATGGATCTGGCTGATCCCCTTCGCCGCAATGGCCATCATCTTCCAGAAGAAAGCCTGGGAAGGATCACTCATGCTCCACCATCGCTTCTTGGTGACCTGGTTGATCCTCCTGCTGCCCTTCGTCGCGCTCGTCTTTACCGCGTTGCGCTGGCGGGCTATCCACAGGGTGATCATGCCGTTGGGCATCATCGTCACCCTGCCATTCGCTTTTGTGTTCGGCAAGGTTGATTTCACCAAACTATTGGGCGAACGTGCGCTGAGCACTGCGATGGACGGACTTGTGCTCGGTCATTACCGCGAGATGCAGGTGGTGCCCAGGCTCTACGGGAACGACACTGAGGCCTTGTTGGCGGTGATCAATGCGCAGGCGCGGGCGGGCGATGGATTGATCCTTGACTTCCACTCGTGGGATGCCAGCTACTACATCCTGCTGCATGCTCTTCCGAATACCATGGTGGTGGGCGGCGCCAAGCACGAAGGCTTCAAGCCGGAGGAGGCGGTTGAATTGCTCGCAACGCACAAGCAGGGCGTCATGGTCTTCAGCCGCACGGGCATGTTGCAGCAACTGGTCGAATGGCGCGGTGATGTGATGCGGCTTCAAGGTGTCGACATGCCGCTCGCCGTGTCTGAGCCGATCGTGCTTCGCGGAACGCGCTTGTTCCAGTATCGCGTGATCGCAACCGATGACTCATTGGCCAAGGCTTCGGAAGCAGAGCCGCTGCGTGCCGTGCTTCCCGCCGAGAAGGACCTGGAGTACTATGACCAGTTGATACGGGGCGATGAGGCCTGGTTCGCCTCGGTGCGCAGGCAGGCATTCTGGAAGCACGAGTCGATTGATGAAGCGCTGCGCCGGAATTCGGAGTACATGATCTGGCTCGATCAGCAGCAGGCGCAGTGATGCGCTAGAGCCCATACTTCACGATGCACCAGATGGCGCGGAAGCCGTCCTTCCAGCCGATCTTCTTGCCCTCTGCGTAAGTGCGGCCGTAGTAGCTGATACCCACCTCGTAGATGCGGACGCCCTTCACCCGCGCGAGCTTGGCGGTGACCTCCGGTTCGAATCCGAAGCGCTTCTCTTTCAGCACAAGTCCTTTGGCGATGTCGCTGCGGATGAGCTTGTAGCAGGTCTCCATGTCCGTCAGGTTCAAATTGTTGAACGCGTTGGAGAGGGAGGTGAGGAACTTGTTGCCGATGCTGTGCCAAAAGAAGAGGATGCGGTGCGGGTGGTGGCCCATGAAGCGCGAGCCGAAGACCACGTCGGCGAACCCTTCGAGCACGGGCCTGAGCAGGTCATTGTACTCGCGCGGATCGTATTCGAGGTCGGCATCCTGCACGATGAGGTACTCGCCCGTGGCCTCCTGGATGCCGCGATGGATGGCGGCACCCTTGCCCATGTTGCGCGGCTGCTCATAGAATCGGATCCCAAGCTGCGGGTTCGCCTCCATGTATTGCGAGATCGCTGCGGCAGTGCCATCCTTCGAGCCATCATTCACGATTACCACCTCCTTCTGGATGCCTTGAGCAAGCACCACATCGCGCACCTTGTCCAGGATCAGGTGGATGGTGCGCTCCTCGTTATAAGCGGGGATGATGATGGAAAGCGTACGGATCATGCTTTGGAAGGCTCCCTGCGGACGATCGCGCGCAGGGGGCGCGAAAGTAGACCAGCCTCTAGCATGGGAACCGGCCAAAGAAGGCCTCCCACAGGTTGCGGCCGAAGGGTAGCCAATCCCAGAAGGGCCACAGATTGCAGCCGTCGTATTCGAGCATGGCCCTGTAATTCACGAAACTCACCAACACGAGCACGATGGCCAACGACCAGAACACAGGCGGCCAACGCGCATGCAGCATGTGCAATAGCGGCCAGGTGAACAGGGCCGCGAAGGGCGTGTACTGCACGAAGGGCCGCATGCCATAGCTGCAGCCGAAATCCCAGGAATGCCATGCTGCGAAGGAATAGAGGATGATGGCGAATGTCGCAGCCAACAGGAGCGCCACGCGCTTATCAACGCGCCATTGCGCCCACAGCCCCAACGGCAACAAGAAGAGCGCGGGGGCATGCGGAAGAAGCCCGTTCCTGGGTGCCATCAGCACTTCCTTGATGTAAGGCGATGCCCAGTTTGTGAACCCTTCTTCCCCGTAACTGTACACGAGCCAATGGCCATGCGCGAACTTCCAGAAGAGGAGTTGCGGCGCAGCCACCAGCGCGCATGCCAGCACCCCGGCCGGATAGAAGCCAGGTTGCCGTAGTTCACCGGGCCGCTCAATGCCCAACAGCCCAACCAATGCCAGTGCCGCCACCACGTCGATGGGCCGCACCGCGACGATCATGGCACAGGCGATTAAGAAGAGCCACCGCATGCCCTTCCGCATGGGCCGCCCGGGATCCACGTAGATCGCGTGGATGGCCAGGCACACGAGGAAGAACGAATACACATGCGAGAAAGCCGGCGCCCTGAAGGCGTAGTAGAAGGAGTTCGTGCCGAAAGCGATCGCTGCCACGCACAGTATGGCGACCACTGGCACAGTGGGCAGGCGCCGCATGAGTGATCCGGCGAGGAGCATCAGTCCCAACGACCAATAGAACACCGCGCCCAGCTCGATGGTCTGATGATGCGTACGGCTCCAGCCATCGCTCACGCCCCATCCCTCGATGGCTTCCGCCAGCAGGTAAAAGGGGAGCATGAGGATGGCTGGTGCACAGGTGTACTTGGTAATGATGCGGTCGTTCTCCCGGTCCAAGGTGAATCCGAGGCCCGCGACCACACGAAGGCTGTCGCTCATATCGGCCGCACGCATTCCGTGATGGAAGGTCCCCGGCAGGTAGATGTAATAGCCCGAAGCGTCCCCGCGCAGATCGTGCCGCCAGTCTTCCAAAGGAATCTTGGAGTTGAAGTCGATGGAGGACCAGCTGAAGAAGCCACAGAAAACGGCCCACGCCACCCATAGGAATCGGCCGTTGCCTGCGCAGTGCGCGATGAAAAGGCGCAATCGGTCCGGTAGGTTGGGGACCATGCTGCTATGTCACACACTCATCTCTTTGATCTCTCCCTCCACCACCAGCCGTCCCTCCGTCTTCGCCTTGATCTCCTCCACGCTCACGCCGGGCGCGCGCTCCAGGAGCTTGAAGCCGTCGGGGGTGATGTCGAACACGCCAAGGTCGGTGACCACTTTCTTCACGCAGCCCACGCCGGTGAGCGGAAGGGTGCATTTCTTCAAGAGCTTGCTCTCGCCGGCCTTGTTGGCGTGCATCATGCACACGATGATGTTGTCGGCGCTCGCCACCAGGTCCATGGCGCCGCCCATGCCCTTCACCATCTTGCCGGGGATCATCCAGTTGGCGATGTCGCCGGTGTCGCTCACCTCCATGGCGCCGAGCACCGTGAGCTGCACATGCTGCCCGCGGATCATCGCGAAGCTGGTGGCGCTGTCGAAGATGCTGCTGCCGCCCAGCAGGGTCACGGTCTGCTTGCCGGCATTGATCAGGTCGGCGTCCTCCTCGCCTTCATAAGGGAAGGGCCCCATGCCGAGGATCCCGTTCTCGCTTTGCAGCACCACGTTGATCCCCTCTGGGATGTAGTTGGCCACCAGGGTGGGAATGCCGATGCCGAGGTTCACGTAGTAGCCATCCTTCAGCTCGCGCGCGATGCGCTTGGCCATCTGGTCTTTGGTGAGCGCCATGCAAGTTGGGTTGCGCCAAATGTAGAAGCCGACAACCACCGCAACGAATCGCCCACTCAACGCATCGCATGCACGCGCATGCGACCTTGGCTCAGCTTGAAGGGCCCGTGGCCGATCTCCCAGAGGAAGAACTCGGCGCGCGCTGCAAGCGGCTCACGCGGAATCGCCAATGCTGTTCGCCAGTGTTCGCCGTTCCAAAGCGCGCGCCGGGTGGTGAGCATCAAGTGGTCCACATGAAGAACGGCACCAGTGCTGTCGTACACGGCTACGCAGGCGCGCAGGTCGAGCGTGCTGGTGGCTCGCAGGGAGCCGCTCACATCAACAATGACATCGCTCGCTTGAATGAGTTGTGCGGGAATCGGGAGGCCCACGGACCGCATGCCACCGTCCGATTCCATAGCAAATGCGCTATCGCGTTGCAGGGTTGAATGCCACATGGGCGAACGCACATACAAACGGAGTCCATTCGATGCGCTATCGGCAAGTGCGAAGCGCTGGTCGTTATCGAATGGCACGCCGAGCATTTCGATCCGTGCATCGGCCAATGCGTTTGGCCAGTTCGCCGCCGTGGCATCGCCCTCGCCGCCCCGCAATCGGCGCTGCAGTCCGAAGGGCATCGTTGCCAGGCGATGCGCGCCCACGATGGCCGGGCGATCGAGTTCCTTCTCCAGCGCTTCGATGCGTGCCATGAACCGACCGGGGATGGATTGCTCGGGCCAGAGGGCTGTGCGATCGAGGTTGGCCGTGAACGCCACGCGCAGCGGCAATGCGAGCAGGGGGATTGCCAATAGCCAAGCAGCCGCATGCAGGCGTCGCAATGCATCAGCGGTGAACGCGACGAACAAGATGAAGAGCACGAGCACATGCAGGGCGGTGCGGTCCTCGGCGTAGTTCAGGCCGATGGTGCACGCCAGCAACCAGCGCAAGGCCCATTCGCCCCAGAGCATTGCCGCGACAAGCATGAGGTGATGCGGTATGCCCGCACGACGCTGCATCCAAATAAGCAGTGCCGTTAAGAACGTCGTGAACAGCACAAGCCATTGGGGCCTGCCTTCGCCAACAACGCCGAACGTGAACTTGAGCAATGAGCCGATGGTTGTGCTGGCATAGCCGTCGGTGCCGCCATGGTAGAGCAATCCGAGAGCGGCCATGTGCTTGGCGAGCAAAGCGATCAGGAGCAGCGGAATCAATCCCAGTGCGATGCCGATCACGGTGTGACGCCGCACGCGATAGGCAGCCGTGAAGAGCGCCAGCTGCAGCACCAATGCCAGGGGAAGAAGGCCCAGCATGAAGCCCATTGCGGCGCTCATGGCCAAGAGGCTCACCGCCAGGCTCCGCTCCGAGCGGGATTCGAGGTAGCACGATGCCTGATACACAGCAAGGAGCAGCAGGGCCATGGCGGGTCCGTACCCGCGGAAGAGCGAGAAGAAATCGAGCAGGAAGGGACAGGCCAGCAACGCCAGCCAGAGCAACCATCGGATGATGGGCCGACCGATGCGCTCGCCCAAGTGCCATGCGCACCAGGCGAACAGCACATAGCTCAGTACGCTGGCCCAGCGCAAGGCGAGCGGATGCAATCCGAACAGACGGTATCCGGCATGTCCGCATAGGCTATTGAGGAAATGGTTGTTCGCATCCCACATCGAGGCGAAGGGCAGGAAGGTGCCGGGTTGCGCATAGGCGATGAAGGAGGTGGCTTCGTCGTGGACGAAAGGCACGTACGCCGCGCGCAGCACCACGTACATGAGCATCAGGGCCGCAAGCCCGAAGAAGACCACGCCTTCGCGCGAGGAGGCTGGCGAATCCGTCATGGGTCGAGGACACGATGCGCCCTCACCTGCACATGGTCGGCGCTGAAGACATGCCGTTGCGGATTCCAGAGGTAGCACACCAATCGGGACGCGTTGGGATGAGCGGGCGCGCGCCGGATCTCGCGCCAATCCTCGCCTTGCCATTGCGCGCGCACGCGCTGCGCATCCACCACATCGTAATGCAGGCTTGTGCCATCGGCGGCCTTCACCTCAACCACCAGGCGAACGTCCAAGGGTGCCGACACGCTCCGGAGCACCGCATCCACCTCGATGAGGGATTCTTCAGCGAACCACGGGACGCCCTCGACGACCAGGAGCTCGATGAATTCCGCATCGGTTGGTTGAACGATGAGCGCGGTGTCCATCACGATGGTGGTGACCAAAGGCGGATCGCGTTGCATGAGCGTGAGCTTGCCGTGCGGCGCTTCCGTGATCACGCTGAACCCCGGAGGCGCCTGGAAATAGCTGCGATCGATGAGCATCAGGTCACAGGTGGGCTGCGGGAAACCATTCACGTCGAGCATGGGCAAGGACCCATTGCGGCGCATGCTGCCATAGGCCCAAACCGCCGCATGCTGGTGGTAGCCGCCGATGACCAACGGCCGGGTGAGTTGCGCCTGACGATCCATCACCGCCTCGAATACGCCTGCGGGGATGGCTTGTTCCGGCCAGAATGAGGTGCGATCGAAGTTGAGGCCCATCGCCGTTCGCAATGGCAGGACGAACAGGATGACTGAGGCCCATGGCCACCAAGCATGTTCGTTGGTCAGCGCGGAAACCGAGAACGCGAAGAGCAGCAGGAGCACAGGCACCAGATGCATGGCTGTGCGATCCTGCGGGTACAGCACACCGAAAGCTTCGGCAAGGATGAAGCGCCCCAGCAATTCCCCGAGGATGAGCAGCATCAGGCCACTGATCACCATACGATGCCGACCCGCACGCAAGGCCCAGGCTCCGATGGGAATGGGCAAGAGCATGATCAACGCGCCAATGGAACCATCGCCGATGCCCAACACCCACTTGGACAAGGAGGCCAGTGTACCCGAGAGCAGCCCATCCCCCGTGCCGTAATACAGCAGCCCGCGCGCCGAGAGCTCGAAGGAGTAGTGGGCCGCGAGGAGCAGGGGCAGCGCGCCGATGATCAGCAAGGCCGCCCAAGCGGATGCATCGCGCCGCCTGTTCCGGAGCAGCACCACGGCGCTTCCGGCGAGCAGCATGCACCAGAACATGATCAGCGTGAGCGATGCCGCGCAAGCGAGCAGCATGGCGACGAGCAAGAGGACGAGGTCTGTGCGGCGCGCCTCCGCAGTGAAACGAACGGCATGGAACAATGCCATGAGCAGGAATGCGAGCGAAGGACCATACCCTCTGAAAAGCGCGAAGAACTCGGCCACGAAGGGCATGAGCAGGAGCGCTGTGAATAGCGCGCAGCGGATCATGCGCTCCTCCAAGAGCAGTGCGAAGCGCAGCGCATACCAGGCCCACAATAAGAAACAGAGCACCGGGAAACCGCGCAGCGCAAGCGGCCCATCGCCGAAGAGCAAGTAGCTGCCGCGCGCCACGGCGGTTACCAGCAGATGGTTGCCGGCATCCCAATGCGCGAGGTAGGGGAGGTAATTGCCCGTGAGCACATAGGTCTGGAAGGTGGCGGCCTCGTCGTGGGCGAGGGGGACGAGTGCAGCGCGCAACAGCAGGTACAGGAACGCCAGCGCGACCAACAGATGCGTGTGCTGCTCATGTGAGCCTCAAGATTCGGAGATTGGGTCAGGCTGTCCAGTGACATAGACCCGGATCCGCACATCAGTCATCTGGACCGGCATCGATGTCGTATTCCAGAAGAAGCACCGCGTTCCTTCGACCACTTCAGCGGCGGGCAGCCGACGCATGATATCGAAGGGTTCGCCAGCCCATTGCAACCTCAGCTTCCTTAAGTCGGTCCCGTCCTCGTAAGCAGCACCATCTCTGTAATCGTCGTGAACGACGAAGTGCAATTCCCCATGGTCAAGCCTCCGGTGCAGATTCCCCGTGACTCGAACATATAGCGCGCGGTTGCCGAAGCGCCCCGGGCTCTGCTCAAGGATGTTCCGGAAGCCCTCGCCCATTTCGATCGGAGCAGTCAAGGTCGAATCAAAGGCAAGGTCGAGGCTCAACGGTGTATCGCGCTTGAGCAGATGGACCCAACCGGCTGTACTGCTATCGACCGCATGATACCCGTCCTGTACCGTGTGAAGCTCCGTATCGCGCACGATGCGGAAATCCTGTCCTGGATGGTCGAATCGCTGGTCTTCTGACTCTTGAATGAAGGCGGCGTCGCGGAATTGCGCGAAGGAGACCCCGCTCCGCAAATTGCTGCCAACAGCCGTAATTACAGGTCGCCCCAATTCGAGTTGGAGCTGTGCAAGCCGATGGATGAATCGCCTCGGAACGGCAGGCTCTCCATTGTTCATGGCCACTTCTGCGTTCAGGCTGGAGAGCGTGATGATGGGCAGCGCCAAGAACACCACTGCCGAAGCCTTCGCCCATGCTGAGCGCACTCCGAGTTCATCGATAGCGAATGAGGCAAGCAGCAGGAACAAGATGAGCATCTGGAAAGCGGCCCTATCCTGCGGATAGTTGACGCCGAGTACCTCCTGCAGCGCGATGCGGATGATGCACTCGGTTCCAAGCAATGCACCAACGACAACCAGAGCACCTGATCCCGGCTGCTTGCGATAAAGAGCGTTCAATCCAACCAACCAACCACCGATGGCCATAGCGGCACAAACAATCGGGAGCTTCGAGGCGCTCCATCCGAAGATCGCTTGGCACAGGCTATTCACGCTCACCGCGAGCAGGCCGTTGCCGGCACCGTGGTAAAGCAGTCCTTGGCCCTTCAATGCCATCGACACGAAGGCCAGCAGGACGAATATCGCCAATGACCCGAGGGCTGCGGCAGCGATCCCAATTCGATGGGCAGCCCGGGCAGGAACGAATCCGCCGTGCATGCCGAGGATCGCCGCCACTGCTACCATGACCAAGCAAAGAGGCAGCATGGACAGATTTGCGAGCGCGGCCATGGTTGCCGCCGCGATGAGCCAAACCGCGTTGATTGGCTTACGGCCCTCTATCAGAATAACAGATTGGAGCACGGCCAGCCCGAAAAAGGCCACGGCGAGGCCATAGCCCCTGAACAGGGCGAAATACTCATGCAGGAAGGGGCATGTGAGGAGTGCAAGGAAGCAGCACCATCGTATCCAGCCTGACCGGACGTACCGTGCGAGGTGAGCTAGCGTGGCTGCATAAAGGGCATAGGCGAGCAAGCTGCCGAAGCGCAGCGCTATGGGTTCAGCGCCGAAGAGCGAGTATCCGAGCCAGCCGAAGAAGCTGCTCAGGTGGTGGTTGCCGGCATCGAGATGTGAATCCAGCGGAAGGAATCGACCGGAGGCCACGTACCACCAGAATGAGTTGGCCTCATCCTGGATCAACGGCAGATGGATGGCACGCACCCCGAGGTACACGCCGAAGAGCGCCGCAGCCAGGGCCATCGCGACACCATCATTCCGGCTGATGTGCGAGCCGGACAGCATGCCTAGCGTTTGCGCACCGTGCGCTGCTCGATGCGCTTCTCGTAGCCGCCGCCCTGGAAGATGCGCTGCACGAAGATGCCCGGCGTGTGAATCTCATCCGGATCGAGCTCGCCGGGTTCCACCAGGTGCTCCACCTCGGCTACGGTGACCTTGCCCGCCATGGCCATCATGGGGTTGAAGTTGCGCGCCGTGCGCTTGTACACGAGGTTGCCGAAACGATCGCCCTTCCAGGCCTTCACCAATGCGAAGTCGGCGCGGAGCCAGCTCTCCAGCACGTGCATCTTGCCGTTGAATTCGCGCGCCTCCTTGCCTTCGCCCACCTCGGTGCCATAGCCCGCCGGGGTGAAGAACGCGGGGATGCCAGCGCCACCGGCGCGGCAGCGCTCGGCCAAGGTGCCTTGTGGGATCAGCTCCACTTCCAATTCGCCGCTGAGCATCTGGCGCTCGAACTCATCGTTCTCGCCCACATAGCTGCTGATCATCTTCTTGATCTGCCGCGTCTGAAGCAACAGCCCAAGTCCGAAGTCATCGACGCCCGCGTTGTTGCTGATGCACGTGAGCCCCTTGGTGCCGCGGCGCACCATGGCCGCGATCAGGTTCTCCGGGATGCCGCACAGCCCGAAGCCGCCGACCATGAGCGTCATGTTGTCCTGCAGGCCATCGAGCGCCGCATCGGGCCCGGCCACCACCTTGTTCATGCGTGAAGCGATTGAGCGCCGAATATAACCGGGCGCCCATGCGCGCAAGGGCTACTTCAGGTCCTCCTCGGTGATCACGGCATCGCCCAGATAGCGGCCCTGCTTGAAGATCTTGATCCGTTTCAGGAAGCCATCGCTGTCGTACTCGTAGCGCTTGCCGTCCCACAGGCGGCCATCCTTGAATTCGCCCTGCTGCGAGAGGCGGAGCTGCTTGTCGTAAAGCGTGTTGTAGCCGTTCTCGCGGAATACCATGGCGTTGGTGCGCTCGGTGGGTGCTGGAGCAGGTGCGGCCTCGGCCTTCGGGTCCACCTTCACGTCATCGGCCTTGGGCACGGGCTTGATCCACTTGCTGTTCGCTTCGTTGATCACGCCGTCGTTGAACTGCGCCACTTGCGTGACCTGGCCATTGGTATCGTAACGCTTCAACGTTCCGTCTTCCTTGCCCTCCTCAACGTTCACCGCCACGGCGAGCTGCCCGTTCTCGTGGTAGTACTTCTGCTCGCCATCGCGCACGCCGTATCCATTGAAGATGAAGTCCTGCGCGAGTTTTCCGTTCGGATGCCAGCGCTGGAACTTACCCGTGTTGCGGTCCAGGTCCCAAGTGCCCTGCTCCTCCACTTTCCCGGTCGGGTAATAGGTGCGATAATCGCCCCTGGGACGGCCCATCTGGTAGTTGATCTCGCTCATCACATTGCCGTTGGGCCAATAGCGCTTCCACGTGCCCACGCGCTTGCTGTTGCTGTAGCGGCCCTCTTCGATCAGCTGGCCATCGTTGTACTCGGGCTTCTCCGCTTTCGGCGCCAGCACCTTCCAATAGCCCTGCTTTCGGCCCATTTCGTCCACCACGTTCAGGGTGTCCTGTGCCAGGGCGGCAACGCGACCGGCGATGAGCAGCATGATCAGCAGTGAGAATTGTCGGAACATGGCGTGTTGGGCTTCGCGAGGCGCGAAACGCTGGCGAGGGGTAGAAGGTTGCATCCCTTCGCTTCGCCCGGATTGTCCAATGCCGAATGCAATCAACCTCCAATCAACCTCTTCAGGTTCACCATCATGTCGTCCACCATGCCGCTCAGGTCGTACTGCGGCTTCCAGCCCCAATCGGCGCGGGCGGCGCTATCGTCTATGCTGCGCGGCCAGCTGTCGGCGATGGCCTGGCGGTGATCTGGCGCGTAATCGATGGTGAAGCCGGGAATGTGGCGCCTCACTTCAGCCGCGATCTGCTCGGGGTCGAAGCTGAAGCCGGCGAGGTTGTAGCTGTTACGCACCTTTACCTGTTCGGCTGGCGCTTCCATCAAGTCGATGGTGGCGCGGATGGCGTCGGGCATGTACATCATCGGTAAGGTGCTCTTCGGCCCGAGGAAGCTGGTGTACTTGCCGTGCTTGATCGCTTCGTGGAAGATGTGGACAGCGTAGTCGGTGGTGCCGCCGCCGGGCGCGCTCTTCCAGCCGATGAGGCCGGGGTAGCGGATGCTGCGCACATCCACACCAAAGCGCTTGTGGTAGTACTGGCACCAACCTTCGCCTGCCAGCTTGCTGATGCCGTAAACCGTGGTGGGCTCGGCGATGGTGTGCTGCGGCGTGCCGTCCTTCGGGGTGGTGGGGCCGAAAACAGCGATGCTGCTGGGCCAATACACGCGCTTCAATTTCCCTTCTCGCGCAAGTTCCAGCACGATGAAGAGGCTCTCCATGTTCAGTTTCCACGCGAAAGCGGGATCCTTCTCGGCGGTAGCGCTCAATAATGCCGCAAGCAGATAGACCTCGGTGATGCCGTGCTTGTCGATGATGCGCTCGATGCCGCGGCGATCCATGGCATCGACCATGGCGAAAGGACCGTTCTGCGCCACTTGGGGCTCCTTGATGTCCGAGGCCACTACATTCTCATTTCCGAATCGGGCGCGCAGCCCTTCCACGAGCTCGGTGCCGATCTGGCCTGAGCTGCCGATAACGAGGATGCGTTTGGTCATGATTGGCGGCAAAACTATGCCTCCAGCCACCACAATTAACCCCCATCTATTCTATGAGGATTGGCGCTTGTGCAGCATGCACTTGGCCTACGAAAGTCAACGTGTAATGGCCAGAGGGAAGGCCCCTAAGATCATAGGTGACCAGATGCTCCCCGGACGTATGCATTTCATTGGAAATAAGTGACCGAACCACGCGGCCAGCAGCGTCAACCACATGGAGTGATATCCGATCAGGGATAGAAAGCTCGAAGTACAGACTGAGGCGCTCGCTCAGTGGATTCGGAACGACACGTATTTGTGGATGGAATTGGTTGATCTCATGGACGCCGATCTCCAGGTCGTTCAGGTGGCGCACTACCGAAAAATACGTTACCATGCCTTGGAAGGAATACCCTGCAACAAGCGGCTTTCCATCGGACTGGAGCGAGAGCGATTCCGGAATGATCGCCCTATCTGTGAATGAGGTAATCGCTATCCCGGAGTTGCCGAATACCTCATCCAGCACTCCATCGGGGGTATAGCGCATAAGTGCAGTGTAGTGCGGGGGACCGGTACCTTCCCAGCATTCAACGACCACCAAGACCTTCCCATCCGGTTGGACCACGATATCCTTTCCGACCGCGCTCTCCTGGGCCACATAGGTGGTGATCACTCCACCATTGCCGAAGGTCTCATCCAACGACCCGTCAGACATACAGCGGATGGTCGTAACCAGCGCGGGATATCCCGAGAACCCGGTTGCCAATATCTTCTCGTCCGTTTGAAGGACACCAGAGTACACGCCGGCTTGTCCAGTGCCTGCGGCGATGAGCGACACACCGTTCGTGCCGAATGATCCATCGAGGAGGCCGTTCTCAGTTACCCGCACCAAGGCAAATCGACTGGCGGGGAAAGGCAAGGTTCCAATCGAAGCACTGCCCAAAAGCACCAGCTTGCCATCCGGTTGCTGACGTACGGTGCGGATCTGATCATTGAGAGGAGAAACAGCATGAACCCAGATCCCTCCGGATGCGAAGCCCTCGTCCAGTGCCCCGTTGGGCAGGTAGCGCACCACCGCCATATCGGCATCATGCCCGCTTGCCGTTCGGCCGGCCAGCAGGATCTTACCATCGGACTGGATCACGAGCGCGAGCACATTTTCATTCAAGGGGAAAGAACTGATGTTCGTGAAGACCTGTCCACCCTCACCGAATGAAATATCCACGGACCCATCAGCCATAAACCGCATGGCGGAAAAAGCTGATGTATGTGTGCCAGCCACCACGATCTTGCCATCTGATTGCAGTGCTCCGTAGCACGGCGGACTCCAGCCTCCCCCGGCCGAAGTGACCCTGCCGCCAGACCCAAAGGACGCATCCAACGTTCCGTCAGAGAAATACCGTGCAATGGCGATATCACTGCTGAGCGCGCCCAACCAATTGGTGCCGACCACCACAACCCTTCCATCGGGCTGGATGAGTACGGATTGGCCATATGCCCTTTCGCTCGAGAAGTCGGTAAGCACCACTCCATCAGTGCCCCAACCAGGGTCAAGCGATCCTGCTTGGCCAAAGGATGCAGCGCACCATGAGCACCACAACGCCAATGTGAGTACCGAGTCAAGAACTTTCATGGTGCGACAGTGTCGGTTTTTCGGGGCTGCTCGAAGATAGAACAGGGAATCGCATTCTGATCTACGCAAGCGTCTCGCTCAGCATGTCATCGTGCCTTTCGCTCTCTACCCTGAGGATATCGCACCAGACTTCAAAGTGATGTCTCTGTACCACCATCTTTCGGACCGAACGTTGGCTAGTCACGGGTTCCCGGGGGGCCCTCAAGCTTCGGGCCCCGCCTATCTTCGCCACATGGATGCCCACCGCCTCCGCAACCTTCACCGTCCCGACATTCTCCGGGCGCGATTAGAGCACGAAGGCGTGCCGCGCACCACCCTTTCCTTCTACCGCTACGTGCGCCTGAGTGATGTGGAATCCCTTCGCAACACGCTCTACTTGGAGTGGGAAGCGCTCGGCGTACTGGGCCGCATCTACCTCTCGCAGGAGGGCATCAATGCCCAGGTGAGCTTGCCCACGGCGAATCTTGAGGCCTTCCGCAGCAACCTGAACAGCCGCGAGGCCTTCCGGGGTGTGCCATGGAAGATCGCGGTGGAAGATGATGGCAAGAGCTTCCTGAAGCTCGCCATCAAGGTAAAGAGGAAGATCGTGGCCGATGGCCTTGCCGATGATGCCTTCGATGTGACCAATGTGGGCGAGCACCTCGACGCGAAGACCTTCAACAAGAAGTTGGAAGAAGGCGCCATCGTGGTGGATATGCGCAACAACTACGAGTGCCTCATCGGGCACTTCGAGGGGGCCTACCTGCCCAAGGCCGATACGTTCCGAGGCGCGATCGAGGAGGTGAAGGAAGTGATGAAGGAGAAGAAGGGGGCCGAGGTGCTGCTCTATTGCACCGGCGGAATCCGCTGCGAGAAGGCCAGCGCATATCTGAAGCACGAGGGCTTCACGAATGTGAGCCAGTTGCACGGCGGCATCATCGATTATGCCCGGCAGTTGAAAGCCGAAGGCCTGAAGAGCAAATACCTCGGCCAGAACTTCGTGTTCGATGAGCGGCTCGCCGAACGCATCACCGACGATGTGGTGAGCACCTGCATGCAGTGCGGCGCCAAGAACGACCGCATCACCAATTGCCACGAGGCCACCTGCAACATGCTGCTGGTGCAGTGCGAGGCCTGCGCAGCGAAATACGCCGACTGTTGCTCACCGAGCTGCTGCGAGATACACCAGCTGCCCATCGAAGCGCAACGCGCTTGGCGCAAAGGCCGCAGCACCCGCAGCACCAAGACCAAGGCCATCAACGATCCCGAAGGATTAAGGCAGCGCATCCGTGAGGAAGAGGAGCTGCTGGCGCTGAATGGCACCCTGCATCCTGAACTGACGAGCATCACGATCTGATCCCGTACGGGCGCGAAATTTCGCGTCCCAACCACCTGCCAATGCCCATCTACCACAGCCTCGGCAAGATTCCGCACAAGCGCCACACCGTGTTCAAGAACGGCAAGGACCGCTACTACTACGAGCAGCTCTTCGGCACCATCGGCTTCGATGGCATGAGCACCTTGAGCTACCATGTGCACCGCCCCACCATGGTGAAGGAGCTGCGCAAGCCCAAGGACCTTACGCCCAAGATCGCGATTGAGAAGAATATGCGCTCGTTGCGGTTGCATGGCTTCAAGACCAAGCCCGAGAAGGACCACCTATCCGCGCGTAAGGCCATCCTCGTGAACAGCGATTGCGCCATCGTGCTCGCAGCGCCCCAGGCCAAAAGCGTGGACTACTTCTACAAGAACGCTGACTGCGATGAGATGATCTTCATCCACAAGGGGAGCGGCACCCTGCGCACCTTCCTGGGCAACATCGACTTCAAGTACGGTGACTACCTGATGATTCCCCGAGGGATGATCTACACGATGGAGTTCAAGGACGCGGACAACCGCCTCTTCATCGTTGAGAGCCACCGCCCCATGTACACGCCCAAGCGCTACCGCAACTGGTTCGGGCAATTGCTTGAGCATTCGCCGTTCTGCGAGCGCGATATCCGCCGGCCGAAGAAGCTGGAGACGCATGATGAGAAGGGCAGCTTCGTGATCAAGGTGAAGAAGCAGAACTTGCTGCACGAACTGGTGTATGCCACGCATCCGTTCGACGTGGTGGGCTGGGACGGCTACAACTACCCCTACGCCTTCAGCATCCACGACTTCGAGCCGATCACCGGCCGCGTCCACCAGCCGCCGCCTGTGCATCAGACCTTCGAGACCGATGCCTTCGTGGTGTGCAGCTTCGTGCCGCGCCTCTACGACTACCATCCGCAGGCCATCCCCGCGCCGTACAACCACAGCAACATCGACAGTGACGAGGTGCTGTACTACGTGGACGGCGACTTCATGAGCCGCAACGACATCGGCCCGGGCCATATCAGTTTGCACCCCGCCGGCATCCCGCACGGTCCGCACCCCGGCGCCATGGAGCGCAGCATCGGCAAGAAGGAGACCGACGAGCTGGCCGTGATGGTGGACACCTTCAAGCCGCTGATGGTGACCGAAGAGGCGCTGAAGATCGACGACGGGAAGTACTGGAAGAGCTGGCTGGAGTAGAGGGCTTGCCTGCCGCCTACGCTGGAGGCTCGGGCTGAGCGCAGAGGACCCGGTGGCTATAAGTCGCTGGCCTCTTCTTCACACCACCAGCTCCGCATCGAACAGGTCCGCGATCTCCAACCGCAATCTCTTCTTCACGGCCTCGATGTCCACCTCGCTGCCCAGCTCAGCGGCCATGCTGGTGACGCCTTTGTCCGCGATCCCGCAAGGCACGATGTTCCGGAAATAGCTGAGGTCCGTGTTCACGTTGAACGCGAAGCCGTGCATGGTGACCCACCGGCTGGCGCGGATGCCGAAGGCGCAGATCTTCCGGGCCTTGACGGGGTCGGTCCAGTCGAGCCATACGCCCGTGAGTCCGTCAATCCTCCCTGCTTTGATGCCGTATGCTTCCAGTGTGCCGATGATGGCCTCCTCCAGCGTGCGCAGGTAGCGGTGGATGTCGGTGAAATGATGGTCGAGGTCGAAGATGGGGTAGCCAACGATCTGCCCCGGCCCGTGGTAGGTGATGTCGCCGCCGCGATCGATGGGGAAGAACTGAACGCCCTTCTCGCGCAGTCCTTGCTCATTCAGCAGCAAATGGCTCTGCTTGCCGCTCTTTCCCAGCGTGTACACGTGATTATGCTCGCAGAAGAGCAAATGATCCTCGGTGGTCAGTTGCTCGTTTTCTGGCAGCGAGCGGTTCGCGATCTTCCGGTCGATGGTCTCCTTGAAAAGGCGCGTTTGCAGGTCCCACGCGGTGGCGTAGTCGATGAGGCCGAGGTCTTGGAAGTGGATGAGGCGCATGGTGTTTGCCGCAGAGACGCAGAGGCGCTGAGAATGCGAATTCAAGGTTCGTCCAATCCGTTAACGACACGCCGCACGCCTTCCGCGAGCACCGGCGCGTTGAAGTTGATGAGCAGTCCGAGTTTGCAGCCAGTGAGTTTCAGGTAGCTCAGCAGTTGCGCACGATGGACTTCCTGCACGAGCTCAATGGCTTTGATTTCGACGATGATCCGCTGGTCCACCCATAGGTCGAGCCGAAAGCCCATGTCGAGCCGCTCACCCTTGTAGCGCACAGGCACGGGATGCTGCTGAAGGAAAGGAATGCCTGCATCTCGCAGTTCACGCGCCAGACAATGCTCGTATATGCTCTCAAGCAATCCCGGCCCGAGCTCTCGATGAACCTCAATGGCCGCTCCAATAATCGCCCCTGAAAGCTCGCGATAGAGCATTGTGATTCTCTGCGCCTCTGCGTCTCTGCGGCTTATTTCACCTCCGCCAGCTTCCCTTTCAGCATGTTGATCACACCGATCTCCGTGGGGTCCACGCCCTTCTTCTCGGCCCAGTAGAAGCTCACCCAGTCGCCGAGGTTGATCAGGAAAAGCTGTCGCGCGAAGGCCGTGTCACCTTGGCTCCAGACATCGTGGATGTGCTGGGTGTACCGGCGGAAGACCTCCTTGTTGATCTCCATGCGGATCTGGCTGCGCTCGTGGTCCTCCTTGTGGCGGAAGATCACCACGGCCACATCGTCGGTGCCGCCGGCCCAGCCCACCAGCTCGTTGTGGTTCATCTCGGGGATGGCGTGGTGCCAGCAAAGCTCCTTGCTGTTCTCGTTCACCTGCTGGCGGAAACGTATGCTCACGGCCTCGGTGCTGGCCTCGCTGTAGATCACCAAGCGCTTGCCCACGAGTTTCTCAGTGAGGTCCATGGCGGCTTTTTTGATGTCCTCCTTCTCATGATCCAGCATGTTCGCGGCGGTCTTGATGGCGCCCTCGAAACCATCGCCGATGATGCCGAAGTGGTGCAGCACGTAGAACTGCTGAACCAGCGAATAGGCCAGCATGGTGCGCGGCGGATTGCCGCCCGGAATCACGATGTGGTCAAGGCCCTTCGCCTTGGCGATATCGAGCATGGCGCCGCCGCTGGTGATCACCACCACACGCGCGCCTTTGTTCAACGCTTGCTCCATGGCGGCGAGGGTTTCCTCCGTATTGCCGCTGTAGCTGCAGGCAATCACCAGGCTCTTGTGGTTCACATAGCCCGGCAGGTAGTAGTTGTTGTAGACCTCGATGGGGCACTTGGCCTCCTTGTGCACCAGCTGCGCTGCGATGCGCCCGCCGATGCCGCTGCCGCCCAGTCCGGTGACGACCACATTGCTGTAAGGCCCGCCGGGGGCTTTCAACTGGGCCTTGCGGCCTATTTCCAGGGCTTCCTTCAGTTGTTTGGGGAAGGCGTCGATGAGGTGCTGCATGGGTGCGTTGATGCGGGGTCGAAATTAGGGGCGCTGATACGGCATTGATGCACCGCTGGTTGCCGCTGGCAAGCATCGTACGTACATTTGGCCATCCATACGTGCCATGAAGACCAAACTCACCCTGCTCGTGGATGAACGCGTGAAGCGCAAGGCCCGGGCATTGAGTCGCAGGCGCAACACGAGCATCTCGGCCGTTTTTTCAGAGTTCATCGAGCGAGAGGACAAGTCCAAAAAGGACCCGTTCGCGCAATTGGATGGGATTTGGGAAGGACGAGATGTGGATGCCCGGGAAATCCGCCGTCGCGTATGGAAGCGGTCCTGATTGACACCAGCATCCTTATCGGTCGCATGCGGAAGCAAACCGCGGCATTCGAGGCCTATGACCGTCTGCAGGGCGCAACGCCGGTGCTCTGCGACATGGTCGTGGCTGAGGTCCTGGATGGCGCCCGCAACAAGGCCGAGCACGAGCGGATTTGGAGCGACCTGCACGGCGGCTTCCATGTGCTGCCTTTCACCATGGAGGTCTCGCTGCTTTTCCGGGAACTCAGCCGACAACACGAATTGATGCGTGGGGGCCGTTTCGGCGACCTGCTGATCGCATCAACAGCGATAGCGCATGGCTGCGCGCTGCTCACGCTCAACCGCAAGGACTTCGAGGGCATTAAGGGGTTGAAGTTGCAGTAGTTGCTTCAAAGGGCCCGGATCAGCGAATCCAATTCGCGCCGGAATCCATCCAGTGCGGGCCGCATGGTGCTCCTATCCACGGGCAGTCCCTCATGGCGATGCCGGATGATGCCATCAGGACCCACGATCAGGGTCACCGGGAAACCGTCGGCGCCGAAGAGCTTCTCCAATGTGCCGCATTGCACGCCAAGCTCGCCAGGCTTCTTGAAGCGCTTGGTGGAGCACATCGGCAGCACATCATAGCGCGGTATGATGCCACCCATGGCGTTGCGCACCTGTGCAATGGAGGCATCGCTCTCGGTTGAGTAGAAGTCCTCGAGCTCGTCCGGTGTATGCGGCGCCATGGAGATGATCCGGAAACGCCTGTCGCGGATCGAATCCAGCAGCGCATCATAGGCAGGCATCTCCAGCATGCAAGCACCGCAGCCAATTCGCCAAAAGCTCACGAGGGTGACCTTGTCCTTGAACAGCGCATTGCTCCATGTTTCGCCCCGAAGGGAGTTGCCGCTGAATTCAGGGAAGGAGTGTCCCACCGATGCTGCCTGACGCGAACGCTCTGCTTTTCGCTTTCCTGAATGGGTTCCAAGCAGCAAGAGCCCGATGGGTAGTGCCAGTAGGATGGTCCAACGCATGGTGGATGAATGAGCCGAAGTCTAAAGCGGCCGCCTCGGATACCTTCGCCGCCTCTTTCCAGAACGAATGACACATGTCCTTTCCGATCAGGAGCTCATCCGCCGCGAGGCGCTCCAGAAGCTCCGCGCCCTTGGCATCGAGCCCTTCCCCGCCGCCGAATTCAATGTGACCGCCACTGCGCAGGAGGTGAAGGGGCTTTTCAAGGAGGAAGGCGGTCCGAATCGCGTCACGCTCGCCGGGCGCATCATGAGCGTGCGCCTCATGGGCAAGGCCAGCTTCGCCGTGCTGCGCGACCATACCGGTGACCAGCAGATCTACATCGCCCGCGACAGCATCTGTCCCGGCGACGATAAGCGGCTCTACGATGAGGCCTGGAAGCACCTGCTGCACTTGGGCGACTTCATCGGTGTGGAGGGCTTCGTGTTCAAGACGCGCACTGGGGAGATCACCGTTCATGTGGAGAAGCTCACCATGCTCGGCAAGGCCCTGCGCCCGCTGCCCGTGGTGAAGACCGATGAGGAAGGCAAGGTGCACGATGCCTTCACCGACCCCGAGCTGCGCTACCGCATGCGCTACGTGGACCTGATCGTGAATCCGCAGGTGAAGGAGACCTTCCTCAAGCGCTCGCGGATCGTGAGCGCGATGCGCGCATTCATGACCGAGGCAGGCTATCACGAGGTGGAGACGCCCGTGCTGCAGCCCATCCCCGGCGGGGCAGCGGCGCGTCCCTTCATCACGCACCACAACGCGTTGGACATTCCGCTCTATCTGCGCATCGCCAACGAACTCTACCTCAAGCGCCTCATCGTGGGCGGCTTCGATGGCGTGTTCGAGTTTAGCCGCAACTTCCGCAACGAGGGCATGGACCGCACGCACAACCCGGAGTTCACCATCATGGAGCTGTACGTGGCCTATAAGGACTACCGCTGGATGATGGACTTCATGGAGCGCATGCTCGAACGCGTGTGCATCGCGGCGAATGGCACTTCATCCGCAGCCTTCACCACGAACACGATCCAATTCACGGCGCCCTTCAAGCGCATCACCATGTGTGGCAGCATCCAGGAGAAGACCGGTGCCGATGTGCTGGAGATGGATGAGGCCGCGTTGCGCTCACTTTGCGCGAAGCACCACATCCACGTGGAGCCCACGATGGGCAAGGGCAAGCTCATCGACGAGCTGTTCAGCGCGCTGGTGCAGCCGGAGTTGATCCAGCCCACCTTCGTCACCGACTTCCCGGTGGAGATGAGCCCGCTGTGCAAGAAGCACCGCGACGATGAGCGCCTCACCGAGCGCTTCGAGCTCTTCGTGAACGGCTTCGAGCTGGCCAATGCTTACAGCGAGCTGAACGACCCCATTGATCAGCGTGAGCGCTTCGAGGAGCAGCTGAAGCTGCAAGCGCGCGGCGACGACGAGGCCATGTTCATCGACCAGGATTTCCTGCGCGCGCTGGAGTACGGCATGCCGCCGACCAGCGGCGTGGGAATCGGCTTGGATCGTCTGGTGATGCTGCTCACCAATAACCCGGCGATCCAGGAGGTGCTGTTCTTCCCGCAGATGCGGCCGGAGAGGGTGGATTAAGGAAGTCGCTTCACCCGCGAGATCACATCGCCCACCTGTAGTTCCCACACCACATCCATACCGCTCAGCACCTCACCAAAGCGCGTGTAACGGCCATCGAGATGCGGCGCAGCACTATGCGTGATGAAGAACTGGCAGCTCTCCGTATCGGGGCCTGCGGAAGCAAGTCCTACTGAACCTGCGGTGAACAGTTTGCGACCAATCTCTGTGCGCAAGGTCCACGGCATGCCGCCGTAGCCATCGCCGCGCGGGCAGCCGCCCTGAACCACGAAGTTGGGCACCATGCGGTGGAAGGCCTTGCCATCGTAATAGCCTGCGGTCACCAACGAATCGAACGCGAGGCTGCTGCCCGGGCAGTCGTTCACATCGGTGGCGATGATGATATCGCCCTTGCCGGTGATGATGCGGTAGCGCTGGCCCTGCTCCAGCGCGCGGAGCTTCTCCTTGTTGATGGGGTGATTGAAGGATGGGCGCTCATGCGCTGGAGAGGAAGGCCATCGCGTTTGGCCGTTGCTTGCCGAAGCAAGAGGAGTGCTTCGAGGTCTTGTATGGGCTGAAGCGTGGCGAGCGCTCGCTGCTCTAGTCCAACCGGAAGGAGAATGCGGATGGCGTCGGCTTCTTCCTCCTGGAGCAACTCTGCAACGGCGCAGATGAGTCCGGCATCACCCGTTGTGATTGCAGAAGCGACCACCTCGCTCAGCTGAGCGTATTGCGCCTCGCGCGACGCGAAACGGGAGCGCATCATGTTCTCGCGAATGACGCGGACCATGCCTTGAAATGCGGCGTGACGAAGAGCTGGGTGCTCGTTTGATTGCAGAATCGCCCGGAGGTCATCGAACTCTTCTGCGTCTGCCGCGAAGCTGAGCGCTTCAAGAAGCGAGCTCATGCGATAGGGGTCGTCGGTGACTGGCCCGATGCGGTTGAGCGCCTTGCGGCTTGTTATCGACGATTCGAGCGGACCATGCTTACGTGCCAGCCCGAGCATGCCGATGCGAACGAGCGTGTCGGTGCTTGATCCGGCCATTCGCACGCACAGTTCTGCATCGACGAAAGACTGCGCCTTGATTGCGTCCAGTGCTGTCATTCGGATTCCTGGAGTTGAGCTTTTCAGCGCTTCGAGGAGTTCGAATGATGGCGTGTCAACGCGCTTCGCCAAAGCCCTGATCGCCGCAATGCGGACACTAGCGCTCTTGTCGGAGGCAGTCCATTTCCGAAGTGAATCGAGTGAGGCCGGGAGCGAACCGCGGCGCAACGACTGCACGAGGAATGCGCGCACCTCCGGATCAGCTTCGACATGCGTCGCGTGCAGCACACCATGCTCCAAATCAGCGAGTGCCGATTTGCTGCGCGCCAGCTTCTGCGCCGCCAGCAGGCGGATAACGGCATCATCGTTCTCCAAGAAGCCGATGAGCCACAGGGCATCGTGCTCCTGCGCATTGAGCTCGGCGCGGAAAGCAGCATGCAGCACCACGATACGTGCGGCGCTGTCTGCTTCAGCCTCGAGCGCGGCATTCAGCGCGCGGACCACAACGGTGTCCGCAACCCAGGTCAATGCGAAGGCCGATGCCGCGCGCACCTCGGCGACATCATCGCGCAAGGCTCCCAGCAAACAGGGCACGCCGAGCGAATCCTGCACACTCGAGAAGGCCAGCGCCGCAGCTTCACGCACAACGGGATTGGCATCCTTCAGCAGATCACAGAGCTTCTTCGTGTCGCGGTGCTCTTGTGCTTCCAGAACCGGCCAAAGCCTTTCATCGGCCCAACGGCTGGTTGCTTCGCGTTGCGGCGCATGGCAGGCCGCGATGAGAAGCAGGAAAAGGAACTTGCGCATGCGCGCTCAGCTCGCGATGCTCTCGGCGGAGACGATATCGGCCGGAGTGATGGGGATTACTTGCGCAGGTGAGCCCTGCGAGAGCCGCTCGTAATCGCGCACACTGGCGAAGAAGAGGCGCTTGGTGCCATCCGCCCCAGCGGTTTCACTTGTCTCCACTTCCCAGACCACGCCATAGACCTCCTTGCCGCCGCGCAGCTTGAAGCGGCAGTGCTGGTGCGCGTACTTCTTCAGATTGGCGATTTCCATGGCGTTGGCGACAGCGGAAAAGTAGGCGAGTGCGGTGCCGGGGCGCCGGATCATTTTTCAACAGCGCGGACCAACCTGTGGAAAAACGGAGAGCGCCGATGCGCTATTGCGCTGGGGCAACGATGCCCATATTGCTGAAGCGCAGCGAGAAGATCAATGCTTCAAGCTCGCGCACGTAAGGGCGCTTGTCGAACTGCGGCGCATACGCGAATCCTTCAACCGTAACGATGGTACCACCGCTGGGATCGAGCGTGCTCAGGCTCACGAAGGGTCCGCCCATCTTGGCGCCGTGCATGCCATAGAGGCCGCTCATGAGATAGGCGAATCGGCCATCGAGCTGCACTGCGCGACCAATGGGCATCAGGTCAAGCTGCTCGAATGATCGGCGAACCACCATGTATGATCCGGGATCTGGGCCATCGACGCGGTTCCTGGTGGCGGCATCACGAAGGTCAACCAGGTAGGGCACCGTCCACGCGCTGCTGCTGATGTAAGGGTGCCGATGGATGAGCACGCCCTCGATCACGTTGTGCTCCAATCCACCGCCGGCCACGATGCGGTCGCGCTGGAGCCAGGTGATCACGGAGTCCTGCTTCATCAGGCGATAGCCGCCGGGCACATCGAGCTCGATGCCGAGCGAAGCGTGCAAACTGCTCGCGAGCGCCGCATCCCTCTCGCGCTTCAGGCGTGCACCGATGCGCGCGCGATGGTGGTCGCTGAAGGCATTGATGGCCTCATCGGCATTGGCATCCCACAGGGCGTTCCATGCTTCAGGCGTGCTGGCCCCGACCCGCACCACCAATTGGCCGCGTGCGTGCTGATCGCGCAGCAAGCGGAAACCGGAGCTGTCCTCTCCGAACGCGGCGTAAAGAACGCTGTGATGGCTCTGCAGCATCGAAGCGAAATCCTCCGGGCGGCATTGCGCTACGCGGAAGAGCGCCTCCTGCTGCGGTAGTCCTTGCATGGGCTGTTCGAGAATCGCGCGCACATGAGCGCCGGGCTCACTCTCCCAATGCCCCTTGCTCATCACCACGAGCACCTCATCGGGCCCACCTGCGCTATCGGGCAATCGTTTGCGCGCATCGTCGCAACCGGTCACGATTACCAGCGACAGCAGAATGAATAGTGCGTGGCGCATCATCCTTTCGGTGCGCTCACGCGGATGCGCGAACCCGGCTTCAGTCCGTTGGGCAGTCCATCGTTCATCCGGCGCAGGTCATCGACGCTCACGCCGGGGTACCGTTGCGCGATGCTCCAGAGCGTATCGCCGGGCTGCACCATGTGATAGCCGCTGGCATCCGAGTGCGGCGCGGCTTGAGCGGTGCGCTCCGTAGCGGAAGTGCTGCGCTTCAGGAGCAGTTTCTGACCCGGCCTGATCATGTCGTTGCGCAGGCCGTTCAGCTGGCGGAGCTGCTGCACGCTCATGCCATAGCGCTTCGCGATGCTTCCGAGCGATTCACCCTTGCGCACGGTGTGGTGCCGTTCGGCGTGCCGCTCAGTGGCGGGAGTGGGGCGATCGACAGCAACAGGCGGCTTGGTCCCGGGATTCGCAGCGTAGTAGCTGTAGCGCAGCACGTCCTCGTTGCTGATGAAGATGGGAACGGCATCCTTCGGCAGATAGACGGTGATGGGCTGATCCACATCGGGCACCACACCAAGCTTCAGCATCGGATTCAGTTCGCGCAGTTCTTGCACGGTGCCGCCGCTGAGCACTGCGATCGCAGCGAGATCGAGCGGGAAGCACACCTGCACGGTATCCACCTCGTAGGCGCAATACGTGGGCGCGATGGGGTAGAGGTTGTGGTCAGCATGGTGCGCGAACAGGTAATTCACCGCGATGAAGGCAGGCACATAGCCGCGTGTCTCGCGCGGCAGGTAGTCGTAGATCTTCCAGTAATCCTTCACCCCGCCTGCGCGGCGGATGGCTTTGTTCACATTGCCGGGGCCGCAGTTGTAGGCGGCCATCGCGAGCTCCCAATTCCCGTAAAGCTTGTACAGGTAGTTGAGGTAACGGCAGGCCGCCTCGGTGCTCTTGTACACATCGTGCCGCTCATCGATGTAACTATCGGCCTTCAAGCCATAGAGCTTGCCGGTGGGCAGCATGAATTGCCACAGGCCCACGGCTCCAGCGCGCGATCGCGCACTCGGATTGAGCGCGCTTTCGATCACCGCCAGGTACTTCATTTCCAACGGGATGCGGTGACGGTCCAGGTGCTGCTCGAAGGTGGGGAAGTAGAGCTCCGCGAGGCCGAGCATGCGCGAGCTCATTTCGCGTTTGCGCACCACGTACAGGTCGATGTACGACTGCACTACGCGGTTGTAAACGAGTTCGAACGGGGTATTGGCATCCAGAACGGCCAGGCGGTGGCGCATATCAGCTTCCGTCCATGCGGGCACGTGATCGGCTGCGAAGCCGTGCACGTTGTGGTGGGCCGTATCGGTGGTGAATGGCGAATGCTTGATCCAATGCAGGTTGGCCAGGTCATCGAGCCTTGCCATGATGGGGTCGTCGGCCGGAAGGGCCAAAGGGCCAGGATCGTTCTGCGCGAGTGCGGCCGAAGGCAGCAGCAATGCGAAAGCGAGGTGGCGAAGCGTGAAAGGCATGGTGCCGAAGGTATCTGTAAGACGCAGGAAGGCTCGCCATCGTATGCGAGCGGTTCGTTCACAACAAGGTGTGGACGTTACGCCCCGAACAACGACTTGGCCGCCGCCAGCAAGCGCGCTTCATCGAAGGGCTTCGCCATGAGCTGCAATCCGAAGGGCAGTCCATTGCTGTGCTTGCCGGTGGGCAGGCTGATGGCTGGCGCGCCTACCAGATTGGCCTGAACGGTGAAGATGTCCTGCAGGTACATGGCCACGGGATCGGTGATCTCGCCGGGCGCGAATGCAGTGCTGGGGCAGGTGGGGCCGATGAGCAGGTCGTAGTGCCCGAAGGCCTCTAGTGTGCGATCGCGCAGGATGCGGCGCACACGCTGGGCCTTGGCGTAGTAGGCATCGTAGTAGCCAGAGCTCAAGACGAATGTGCCGAGCAGGATGCGCCGTTTCACCTCCGGGCCGAAGCCCTCGCTGCGGCTGAGGCGATAGGTCTCTTCAACGCCCTTGGCGACTGCGCTGCGATGCCCGAAGTGAATGCCATCGAAGCGCGCGAGGTTGCTGCTGGCCTCAGCGGTTGCCAGGATGTAATAGGTGGGCACTTGATGATCGAGCAGCGGCACTTCGACCGGCTCAACCGTGTGGCCTTCGTGGCGCAGGCGATCGATCTGTGCCTGCAAGTGAGCCACCACTTCAGGGTCCATGCCCTCGCGCTCCACCCCTTCGCGGAAGTAGCCGATGCGCAACTTGCCTGGATCGCCGAGCACGATGGTTTCATTCGGCTTGCGGCTGGTGGTGCTGTCGTGCGGATCGCTGCCAGCGATGGCGCTGTAAACGGCGGTAGTGTCGTCCACATCGTGCGCGAAGGGGCCGATCTGATCGAAGCTGCTGGCGAAGGCGATGAGGCCGTAGCGGCTCACGCGGCCATAAGTGGGCTTGAAGCCGACCGTGCCCGTGAACGATGCGGGTTGCCGGATGCTGCCGCCGGTATCGCTGCCCAAGGCCACATGCACGAGGCCCGCTGCAACGCTGGCTGCCGCGCCGCCGCTGCTTCCGCCGGGAACCTTGGTGGTGTCCACCGGATTCTTCACGAGGCCGTACGCGCTGTTCTCGTTGCTGCTGCCCATGGCGAATTCGTCGCAATTGGTGCGACCGATGATCACGGCATCGGCGGCGAGCAGGCGCTCCACCACGGTGGCGCTATAGAGCGAGGTGAAGCCTTCGAGGATTCGTGAGCTGGCACCTACGCGGTGGTCCTTGTAGCAGATGTTGTCCTTAATGCTCACGAGCATACCCGCAAGCGCACCGGCATTACCCGCCTCCAGCTTCGCATCCACCTCGTCGGCCTTCGCCAAGGCGCTCTCCGGGAATAGCTCCAAGAAGGCGTTGAGGTCCTTGTGGCGCTCAGCTTCGGCTATTGCGGCTTCGACCAATTGCCGGACGGTGGTGCCTGCGGCAATGGCTTTCCGGGCCTCGGTAAAGGTCTTCGGGATGCTCACGACGGCCGGGCTACTTCGCGTCGTCCTTCTTCTCGCCCTCAACGCCGTCCTTGGCGTTCTTGAATTCTTTCATGCCCTGGCCCAGGCCGCGCATGAGTTCGGGGATCTTCTTTCCACCGAAGAGAAGGAGGAGCACCACCACGATAAGGACGATCTGCCACGGGCCGATCATGCCCAGCAGGATGGATAACGGGAAGAGGCTCATGGATGTGCGGTTGAAGCGCGTCTGCGAATGGCAGGCAGGGCCAAAAGTAGCCGTTTCGGGCGGCCTAATCGCGATAGAGCCACAGCGCAGGGTCCACGTTCACCAGGCCGTCGGCGGTGATGCGCCAGACCTCGATATGGGCCACTGCGCCATCGTCGCCGGTGAGCACCGTGCCGATGGCCTGCTTGGTGCTCAGCTTGTCGCCTTTGGCCACGCTCACGCTGGCCAGATTGCTGTACACCGTGCGGTACGCGCCATGACTCACGATCACGGCCTTGCCGGCGCCCGGAAGAACGATCACGCTGGTGACTTCACCGCGGAATAAGGCACGCACGCCGGCCCCTTTCTCGGTGGTGATGTCGATGCCGTTGTTGTCGATAACGATGCCCTTGAGGACAGGATGCGGCTGCTTCCCATAGCGGCCGGTTATGACGCCTTTCTCCACGGGCCAGGGGAGCTTGCCCTTGTTCTTCTCGAAATCGTTGCTCAGTTCACGGGCCTCGGGCGTGAGGGTGATGTCCAGCTTGGCGGGCTTGCCGCTGGCATCCTTCGCTCCGGCCTTGGGCTTCACGGCATCCTCAATCGCTTTGCGGATGGCGGCCTCCAGCTCGCGGCGCTGGTTCTCCTGTTTCTTCTGCGTTTCGCGCAAGCGGCTCTCCTCCTTGCGCAGGCCATTGAGCGCCTGCTGCTGACCTGCCCGGTCGGTGTCGAGCCTCCGCTTCTCCTGCACCTGCTCGCTCAGGAGCACGGCCTTCTCCTGTCGTTGTTCTTTCAGAGCAGACACGCGTTCATCCAAGGAAGCCTGCGTCTCGGAGATGAGCACCGCTTGCCTTCGGCGCTGTGCGGCCAATTGGTTGATGTACCGGCTGCGGCGGAAGGCCTGCTGGAAGCTGCTGCTGGCGAAGAGGTAGCTGAGACGGTCGTAGGCGCTACGGTTGCGATAGGCGGCGGCGATCATGCGCGCATATCCCTCTTTCAGGGAGACCAGGTCCGCTTTCAGGGCGGCAATAGCTTCCTCATCGGCGCGGATGCGGTCATCGGCAACGCGCACCTCGTTGTCCATGGCGCGGATCAGCTGCGCGCGCGCGGCGATCTGGCTCTCGAGCAATTGCAGTTGTTCCTGTGTGACGCGCTGCTCCTTGCGTGCCTGATCGATCAGCGCGGTGGTCGTGCGGATCTGCTTGTCCAGCGCGTCGCGGCGCTTCTCCAGCTCTTTCTTCGACTGTCCCCAAGCGAGCGCCGTTGCCAGCAGCAGCGGCAGCAGCGCGAACAGGCGCAGCGGACGGTCAAGGCATCGGTTCATACTTCTCGGGGATGCGGAAGTTCATTTGCACGGGCCCATCGAGGTCGATGCGCGAGATGGTGAGCAATGCGCTCACTAGGCGGCCCGGCTCGCTGAGGGTGATGCGGATGCGGGTGGGCAGGTGATTCATCTCCGGCCCGCCGCGCTCCTCATAACGCAGCTCGGCGGTCCTATCGTTCACGAGGTTCATCACTTGCACGCGTGCCACGCGGAAGCTGTCGGGCTCGAGGTGGTAGCGGTGAACAATGGCTTCTCGCTCCTCGGCCTTCCTCAGCGTGCGCTCCAAGCGGCGTTCGCGCATGTCGCGGTCGCGCGCGAGCGTATCGCCGGGGCTGATGTCCTCGGCCGCGCGGATGAAGCGGCGTTTCTCGCGGCTGGTGAGCACATAGTGGCCCTCCTCGCGATCAACGCGGTAGCGCTCCGTGGAGTCCAGCGCGATGGCCTCGCCGTTCAAGGCGCGCTGAAGCAGGGCCAGATCGGGCACCAGGCCGAAGCGCTTTCGCACGGCACCGGTGTCGCCCGCGAAGTACTGATCGTTGATGCGGTCCATGATCTTGAGGCTATCGGCGGTTAGCATCACGCGCGCCGCCTCGATGCCGAGCAGCGGCACCACGCTCACCCACATCGCGCTGTCATGGACGCTGCGCAGGTGCGCCTTGAAGCTGCGCTTCTCATCGGGCATCGAAAGCTCCACATCCGCTTTAGCGGAGTAATAGCGCGTCGGCGATTGCCGCATGGCCAGCGCGCGCTCGAGCACCCGCTCTGCGGACCGTACTGGCAACTCGCGATCGACACTCACGGCGCGCCGCCCCTTGCACGCCGTTGCGATCAGTGCAGGCAGCAGGAGTGCGATCGCCCAGCGCATCATTCCACGCGGCGCCCTTCGGCGATCTTCCGGTCGATGGCCTCGCTCGCACCGCCACGCGTCTTGGCCAGCCTCCATTGCTCCATGGCCAGGGCGCTCTCGCCCAGCTCGAAGAGGATGTCGCCGTAATGTTCATGCAGCTCGCCATCGGGGTTGGCCGATCTGCGCAGCGCCTTCTCCATCCAAACACGGGCATCGGCGTAGCGCTTCATGCGGAAGAGCACCCATGCATAGGTGTCCTGATAGCTCGGTTGCCCCGGCGCCAGTTCATTGCTGCGCTTGCTCATGCGTTCGGCGCGCTCGAGGTGCTCGCCGCGCACGCTGAGGTAGTATGCGTAGTTGTTCAGCGTGGTGGGGTCGTCCGGCGTTATCACCAGCGCCTTGTCGTAGGCCTGGTCGCTCTTCGTGAATTGCTTCGATGCATTGTACGCCTCGCCCAAGCTGCTCCAGAACTGTGCGGTGAGCGGCGGGTTATCCACCACCAGGTCGCGGCCGGTTACGAGCGCCTCGATGGCGGCTTCGTGCTGTTGCAGCTGTGAATGCGCGATGCCCTTGTACAGATAGGCCTCGGGCGAAGTGGGGAAAAGCTCGATGGTCCGGCTGGCATCCTTCACCAGCGATTCGTGGTCGCCAAGCTGGAGGTCGAGTTGGAGCAGCTGTGCGTGGATGGGATAGCGCCCTTGCTCAAAGGCCAGCGCCTTGCGGAACTGCTCGCGCGCCTCGGCCAATTTGCCATCGCGCAGCAGGAAATCACCGCGGATGGTGTAGGGCTTGCCGCTCTCAGGGTGCGCGCTCTCCAAGGCATCGATGAGCGCGTAGCTGCGGCGGATCAGATCAGGCCTGTCCTCGGGTTTCTCGCCTTCGCTCTCCGTCATCTCGAAGAAGCCGATGAGCACCTGCATCTTGGCATCGATGTCCACCTCTGGATCGGCGAAGGCCTCGCCCAACTCGCGATAGGCGTCTTCGAATTTGCCGGTTCCGTAATAGTGCTCGGCCAAGGAGATCCGCAGCATGCTGTTGCCGGGATCGAGGGCGAGCGCTTTGCGGTACTGCTCCAGCGCCAGCTCCGGCCTGCCCTGTGCATCGTACACCTCGGCGAGCATGCCCACATATTCCGCGCTCGAAGGGTTGGCTGCGATGGCACGCCCCAAGAGCTTCTCCGCTTCGTCCCATTGCCCCAAGGCCATGTAGGTGTTGAAGGCGTGATGCACCAGGTCCTCACCCAGTCCGAATCGCTTTTCCACATTGGCATAGGCCTTCGCTGCTTCGGCCGGCTTGTTCGCGTATGCGTAAGCCGCCGCCAGGTCCAAATGCACCTCGTAGCGCTCGGGCCATTGCTCCAGGATTCCCTTGTACACGCCAATGGCCTCGTCGGGGTTGTTCTGGCGGTTCTGGGAGTAGAGGGCGGCCAGGAGGAAGCGGTACCAGATGTTCTTCTTATCAGCCCCAACGGCCTGCTTGGCGTACTCCACAGCTTGGCCGAAGTTCTGGCCCTGGTGGTAGAGCTTGGCCAACTCGAAGGCTGCGGCGCCATTCTGCGGATCGGCTTTCAGGCATTGTTGATACAGGGCCAGCGCTTTGGGCAGCTCTCCGCGCATGCGGGCCTGCGTGGCCTCCATGTACAGGCGCATCACGTTGGCGCGCGTATCGCTTGCGCCCCGGCTTCCGCCATCGGGGTCCGGCTCTGCGGTGGCAACGGGCTTGGCACCGCCGCATGCGGCCAGCGCGAGCGCCACCAGTACGGATAGGAGGGGAAAGCGGAGGTGCTTCATGCGCGGGTGGCTCAGCCAACGGTGCTATCGTCGCTCAGGCTCAGGTCCAAGGCTTTGCCGGTCACTTGGGCGCGCTCCCCGATCATGCTGTTGTCGATCACGGCATCCTGTACACGCACACCGCCCCGCAGGATCGCATTGCGCACCACGCTGCTGGCGATGACCGTGCCGCTCTCGATGGAGACATTCGGACCCACCACACTGTTCACCAGCTCCACGCCATCGCCTATGTAGCAGGGTGGGACCACGATGCTGTTCGTGGCTTTCACGTTCTTGCTCACGAGCGCCGCATCATCCTTCAGGAAGCCAAGCACCTTCGTGTTGGTGTCCACCATGGCGTTCTTGTTGCCGCAGTCCATCCATACATCAACGGCCCCCGCCTTGAAGCGCGCGCCCTTGCGCTTCATGTTCTCCATGGCGTTGGTGAGCTGGTACTCGCCCTTGTCCTTGATGTCGTTGTCGATGAGCCACTGCATCTCCTTGCGCAGGTGCTCGCCATCGGCGAAGTAGTAGATGCCGATGATCGCCAGGTCGCTCACGAAGGTCTGCGGCTTCTCCACGAACTCGGTGATGACGCCATCGCCATCGAGCTTCACGACGCCGAATGGGCGCGGATCGTCCACCTTGTTCACCCAGATCACGCCGTCGCAATCCTTGTCGAGCTTCAGTTGCGCGCGGAAGAGTGTGTCGGCGAAGGCCACGATGATGCGGCCGCTCAGCGCCTTCTCGGCGCAGAGGATGGCATGAGCGGTGCCGAGGGCGACTTCCTGGTAATGGATGGTCCCTTTCGCACCGACGCTCTTGGCAATGGCCACGAGCTCGTTCTCCACCTTCACGCCGAAGCTGGGATGCACCACGAAGGCGACCTCTTCCACGGGCTCACCGGCCACGGCGGCCAGGTCCTCCACGAGGCGTTGCACAATGGGCTTGCCCGCAATGGGCAGCAAGGGCTTGGCGGTGGTGTGGGTGTGCGGACGCATCCGCTTGCCCATGCCCGCCATGGGGACGATGATCTTCATTCCGGTTGAATGCTCACCGCAGAGGCGCGAAGGCGCCGAGGTCGCGGAGATGCGGTCCCCCTCTGCGTTCCTTGGCGTTCTCCGCGCCTTTGCGGTGAATCAGGCGCGAAGGTCTTCAATTTGTTCCAGTGTGGCCGAAGCCCCCGGCGCCACGTGCTGACGAGGCGAGGTCAGCAACTTCCTGCCACTCAGCACGCACGTATCGGGCGATGACCAGTTGGGCGATGCGCTCGCCGTCCTTCACCTCGAAGGCCTCCTGCCCATGGTTGATGAGCAGAACGCCCACTTCGCCCCGGTAGTCGGCGTCGATGGTGCCTGGGGCGTTGAGGACTGTGACACCATGCTTGAAGGCCAACCCGCTGCGGGGCCGCACTTGGGCCTCGGTGCCCTCGGGGAGTTCCAAGGAGAGGCCGGTGGGGATCAGGGCGCGCTGGCCGGGTGCGAGGGTGATGGGTGCGTCAAGGTTGGCCCGGAGGTCCATGCCGGCGCTGTGCGCGGTGGCGTAGGAGGGGAGGGAGTGCTTGCCTTTGTTGACGACGCGAACGGCAAGTCCTTCTGCAGCAATCGTGGTCATGTCGTCAAAGGTCGGATTGCAGGGCGTTCAATCTTCCCAACGACAACGACAAAGGCCAACAGGGCGATGGCACGAACCGCATAGTTGAGCGCGCCTACAGGAGCGAACTGCTCTGTGCCCCACCAAATCACCACCGCTCCCGCCATGTACAACAGCACGCGCGTCGTGTTGTAGGGTATCGGGTAATGCTTCTGCCCCCACACGTAGCTGATGGCCGCCATGCTGAAGTAGCAGGCCAGCGTGGCCCATGCCGCGCCCATGTATCCCATGGTCGGGATCAACGCGAAGAGCAGCACCAGCGTGATCACCGCGCCGATCATGCTGATGGTGCTGCCCGCCTTGGTCTTGTCGGTGAGCTTGTACCACACGCTCTGGTTGTAGTAGATGCCGAGGAACACGTTCGCGAGCAGCAGGATCGGCACCACGCGCAACCCTTCGTGGTAGGCCGTGTTGGGGATGAACCACTTGAACACATCAAGGAAGAGCATCACCACCAGGAAGGCCGTCATGCACACGGCCACGAAAATGTTCATGATGCGGGCGAAGGTCTCCTCGCTGTTCTTCTCCTTGGCGTGGCTGAAGAAGAAGGGTTCTGCGCCCATGCGGAAGGCCTGGATGAAGAGCGTGATGATCACCGCTAGCTTGTAGCACGCGCCGTAGATTCCGAGCTGCGCATCGGCGGTGTCGGCGGGCAGCAGGTATTTCATGACCGTTCGGTCGGCGGTCTCGTTCACCATGCCCGCCAACCCCGCAATGGCCAGTGGCCAAGCGAAGGCACGCATGGGTTTCAGCAATGCACGGTCGAATTGCTTGAAGCGCGGCCACTGCGGCACGAGCAACAGGAACTTCACTGCGCTGGCCACCAGGTTGATCAGGAACACATAGCTCACATCGATGTTCGGATCGTGCGGTTTGCGGTATGCGAAGAAGTAAAGGCTCAGCGCGACGGTGACGCCGATGTTCGTCATGTTCACCGCCACGAAGCGCCAGGGCCTGCCCTCGTGCCGCAGCCGCGCCATGGGGATGGCGGTCATGGCATCGAGGCCCAATGCGAGTGCGAGCATCCACACCAACTGGCGGTGCTCGGGGTAGCGCATGGCCCCTGCGATGGCATCAGGGAAGAGCGCACTCAGCAGCATGAAGGGCAGAGTGATGCCAGCCACGGCAAAGAAGGCGGTGGCATAGGATCGCTTGGGGTCGAGTTCCTTCCGGTTGGCGAAGCGGAAGTAGGTCGTCTCCATGCCGAAGGTGATCAGCACGGCGAGGAAGGCCGCCCAGGCATAGAAGGCGGTGATCACGCCGTACTCCTCGGGCGGGAACACCCCCTTGCTGGTGTACAGCGGTGTGAGCAGGAAGTTGAGGAAGCGCGCAACGATGCTGCTCAGCCCGTAGATGGCTGTTTGACCGGCGAGTGTGCGGAGGGCGCTCACTTTCGATTCGAATAGGAACTGGCGAACTCAAATGGACAGGAATGGACGCGTATGGACTGATCAGTCCATACGCGTCCATTCCTGTCCATTTGAGTTCGCCAGTTCCTATTCGAATCGAAAGTGAGCGCCCTCCGCACACTCGCCGGTCAAACAGCCATCTACGGGCTGAGCAGCATCGTTGCGCGCTTCCTCAACTTCCTGCTCACACCGCTGTACACCAGCAAGGGGGTGTTCCCGCCCGAGGAGTACGGCGTGATCACCGCCTTCTATGCCTGGGCGGCCTTCCTCGCCGTGCTGATCACCTTCGGCATGGAGACGACCTACTTCCGCTTCGCCAACCGGAAGGAACTCGACCCCAAGCGATCCTATGCCACCGCCTTCTTTGCCGTGGCTGGCATCACTCTGCCCTTCATGCTGCTGAGTGCGCTCTTCCCTGATGCCATCGCAGGGGCCATGCGCTACCCCGAGCACCGCCAGTTGGTGTGGATGCTCGCACTCGCATTGGGCCTCGATGCCATGACCGCCATCCCCATGGCGCGGCTGCGGCACGAGGGCAGGCCCTGGCGCTTCGTGGCGGTGAACATGACGAACATCGGCGTCACCGTCGCGCTGAGCCTTTACTTCTTCGCATACCGCAAACCGCACGATCCGAACATCGATGTGAGCTATGTGTTCCTGATCAACCTGGTGGCCAGCGCAGTGAAGTTCCTGTTGCTCGTGCCGCAGTGGCCGCGCTTCAAGCAATTCGACCGTGCATTGCTGAAACCCATGCGTGCCTTCGCTTGGCCACTGGCCATTGCGGGGTTGGCGGGCATGGTGAACGAGACCGCCGACCGAACGGTCATGAAATACCTGCTGCCCGCCGACACCGCCGATGCGCAGCTCGGAATCTACGGCGCGTGCTACAAGCTAGCGGTGATCATCACGCTCTTCATCCAGGCCTTCCGCATGGGCGCAGAACCCTTCTTCTTCAGCCACGCCAAGGAGAAGAACAGCGAGGAGACCTTCGCCCGCATCATGAACATTTTCGTGGCCGTGTGCATGACGGCCTTCCTGGTGGTGATGCTCTTCCTTGATGTGTTCAAGTGGTTCATCCCCAACACGGCCTACCACGAAGGGTTGCGCGTGGTGCCGATCCTGCTGCTCGCGAACGTGTTCCTCGGCATCTACTACAACCAGAGCGTGTGGTACAAGCTCACCGACAAGACCAAGGCGGGCAGCACCATCAGCATGATCGGCGCGGTGATCACGCTGGTGCTGCTCTTCGCGTTGATCCCGACCATGGGATACATGGGCGCGGCATGGGCCACGCTGGCCTGCTACTTCAGCATGGCGGCCATCAGCTACGTGTGGGGGCAGAAGCATTACCCGATACCCTACAACACGACGCGCGTGCTGTTGTACATGGCGGGAGCGGTGGTGATTTGGTGGGGCACAGAGCAGTTCGCTCCTGTAGGCGCGCTCAACTATGCGGTTCGTGCCATCGCCCTGTTGGCCTTTGTCGTTGTCGTTGGGAAGATTGAACGCCCTGCAATCCGACCTTTGACGACATGACCACGATTGCTGCAGAAGGACTTGCCGTTCGCGTCGTCAACAAAGGCAAGCACTCCCTCCCCTCCTACGCCACCGCGCACAGCGCCGGCATGGACCTCCGGGCCAACCTTGACGCACCCATCACCCTCGCACCCGGCCAGCGCGCCCTGATCCCCACCGGCCTCTCCTTGGAACTCCCCGAGGGCACCGAGGCCCAAGTGCGGCCCCGCAGCGGGTTGGCCTTCAAGCATGGTGTCACAGTCCTCAACGCCCCAGGCACCATCGACGCCGACTACCGGGGCGAAGTGGGCGTTCTGCTCATCAACCATGGGCAGGAGGCCTTCGAGGTGAAGGACGGCGAGCGCATCGCCCAACTGGTCATCGCCCGATACGTGCGTGCTGAGTGGCAGGAAGTTGCTGACCTCGCCTCGTCAGCACGTGGCGCCGGGGGCTTCGGCCACACTGGAACAAATTGAAGACCTTCGCGCCTGATTCACCGCAAAGGCGCGGAGAACGCCAAGGAACGCAGAGGGGGACCGCATCTCCGCGACCTCGGCGCCTTCGCGCCTCTGCGGTGAGCATTCAACCGGAATGAAGATCATCGTCCCCATGGCGGGCATGGGCAAGCGGATGCGTCCGCACACCCACACCACCGCCAAGCCCTTGCTGCCCATTGCGGGCAAGCCCATTGTGCAACGCCTCGTGGAGGACCTGGCCGCCGTGGCCGGTGAGCCCGTGGAAGAGGTCGCCTTCGTGGTGCATCCCAGCTTCGGCGTGAAGGTGGAGAACGAGCTCGTGGCCATTGCCAAGAGCGTCGGTGCGAAAGGGACCATCCATTACCAGGAAGTCGCCCTCGGCACCGCTCATGCCATCCTCTGCGCCGAGAAGGCGCTGAGCGGCCGCATCATCGTGGCCTTCGCCGACACACTCTTCCGCGCGCAACTGAAGCTCGACAAGGATTGCGACGGCGTGATCTGGGTGAACAAGGTGGACGATCCGCGCCCATTCGGCGTCGTGAAGCTCGATGGCGATGGCGTCATCACCGAGTTCGTGGAGAAGCCGCAGACCTTCGTGAGCGACCTGGCGATCATCGGCATCTACTACTTCGCCGATGGCGAGCACCTGCGCAAGGAGATGCAGTGGCTCATCGACAACGACATCAAGGACAAGGGCGAGTACCAGCTCACCAACGCCATGGAGAACATGAAGCGCAAGGGCGCGCGCTTCAAGGCGGGGGCCGTTGATGTATGGATGGACTGCGGCAACAAGAACGCCATGGTGGACACCAACACGAAGGTGCTTGGCTTCCTGAAGGATGATGCGGCGCTCGTGAGCAAGAACGTGAAAGCCACGAACAGCATCGTGGTCCCACCCTGCTACATAGGCGATGGCGTGGAGCTGGTGAACAGTGTGGTGGGTCCGAATGTCTCCATCGAGAGCGGCACGGTCATCGCCAGCAGCGTGGTGCGCAATGCGATCCTGCGGGGCGGTGTGCGTGTACAGGATGCCGTGATCGACAACAGCATGATCGGGGAGCGCGCCCAAGTGACCGGCAAAGCCTTGGACCTGAGCCTGAGCGACGATAGCACCGTTGGCTGAGCCACCCGCGCATGAAGCACCTCCGCTTTCCCCTCCTATCCGTACTGGTGGCGCTCGCGCTGGCCGCATGCGGCGGTGCCAAGCCCGTTGCCACCGCAGAGCCGGACCCCGATGGCGGAAGCCGGGGCGCAAGCGATACGCGCGCCAACGTGATGCGCCTGTACATGGAGGCCACGCAGGCCCGCATGCGCGGAGAGCTGCCCAAAGCGCTGGCCCTGTATCAACAATGCCTGAAAGCCGATCCGCAGAATGGCGCCGCAGCCTTCGAGTTGGCCAAGCTCTACCACCAGGGCCAGAACTTCGGCCAAGCTGTGGAGTACGCCAAGCAGGCCGTTGGGGCTGATAAGAAGAACATCTGGTACCGCTTCCTCCTGGCCGCCCTCTACTCCCAGAACCGCCAGAACAACCCCGACGAGGCCATTGGCGTGTACAAGGGAATCCTGGAGCAATGGCCCGAGCGCTACGAGGTGCATTTGGACCTGGCGGCGGCTTACGCATACGCGAACAAGCCGGCCGAAGCAGCGAAGGCCTATGCCAATGTGGAAAAGCGATTCGGACTGGGTGAGGACCTGGTGCATCACGCCTTCAACACCTACATGGCCTTGGGGCAATGGGACGAAGCGGAGAAGCTCTTGGGGCGTGCCATCGCAGCCAACCCTTCGAGCGCGGAATATGTGGGCATGCTCGCCGAGGTGTACGATGCACAGGGCAGGCCGGAGCTGGCGCTGGAGCAGTACCGCAAAGCGCTCGCCCTCGATCCCGGCAACAGCATGCTGCGGATCTCCTTGGCCGAGCACTATTACGGAACCGGCAAATTCGAAGACGCCTATCGCGAGTTGGGCGAGGCCTTCGCCGATCCAGAGGTGGACATCGATGCCAAGATGCAGGTGCTCATCGGCTTCTTCGAGATGACGGAGAGCGAAGGCGAGAAACCCGAGGACAGGCCTGATCTGATCCGCCGCAGCTACGCGCTCATCGATGCCTTGGAGAGCGCGCACCCTGAGAGCGGCAAGCCCTACACCATCCGCGGTGATTTCCTGCTGCGCGATGGCAAATTGGCCGAGGCGCGCGAGCAGTTCCGCAAGGCGCTGGCCTTTGAGCAAGGGCGCTATCCCATCCACGCACAGCTGCTCCAACTCGACCTCCAGCTTGGCGACCACGAATCGCTGGTGAAGGATGCCAGCCGGACCATCGAGCTTTTCCCCACTTCGCCCGAGGCCTATCTGTACAAGGGCATCGCGCATTCACAGCTGCAACAGCACGAAGCCGCCATCGAGGCGCTCGTAACCGGCCGCGACCTGGTGGTGGATAACCCGCCGCTCACCGCACAGTTCTGGAGCAGCTTGGGCGAGGCGTACAATGCATCGAAGCAATTCACGAAGAGCGACCAGGCCTACGACAAGGCGCTGGTGATAACGCCGGACGACCCCACCACGCTGAACAACTACGCATACTACCTCAGCGTGCGCGGCGAGCACCTCGAGCGCGCCGAACGCATGAGCAAGCGCAGCAATGAACTGGCGCCGGGGCAACCGAGCTATCAGGACACCTATGCATGGGTGCTCTTCCGCATGAAGCGCTACGCCGATGCCCGTGTTTGGATGGAGAAGGCGCTGCGCAGATCGGCCAACCCCGATGGCGAGCTGCATGAACATTACGGCGACATCCTCTTCGAGCTGGGCGAGAGCGCCCTGGCCATGGAGCAATGGAGGCTGGCCAAGACGCGTGGCGGTGCGAGCGAGGCCATCGACCGGAAGATCGCCGAAGGGCGCCGCGTGGAATGATGCGCTGGGCGATCGCACTCCTGCTGCCTGCACTGATCGCAACGGCGTGCAAGGGGCGGCGCGCCGTGAGTGTCGATCGCGAGTTGCCAGTACGGTCCGCAGAGCGGGTGCTCGAGCGCGCGCTGGCCATGCGGCAATCGCCGACGCGCTATTACTCCGCTAAAGCGGATGTGGAGCTTTCGATGCCCGATGAGAAGCGCAGCTTCAAGGCGCACCTGCGCAGCGTCCATGACAGCGCGATGTGGGTGAGCGTGGTGCCGCTGCTCGGCATCGAGGCGGCGCGCGTGATGCTAACCGCCGATAGCCTCAAGATCATGGACCGCATCAACGATCAGTACTTCGCGGGCGACACCGGTGCCGTGCGAAAGCGCTTCGGCCTGGTGCCCGATCTGGCCCTGCTTCAGCGCGCCTTGAACGGCGAGGCCATCGCGCTGGACTCCACGGAGCGCTACCGCGTTGATCGCGAGGAGGGCCACTATGTGCTCACCAGCCGCGAGAAACGCCGCTTCATCCGCGCGGCCGAGGACATCAGCCCCGGCGATACGCTCGCGCGCGACCGCGACATGCGCGAACGCCGCTTGGAGCGCACGCTGAGGAAGGCCGAGGAGCGAGAAGCCATTGTTCACCGCTACCACCTCGAGCCCGACAGCTTCCGCGTGGCACGCGTGCAAGTGATGAACCTCGTGAACGATAGGACCGCCGAGCTGCGTTATGAGGAGCGCGGCGGGCCGGAGATGAATCACCTGCCCACCCGCATCCGCATCACCCTCAGCGAGCCGGGCCGCCTAGTGAGCGCATTGCTCACCATCTCGCGCATCGACCTCGATGGGCCCGTGCAAATGAACTTCCGCATCCCCGAGAAGTATGAACCGATGCCTTGACCGTCCGCTGCGCCTGTTCGCGCTGCTGCCGCTGCTGCTGGCAACGGCGCTCGCTTGGGGACAGTCGAAGAAAGAGCTGGAGAAGCGCCGCGACGCGCTGGACAAGCAGATCCGCACGACCACCGCGCTGATCGATCAGGCACGCAAGGAGCAGCGCGTCACACAGGAACAACTGCAATTGCTCGAGAGCCAGATCGCCGCGCGCGCGCAGCTGATCCGCGCCATGGACAACGAGGTGCGCGTTGCCGATGACCGCATCCGCGCCGATGAGGAAGCTATTGCCGCCCTGAAAGCGGACCTGGTCTCCCTGAAAGAGGGATATGCGCGCATGATCGCCGCCGCCTATCGCAACCGTAGCGCCTACGACCGTCTCAGCTACCTCTTCGCCAGCAGCAGCTTCCAGCAGGCCTTCCGCCGCAGCCGGTACATCAACCAATTGGCCGCACAGCGCCGAAGGCAAGCGGTGCTCATCTCCGAGACGCAGGCTTCCTTGGATGAACGCGTGTCTGCTCTGAAAGAACAACGACAGGAGAAGGCCGTGCTCCTGAGCGAGCAGGTGCAGGAGAAGCGGAGGCTCGACACCGACCGGGCAGGTCAGCAGCAGGCGCTCAATGGCCTGCGCAAGGAGGAGAGCCGCTTGCGCGAAACGCAGAAGAAACAGGAGAACCAGCGCCGCGAGCTGGAGGCCGCCATCCGCAAAGCGATTGAGGATGCCGTGAAGCCCAAGGCCGGAGCGAAGGATGCCAGCGGCAAGCCCGCCAAGCTGGACATCACCCTCACGCCCGAGGCCCGTGAACTGAGCAACGATTTCGAGAAGAACAAGGGCAAGCTCCCCTGGCCCGTGGAGAAAGGCGTCATAACCGGCCGCTATGGGAAGCAGCCGCATCCTGTCCTCAAGGGCATCGTTATCGACAACAACGGCATCGACATCACCACCGAGAAAGGGGCCGGCGTGCGTGCCTTATTCCGCGGTGAAGTCACCAGCGTGATCGTTCTTCCGGGCGCCGGCAAGGCCGTGATCGTGAGTCATGGCGCGTACCGCACGGTGTACAGCAATCTGGCCAGCGTGAGCGTGGCCAAAGGCGACAAGCTGAGCACCAAGCAGGCCATCGGCACGGTGCTCACCGGCGACGATGGCGCAGTGGCCCATATCGAGGTCTGGCGCATCACCGCCGACGGCCTGGTGAACGTGGACCCTGCGCTGTGGCTCTATCGCGATTAGGCCGCCCGAAACGGCTACTTTTGGCCCTGCCTGCCATTCGCAGACGCGCTTCAACCGCACATCCATGAGCCTCTTCCCGTTATCCATCCTGCTGGGCATGATCGGCCCGTGGCAGATCGTCCTTATCGTGGTGGTGCTCCTCCTTCTCTTCGGTGGAAAGAAGATCCCCGAACTCATGCGCGGCCTGGGCCAGGGCATGAAAGAATTCAAGAACGCCAAGGACGGCGTTGAGGGCGAGAAGAAGGACGACGCGAAGTAGCCCGGCCGTCGTGAGCATCCCGAAGACCTTTACCGAGGCCCGGAAAGCCATTGCCGCAGGCACCACCGTCCGGCAATTGGTCGAAGCCGCAATAGCCGAAGCTGAGCGCCACAAGGACCTCAACGCCTTCTTGGAGCTATTCCCGGAGAGCGCCTTGGCGAAGGCCGACGAGGTGGATGCGAAGCTGGAGGCGGGTAATGCCGGTGCGCTTGCGGGTATGCTCGTGAGCATTAAGGACAACATCTGCTACAAGGACCACCGCGTAGGTGCCAGCTCACGAATCCTCGAAGGCTTCACCTCGCTCTATAGCGCCACCGTGGTGGAGCGCCTGCTCGCCGCCGATGCCGTGATCATCGGTCGCACCAATTGCGACGAATTCGCCATGGGCAGCAGCAACGAGAACAGCGCGTACGGCCTCGTGAAGAATCCGGTGGACACCACCAAGGTTCCCGGCGGAAGCAGCGGCGGCGCGGCAGCCAGCGTTGCAGCGGGCCTCGTGCATGTGGCCTTGGGCAGCGATACCGGCGGCAGCATCCGGCAACCCGCATCGTTCACGGGCACGGTCGGCTTCAAGCCCACTTATGGCCGCGTGAGCCGCTACGGCCTCATCGCCTTCGCCAGCAGCTTCGATCAGATCGGCCCCTTCGCGCACGATGTGGACGACACTACCGCCGTTTACAGCGCCATCGCTGGCAGCGATCCGCACGACAGCACCACCAGCCGCAAGCCGAATGAAACCATCGTGCTCGGCGATCCAGGCAAGTTGCGCATCGGCTACTTCCGCGAAGGGGTGGAGCGCGAGGGCATGGACCCTGAAGTGGTGGCTCACTTGCAGGCACAGATCGATCGCCTGCGCCACGAAGGCCACACGGTTGAGCCGGTCGAAGTGCCGCTGCTCGATCATCAAGTGCCCACCTATTACATCCTGGCAACCGCTGAGGCCAGCAGCAACCTCGCGCGCTTCGATGGCATTCACTTCGGGCATCGCAGCGCAGTCGCCAAGGGCGTTGAAGAGACCTATCGCCTCAGCCGCAGCGAGGGCTTCGGCCCGGAGGTGAAACGGCGCATCCTGCTCGGCACATTCGTCTTGAGCTCTGGCTACTACGATGCCTACTACGCCAAGGCCCAGCGTGTGCGCCGCATCCTGCGCGATCGCACACTAGAGGCCTTCGGGCACTACGACCTGCTCATCGGCCCCACCTGCCCCAGCACTGCATTCGCGCCCGGCGAGATCACCGATCCCGTGGCCATGTACCTGCAGGACATCTTCACCGTTCAGGCCAATCTGGTAGGCGCGCCAGCCATCAGCCTGCCCACCGGCAAGCACAGCAATGGACTGCCCTTCGGATTGCAGCTCATGGCGAAGCCCTTCGATGAAGCGCGCTTGCTGGCGGCGGCCAAGTCGTTGTTCGGGGCGTAACGTCCACACCTTGTTGTGAACGAACCGCTCGCATACGATGGCGAGCCTTCCTGCGTCTTACAGATACCTTCGGCACCATGCCTTTCACGCTTCGCCACCTCGCTTTCGCATTGCTGCTGCCTTCGGCCGCACTCGCGCAGAACGATCCTGGCCCTTTGGCCCTTCCGGCCGACGACCCCATCATGGCAAGGCTCGATGACCTGGCCAACCTGCATTGGATCAAGCATTCGCCATTCACCACCGATACGGCCCACCACAACGTGCACGGCTTCGCAGCCGATCACGTGCCCGCATGGACGGAAGCTGATATGCGCCACCGCCTGGCCGTTCTGGATGCCAATACCCCGTTCGAACTCGTTTACAACCGCGTAGTGCAGTCGTACATCGACCTGTACGTGGTGCGCAAACGCGAAATGAGCTCGCGCATGCTCGGCCTCGCGGAGCTCTACTTCCCCACCTTCGAGCAGCACCTGGACCGTCACCGCATCCCGTTGGAAATGAAGTACCTGGCGGTGATCGAAAGCGCGCTCAATCCGAGTGCGCGATCGCGCGCTGGAGCCGTGGGCCTGTGGCAATTCATGCTGCCCACCGGCAAGCTCTATGGCTTGAAGGCCGATAGTTACATCGATGAGCGGCACGATGTGTACAAGAGCACCGAGGCGGCCTGCCGTTACCTCAACTACCTGTACAAGCTTTACGGGAATTGGGAGCTCGCGATGGCCGCCTACAACTGCGGCCCCGGCAATGTGAACAAAGCCATCCGCCGCGCAGGCGGGGTGAAGGATTACTGGAAGATCTACGACTACCTGCCGCGCGAGACACGCGGCTATGTGCCTGCCTTCATCGCGGTGAATTACCTGTTCGCGCACCATGCTGACCACAACCTCTACCCCATCGCGCCCACGTATTGCGCCTACGAGGTGGATACCGTGCAGGTGTGCTTCCCGCTCGATCTCGCTGCGATCGCAGTGCTCAGCGGCGGCACCGTGCAAGAACTGCGCGAACTGAATCCGATGCTGAAGCTTGGTGTGGTGCCCGATGTGGATCAGCCCATCACCGTCTATCTGCCGAAGGATGCCGTTCCCATCTTCATCAGCAACGAGGACGTGCTGCGCTACAGCTACTACGCTGCGAATCCCGGGACCAAGCCGCCTGTTGCTGTCGATCGCCCCACTCCCGCCACTGAGCGGCACGCCGAACGGCACCACACCGTGCGCAAGGGTGAATCGCTCGGAAGCATCGCGAAGCGCTATGGCATGAGCGTGCAGCAGCTCCGCCAGCTGAACGGCCTGCGCAACGACATGATCAGGCCGGGTCAGAAACTGCTCCTGAAGCGCAGCACTTCCGCTACGGAGCGCACCGCTCAAGCCGCGCCGCACTCGGATGCCAGCGGCTATCACATGGTGCAGCCCGGCGATACGCTCTGGAGCATCGCGCAACGGTACCCCGGCGTGAGCGTCGATGACCTGCGCCGGATGAACGATGGACTGCCCAACGGACTGAAGCCGGGTTCGCGCATCCGCGTGAGCGCACCGAAAGGATGATGCGCCACGCACTATTCATTCTGCTGTCGCTGGTAATCGTGACCGGTTGCGACGATGCGCGCAAACGATTGCCCGATAGCGCAGGTGGGCCCGATGAGGTGCTCGTGGTGATGAGCAAGGGGCATTGGGAGAGTGAGCCCGGCGCTCATGTGCGCGCGATTCTCGAACAGCCCATGCAAGGACTACCGCAGCAGGAGGCGCTCTTCCGCGTAGCGCAATGCCGCCCGGAGGATTTCGCTTCGATGCTGCAGAGCCATCACAGCGTTCTTTACGCCGCGTTCGGAGAGGACAGCTCCGGTTTCCGCTTGCTGCGCGATCAGCACGCACGCGGCCAATTGGTGGTGCGGGTCGGGGCCAGCACGCCTGAAGCATGGAACGCCCTGTGGGATGCCAATGCCGATGAGGCCATCAATGCCTTCAGCGACCACCATCGCGCGCGCATCGGTGCACGCCTGAAGCGCGAGAGGGATGCGGCGCTCGCGAGCAGTTTGCACGCTTCGCTCGGCATCGAGCTCGATGTGCCCGGCGGCTATCGCCTGATGAAGCAGGACTCCGTGATCACCTGGCTCCAGCGCGACCGCATCGTGGCCGGCGGTGGATTGGAGCACAACGTGATCGAGGGCGTGCTCATCCATCGGCACCCTTACATCAGCAGCAGCGCGTGGACGGTGCCCTACCTGGTTGACCTTCGTGATGCCGCCACCAGGAACCGCGTCGATGGCCCAGATCCCGGATCATACATGGTGGTTCGCCGATCATTCGAGCAGCTTGACCTGATGCCCATTGGTCGCGCAGTGCAGCTCGATGGCCGATTCGCCTATCTCATGAGCGGCCTCTATGGCATGCACGGCGCCAAGATGGGCGGACCCTTCGTGAGCCTGAGCACGCTCGATCCCAGCGGTGGTACCATCGTTACGGTTGAAGGATTCGCGTATGCGCCGCAGTTCGACAAGCGCCCTTACGTGCGCGAGCTTGAAGCATTGATCTTCTCGCTGCGCTTCAGCAATATGGGCATCGTTGCCCCAGCGCAATAGCGCATCGGCGCTCTCCGTTTTTCCACAGGTTGGTCCGCGCTGTTGAAAAATGATCCGGCGCCCCGGCACCGCACTCGCCTACTTTTCCGCTGTCGCCAACGCCATGGAAATCGCCAATCTGAAGAAGTACGCGCACCAGCACTGCCGCTTCAAGCTGCGCGGCGGCAAGGAGGTCTATGGCGTGGTCTGGGAAGTGGAGACAAGTGAAACCGCTGGGGCGGATGGCACCAAGCGCCTCTTCTTCGCCAGTGTGCGCGATTACGAGCGGCTCTCGCAGGGCTCACCTGCGCAAGTAATCCCCATCACTCCGGCCGATATCGTCTCCGCCGAGAGCATCGCGAGCTGAGCGCGCATGCGCAAGTTCCTTTTCCTGCTTCTCATCGCGGCCTGCCATGCGCCGCAACGCGAAGCAACCAGCCGTTGGGCCGATGAAAGGCTTTGGCCGGTTCTGGAAGCACAAGAGCACCGCGACACGAAGAAGCTCTGTGATCTGCTGAAGGATGCCAATCCCGTTGTGCGTGAAGCTGCGGCGCTGGCCTTCTCGAGTGTGCAGGATTCGCTCGGCGTGCCCTGTTTGCTGGGAGCCTTGCGCGATGATGTCGCCGAGGTGCGCGCGGCATCGGCCTTCGCATTGACCTGGGTTGCGGACACCGTTGTGGTCCGCGCGCTGAATGCCGCGCTCGAGGCTGAAGCAGACAGCGCCGCACGTATCGTGGTGCTGCATGCTGCTTTCCGCGCCGAGCTCAATGCGCAGGAGCACGATGCCCTGTGGCTCATCGGCTTCTTGGAGAACGATGATGCCGTTATCCGCCTGCTGGCGGCGCAGAAGCTGGCGCGCAGCAAATCGGCACTCGCTGATTTGGAGCATGGTGTGCTGCACGCGACGCATGTCGAAGCTGATCCGGAGGTGCGCGCATTCCTCGTGCAGTCGTTGCGCCGCGGTTCGCTCCCGGCCTCACTCGATTCACTTCGGAAATGGACTGCCTCCGACAAGAGCGCTAGTGTCCGCATTGCGGCGATCAGGGCTTTGGCGAAGCGCGTTGACACGCCATCATTCGAACTCCTCGAAGCGCTGAAAAGCTCAACTCCAGGAATCCGAATGACAGCACTGGACGCAATCAAGGCGCAGTCTTTCGTCGATGCAGAACTGTGCGTGCGAATGGCCGGATCAAGCACCGACACGCTCGTTCGCATCGGCATGCTCGGGCTGGCACGTAAGCATGGTCCGCTCGAATCGTCGATAACAAGCCGCAAGGCGCTCAACCGCATCGGGCCAGTCACCGACGACCCCTATCGCATGAGCTCGCTTCTTGAAGCGCTCAGCTTCGCGGCAGACGCAGAAGAGTTCGATGACCTCCGGGCGATTCTGCAATCAAACGAGCACCCAGCTCTTCGTCACGCCGCATTTCAAGGCATGGTCCGCGTCATTCGCGAGAACATGATGCGCTCCCGTTTCGCGTCGCGCGAGGCGCAATACGCTCAGCTGAGCGAGGTGGTCGCTTCTGCAATCACAACGGGTGATGCCGGACTCATCTGCGCCGTTGCAGAGTTGCTCCAGGAGGAAGAAGCCGACGCCATCCGCATTCTCCTTCCGGTTGGACTAGAGCAGCGAGCGCTCGCCACGCTTCAGCCCATACAAGACCTCGAAGCACTCCTCTTGCTTCGGCAAGCAACGGCCAAACGCGATGGCCTTCCTCTCCAGCGCATGAGCGCCCATCCTTCAATCACCCCATCAACAAGGAGAAGCTCCGCGCGCTGGAGCAGGGCCAGCGCTACCGCATCATCACCGGCAAGGGCGATATCATCATCGCCACCGATGTGAACGACTGCCCGGGCAGCAGCCTCGCGTTCGATTCGTTGGTGACCGCAGGCTATTACGATGGCAAGGCCTTCCACCGCATGGTGCCCAACTTCGTGGTTCAGGGCGGCTGCCCGCGCGGCGATGGCTACGGCGGCATGCCGTGGACCTTGCGCACAGAGATTGGTCGCAAACTGTTCACCGCAGGTTCAGTAGGACTTGCTTCCGCAGGCCCCGATACGGAGAGCTGCCAGTTCTTCATCACGCATAGTGCTGCGCCGCATCTCGATGGCCGTTACACGCGCTTTGGTGAGGTGCTGAGCGGTATGGATGTGGTGTGGGAACTACAGGTGGGCGATGTGATCTCGCGGGTGAAGCGACTTCCTTAATCCACCCTCTCCGGCCGCATCTGCGGGAAGAACAGCACCTCCTGGATCGCCGGGTTATTGGTGAGCAGCATCACCAGACGATCCAAGCCGATTCCCACGCCGCTGGTCGGCGGCATGCCGTACTCCAGCGCGCGCAGGAAATCCTGGTCGATGAACATGGCCTCGTCGTCGCCGCGCGCTTGCAGCTTCAGCTGCTCCTCGAAGCGCTCACGCTGATCAATGGGGTCGTTCAGCTCGCTGTAAGCATTGGCCAGCTCGAAGCCGTTCACGAAGAGCTCGAAGCGCTCGGTGAGGCGCTCATCGTCGCGGTGCTTCTTGCACAGCGGGCTCATCTCCACCGGGAAGTCGGTGACGAAGGTGGGCTGGATCAACTCCGGCTGCACCAGCGCGCTGAACAGCTCGTCGATGAGCTTGCCCTTGCCCATCGTGGGCTCCACGTGGATGTGGTGCTTCGCGCAAAGTGAGCGCAACGCGGCCTCATCCATCTCCAGCACATCGGCACCGGTCTTCTCCTGGATGCTGCCACACATGGTGATGCGCTTGAAGGGCGCCGTGAATTGGATCGTGTTCGTGGTGAAGGCTGCGGATGAAGTGCCATTCGCCGCGATGCACACGCGTTCGAGCATGCGCTCCATGAAGTCCATCATCCAGCGGTAGTCCTTATAGGCCACGTACAGCTCCATGATGGTGAACTCCGGGTTGTGCGTGCGGTCCATGCCCTCGTTGCGGAAGTTGCGGCTAAACTCGAACACGCCATCGAAGCCGCCCACGATGAGGCGCTTGAGGTAGAGTTCGTTGGCGATGCGCAGATAGAGCGGAATGTCCAACGCGTTGTGGTGCGTGATGAAGGGACGCGCCGCTGCCCCGCCGGGGATGGGCTGCAGCACGGGCGTCTCCACCTCGTGATAGCCTGCCTCGGTCATGAATGCGCGCATCGCGCTCACGATCCGCGAGCGCTTGAGGAAGGTCTCCTTCACCTGCGGATTCACGATCAGGTCCACGTAGCGCATGCGGTAGCGCAGCTCGGGGTCGGTGAAGGCATCGTGCACCTTGCCTTCCTCATCGGTCTTCACCACGGGCAGCGGGCGCAGGGCCTTGCCGAGCATGGTGAGCTTCTCCACATGAACGGTGATCTCCCCAGTGCGCGTCTTGAACACGAAGCCCTCCACACCGATGAAGTCGCCCAAGTGCAGCAGGTGCTTCCAGGCCTCATCGTAGAGCCGCTTATCGTCGCCGGGACAGATGCTGTCGCGGGCGATGTAGATCTGCTGGTCACCGGTATGGTCGCGCAGCACGGCGAAGCTGGCCTTGCCCATGAGGCGCACGCTCATGATGCGCCCGGCGAGCGTGACGCGATTCGGACCGCCTTCCTCCTTGAAAAGCCCCTTCACCTCCTGCGCAGTGGCGGTCACATTGAATTCGGCGGCGGGGAAGGGCTCGATGCCAAGGGCGCGGAGCTTCTGGAGCGCCTCGCGGCGGATGAGCTCCTGATCGGAAAGGACATGTGTCATTCGTTCTGGAAAGAGGCGGCGAAGGTATCCGAGGCGGCCGCTTTAGACTTCGGCTCATTCATCCACCATGCGTTGGACCATCCTACTGGCACTACCCATCGGGCTCTTGCTGCTTGGAACCCATTCAGGAAAGCGAAAAGCAGAGCGTTCGCGTCAGGCAGCATCGGTGGGACACTCCTTCCCTGAATTCAGCGGCAACTCCCTTCGGGGCGAAACATGGAGCAATGCGCTGTTCAAGGACAAGGTCACCCTCGTGAGCTTTTGGCGAATTGGCTGCGGTGCTTGCATGCTGGAGATGCCTGCCTATGATGCGCTGCTGGATTCGATCCGCGACAGGCGTTTCCGGATCATCTCCATGGCGCCGCATACACCGGACGAGCTCGAGGACTTCTACTCAACCGAGAGCGATGCCTCCATTGCACAGGTGCGCAACGCCATGGGTGGCATCATACCGCGCTATGATGTGCTGCCGATGTGCTCCACCAAGCGCTTCAAGAAGCCTGGCGAGCTTGGCGTGCAATGCGGCACATTGGAGAAGCTCTTCGGCGCCGACGGTTTCCCGGTGACCCTGATCGTGGGTCCTGATGGCATCATCCGGCATCGCCATGAGGGACTGCCCGTGGATAGGAGCACCATGCGGCCCGCACTGGATGGATTCCGGCGCGAATTGGATTCGCTGATCCGGGCCCTTTGAAGCAACTACTGCAACTTCAACCCCTTAATGCCCTCGAAGTCCTTGCGGTTGAGCGTGAGCAGCGCGCAGCCATGCGCTATCGCTGTTGATGCGATCAGCAGGTCGCCGAAACGGCCCCCACGCATCAATTCGTGTTGTCGGCTGAGTTCCCGGAAAAGCAGCGAGACCTCCATGGTGAAAGGCAGCACATGGAAGCCGCCGTGCAGGTCGCTCCAAATCCGCTCGTGCTCGGCCTTGTTGCGGGCGCCATCCAGGACCTCAGCCACGACCATGTCGCAGAGCACCGGCGTTGCGCCCTGCAGACGGTCATAGGCCTCGAATGCCGCGGTTTGCTTCCGCATGCGACCGATAAGGATGCTGGTGTCAATCAGGACCGCTTCCATACGCGACGGCGGATTTCCCGGGCATCCACATCTCGTCCTTCCCAAATCCCATCCAATTGCGCGAACGGGTCCTTTTTGGACTTGTCCTCTCGCTCGATGAACTCTGAAAAAACGGCCGAGATGCTCGTGTTGCGCCTGCGACTCAATGCCCGGGCCTTGCGCTTCACGCGTTCATCCACGAGCAGGGTGAGTTTGGTCTTCATGGCACGTATGGATGGCCAAATGTACGTACGATGCTTGCCAGCGGCAACCAGCGGTGCATCAATGCCGTATCAGCGCCCCTAATTTCGACCCCGCATCAACGCACCCATGCAGCACCTCATCGACGCCTTCCCCAAACAACTGAAGGAAGCCCTGGAAATAGGCCGCAAGGCCCAGTTGAAAGCCCCCGGCGGGCCTTACAGCAATGTGGTCGTCACCGGACTGGGCGGCAGCGGCATCGGCGGGCGCATCGCAGCGCAGCTGGTGCACAAGGAGGCCAAGTGCCCCATCGAGGTCTACAACAACTACTACCTGCCGGGCTATGTGAACCACAAGAGCCTGGTGATTGCCTGCAGCTACAGCGGCAATACGGAGGAAACCCTCGCCGCCATGGAGCAAGCGTTGAACAAAGGCGCGCGTGTGGTGGTGATCACCAGCGGCGGCGCCATGCTCGATATCGCCAAGGCGAAGGGCCTTGACCACATCGTGATTCCGGGCGGCAATCCGCCGCGCACCATGCTGGCCTATTCGCTGGTTCAGCAGTTCTACGTGCTGCACCACTTCGGCATCATCGGCGATGGTTTCGAGGGCGCCATCAAGACCGCCGCGAACATGCTGGATCATGAGAAGGAGGACATCAAAAAAGCCGCCATGGACCTCACTGAGAAACTCGTGGGCAAGCGCTTGGTGATCTACAGCGAGGCCAGCACCGAGGCCGTGAGCATACGTTTCCGCCAGCAGGTGAACGAGAACAGCAAGGAGCTTTGCTGGCACCACGCCATCCCCGAGATGAACCACAACGAGCTGGTGGGCTGGGCCGGCGGCACCGACGATGTGGCCGTGGTGATCTTCCGCCACAAGGAGGACCACGAGCGCAGCCAGATCCGCATGGAGATCAACAAGGAGGTCTTCCGCAAGTACACCCCGCACATCCACGATGTCTGGAGCCAAGGTGACACGGCCTTCGCGCGACAGCTTTTCCTGATCAACCTCGGCGACTGGGTGAGCTTCTACTGGGCCGAGAAGAAGGGCGTGGACCCCACGGAGATCGGTGTGATCAACATGCTGAAAGGGAAGCTGGCGGAGGTGAAATAAGCCGCAGAGACGCAGAGGCGCAGAGAATCACAATGCTCTATCGCGAGCTTTCAGGGGCGATTATTGGAGCGGCCATTGAGGTTCATCGAGAGCTCGGGCCGGGATTGCTTGAGAGCATATACGAGCATTGTCTGGCGCGTGAACTGCGAGATGCAGGCATTCCTTTCCTTCAGCAGCATCCCGTGCCTGTGCGCTACAAGGGTGAGCGGCTCGACATGGGCTTTCGGCTCGACCTATGGGTGGACCAGCGGATCATCGTCGAAATCAAAGCCATTGAGCTCGTGCAGGAAGTCCATCGTGCGCAACTGCTGAGCTACCTGAAACTCACTGGCTGCAAACTCGGACTGCTCATCAACTTCAACGCGCCGGTGCTCGCGGAAGGCGTGCGGCGTGTCGTTAACGGATTGGACGAACCTTGAATTCGCATTCTCAGCGCCTCTGCGTCTCTGCGGCAAACACCATGCGCCTCATCCACTTCCAAGACCTCGGCCTCATCGACTACGCCACCGCGTGGGACCTGCAAACGCGCCTTTTCAAGGAGACCATCGACCGGAAGATCGCGAACCGCTCGCTGCCAGAAAACGAGCAACTGACCACCGAGGATCATTTGCTCTTCTGCGAGCATAATCACGTGTACACGCTGGGAAAGAGCGGCAAGCAGAGCCATTTGCTGCTGAATGAGCAAGGACTGCGCGAGAAGGGCGTTCAGTTCTTCCCCATCGATCGCGGCGGCGACATCACCTACCACGGGCCGGGGCAGATCGTTGGCTACCCCATCTTCGACCTCGACCATCATTTCACCGACATCCACCGCTACCTGCGCACGCTGGAGGAGGCCATCATCGGCACACTGGAAGCATACGGCATCAAAGCAGGGAGGATTGACGGACTCACGGGCGTATGGCTCGACTGGACCGACCCCGTCAAGGCCCGGAAGATCTGCGCCTTCGGCATCCGCGCCAGCCGGTGGGTCACCATGCACGGCTTCGCGTTCAACGTGAACACGGACCTCAGCTATTTCCGGAACATCGTGCCTTGCGGGATCGCGGACAAAGGCGTCACCAGCATGGCCGCTGAGCTGGGCAGCGAGGTGGACATCGAGGCCGTGAAGAAGAGATTGCGGTTGGAGATCGCGGACCTGTTCGATGCGGAGCTGGTGGTGTGAAGAAGAGGCCAGCGACTTATAGCCACCGGGTCCTCTGCGCTCAGCCCGAGCCTCCAGCGTAGGCGGCAGGCAAGCCCTCTACTCCAGCCAGCTCTTCCAGTACTTCCCGTCGTCGATCTTCAGCGCCTCTTCGGTCACCATCAGCGGCTTGAAGGTGTCCACCATCACGGCCAGCTCGTCGGTCTCCTTCTTGCCGATGCTGCGCTCCATGGCGCCGGGGTGCGGACCGTGCGGGATGCCGGCGGGGTGCAAACTGATATGGCCCGGGCCGATGTCGTTGCGGCTCATGAAGTCGCCGTCCACGTAGTACAGCACCTCGTCACTGTCGATGTTGCTGTGGTTGTACGGCGCGGGGATGGCCTGCGGATGGTAGTCGTAGAGGCGCGGCACGAAGCTGCACACCACGAAGGCATCGGTCTCGAAGGTCTGATGCACAGGCGGCGGCTGGTGGACGCGGCCGGTGATCGGCTCGAAGTCGTGGATGCTGAAGGCGTAGGGGTAGTTGTAGCCGTCCCAGCCCACCACGTCGAACGGATGCGTGGCATACACCAGTTCGTGCAGCAAGTTCTGCTTCTTCACCTTGATCACGAAGCTGCCCTTCTCATCATGCGTCTCCAGCTTCTTCGGCCGGCGGATATCGCGCTCGCAGAACGGCGAATGCTCAAGCAATTGCCCGAACCAGTTGCGGTAGCGCTTGGGCGTGTACATGGGGCGGTGGCTCTCAACGATGAAGAGGCGGTTGTCCGCGTCCTTGAACTCCATCGTGTAGATCATCCCTCGGGGAATCATCAGGTAGTCACCGTACTTGAAGTCGATGTTGCCCAGGAAGGTGCGCAGGGTGCCGCTCCCCTTGTGGATGAAGATCATCTCATCGCAGTCAGCGTTCTTGTAGAAGTAGTCCACGCTTTTGGCCTGGGGCGCTGCGAGCACGATGGCGCAATCGCTGTTCACGAGGATGGCCTTACGCGCGGATAGGTGGTCCTTCTCGGGCTTGGTCTTGAAGCCATGCAACCGCAACGAGCGCATATTCTTCTCAATCGCGATCTTGGGCGTAAGGTCCTTGGGCTTGCGCAGCTCCTTCACCATGGTGGGGCGGTGCACATGGTAGCTCAAGGTGCTCATGCCATCGAAGCCGATGGTGCCGAAGAGCTGCTCGTAGTAGTAGCGGTCCTTGCCGTTCTTGAACACGGTGTGGCGCTTGTGCGGAATCTTGCCGAGGCTGTGGTAGATGGGCATTGGCAGGTGGTTGGGACGCGAAATTTCGCGCCCGTACGGGATCAGATCGTGATGCTCGTCAGTTCAGGATGCAGGGTGCCATTCAGCGCCAGCAGCTCCTCTTCCTCACGGATGCGCTGCCTTAATCCTTCGGGATCGTTGATGGCCTTGGTCTTGGTGCTGCGGGTGCTGCGGCCTTTGCGCCAAGCGCGTTGCGCTTCGATGGGCAGCTGGTGTATCTCGCAGCAGCTCGGTGAGCAACAGTCGGCGTATTTCGCTGCGCAGGCCTCGCACTGCACCAGCAGCATGTTGCAGGTGGCCTCGTGGCAATTGGTGATGCGGTCGTTCTTGGCGCCGCACTGCATGCAGGTGCTCACCACATCGTCGGTGATGCGTTCGGCGAGCCGCTCATCGAACACGAAGTTCTGGCCGAGGTATTTGCTCTTCAGGCCTTCGGCTTTCAACTGCCGGGCATAATCGATGATGCCGCCGTGCAACTGGCTCACATTCGTGAAGCCCTCGTGCTTCAGATATGCGCTGGCCTTCTCGCAGCGGATTCCGCCGGTGCAATAGAGCAGCACCTCGGCCCCCTTCTTCTCCTTCATCACTTCCTTCACCTCCTCGATCGCGCCTCGGAACGTATCGGCCTTGGGCAGGTAGGCCCCCTCGAAGTGCCCGATGAGGCACTCGTAGTTGTTGCGCATATCCACCACGATGGCGCCTTCTTCCAACTTCTTGTTGAAGGTCTTCGCGTCGAGGTGCTCGCCCACATTGGTCACATCGAAGGCATCATCGGCAAGGCCATCGGCCACGATCTTCCTCTTTACCTTGATGGCGAGCTTCAGGAAGCTCTTGCCATCATCTTCCACCGCGATCTTCCATGGCACACCCCGGAAGGCCTCGCGGCTGTTCAGGTTGCTGCGGAAGGCCTCAAGATTCGCCGTGGGCAAGCTCACCTGGGCATTGATGCCCTCCTGCGAGAGGTAGATGCGGCCCAGTACGCCGAGCGCTTCCCACTCCAAGTAGAGCGTGTTGCGAAGGGATTCCACATCACTCAGGCGCACGTAGCGGTAGAAGGAAAGGGTGGTGCGCGGCACGCCTTCGTGCTCTAATCGCGCCCGGAGAATGTCGGGACGGTGAAGGTTGCGGAGGCGGTGGGCATCCATGTGGCGAAGATAGGCGGGGCCCGAAGCTTGAGGGCCCCCCGGGAACCCGTGACTAGCCAACGTTCGGTCCGAAAGATGGTGGTACAGAGACATCACTTTGAAGTCTGGTGCGATATCCTCAGGGTAGAGAGCGAAAGGCACGATGACATGCTGAGCGAGACGCTTGCGTAGATCAGAATGCGATTCCCTGTTCTATCTTCGAGCAGCCCCGAAAAACCGACACTGTCGCACCATGAAAGTTCTTGACTCGGTACTCACATTGGCGTTGTGGTGCTCATGGTGCGCTGCATCCTTTGGCCAAGCAGGATCGCTTGACCCTGGTTGGGGCACTGATGGAGTGGTGCTTACCGACTTCTCGAGCGAAAGGGCATATGGCCAATCCGTACTCATCCAGCCCGATGGAAGGGTTGTGGTGGTCGGCACCAATTGGTTGGGCGCGCTCAGCAGTGATATCGCCATTGCACGGTATTTCTCTGACGGAACGTTGGATGCGTCCTTTGGGTCTGGCGGCAGGGTCACTTCGGCCGGGGGAGGCTGGAGTCCGCCGTGCTACGGAGCACTGCAATCAGATGGCAAGATCGTGGTGGCTGGCACACATACATCAGCTTTTTCCGCCATGCGGTTTATGGCTGATGGGTCCGTGGATATTTCATTCGGTGAGGGTGGACAGGTCTTCACGAACATCAGTTCTTTCCCCTTGAATGAAAATGTGCTCGCGCTCGTGATCCAGTCCGATGGTAAGATCCTGCTGGCCGGCCGAACGGCAAGCGGGCATGATGCCGATATGGCGGTGGTGCGCTACCTGCCCAACGGGGCACTGGACGAGGGCTTCGCATCCGGAGGGATCTGGGTTCATGCTGTTTCTCCTCTCAATGATCAGATCCGCACCGTACGTCAGCAACCGGATGGCAAGCTGGTGCTTTTGGGCAGTGCTTCGATTGGAACCTTGCCTTTCCCCGCCAGTCGATTTGCCTTGGTGCGGGTAACTGAGAACGGCCTCCTCGATGGATCATTCGGCACGAACGGTGTGTCGCTCATCGCCGCAGGCACTGGACAAGCCGGCGTGTACTCTGGTGTCCTTCAAACGGACGAGAAGATATTGGCAACCGGGTTCTCGGGATATCCCGCGCTGGTTACGACCATCCGCTGTATGTCTGACGGGTCGTTGGATGAGACCTTCGGCAATGGTGGAGTGATCACCACCTATGTGGCCCAGGAGAGCGCGGTCGGAAAGGATATCGTGGTCCAACCGGATGGGAAGGTCTTGGTGGTCGTTGAATGCTGGGAAGGTACCGGTCCCCCGCACTACACTGCACTTATGCGCTATACCCCCGATGGAGTGCTGGATGAGGTATTCGGCAACTCCGGGATAGCGATTACCTCATTCACAGATAGGGCGATCATTCCGGAATCGCTCTCGCTCCAGTCCGATGGAAAGCCGCTTGTTGCAGGGTATTCCTTCCAAGGCATGGTAACGTATTTTTCGGTAGTGCGCCACCTGAACGACCTGGAGATCGGCGTCCATGAGATCAACCAATTCCATCCACAAATACGTGTCGTTCCGAATCCACTGAGCGAGCGCCTCAGTCTGTACTTCGAGCTTTCTATCCCTGATCGGATATCACTCCATGTGGTTGACGCTGCTGGCCGCGTGGTTCGGTCACTTATTTCCAATGAAATGCATACGTCCGGGGAGCATCTGGTCACCTATGATCTTAGGGGCCTTCCCTCTGGCCATTACACGTTGACTTTCGTAGGCCAAGTGCATGCTGCACAAGCGCCAATCCTCATAGAATAGATGGGGGTTAATTGTGGTGGCTGGAGGCATAGTTTTGCCGCCAATCATGACCAAACGCATCCTCGTTATCGGCAGCTCAGGCCAGATCGGCACCGAGCTCGTGGAAGGGCTGCGCGCCCGATTCGGAAATGAGAATGTAGTGGCCTCGGACATCAAGGAGCCCCAAGTGGCGCAGGATGGTCCCTTCGTGCTGGTGGACGCCATGGACCGCCGGGGCATCGAACGCATCATCGACAAGCATGGCATCACCGAGGTCTATCTGCTTGCGGCATTATTGAGCGCTACCGCCGAGAAGGATCCCGCTTTCGCGTGGAAACTGAACATGGAGAGCCTCTTCATCGTGCTGGAACTTGCGCGAGAAGGGAAATTGAAGCGCGTGTATTGGCCCAGCAGCATCGCTGTTTTCGGCCCCACCACCCCGAAGGACGGCACGCCGCAGCACACCATCGCCGAGCCCACCACGGTTTACGGCATCAGCAAGCTGGCAGGCGAAGGTTGGTGCCAGTACTACCACAAGCGCTTTGGTGTGGATGTGCGCAGCATCCGCTACCCCGGCCTCATCGGCTGGAAGAGCGCGCCCGGCGGCGGCACCACCGACTACGCTGTCCACATCTTCCACGAAGCGATCAAGCACGGCAAGTACACCAGCTTCCTCGGGCCGAAGAGCACCTTACCGATGATGTACATGCCCGACGCCATCCGCGCCACCATCGACTTGATGGAAGCGCCAGCCGAACAGGTAAAGGTGCGTAACAGCTACAACCTCGCCGGCTTCAGCTTCGACCCCGAGCAGATCGCGGCTGAAGTGAGGCGCCACATTCCCGGCTTCACCATCGATTACGCGCCAGATCACCGCCAGGCCATCGCCGACAGCTGGCCGCGCAGCATAGACGATAGCGCCGCCCGCGCCGATTGGGGCTGGAAGCCGCAGTACGACCTGAGCGGCATGGTGGACGACATGATGGTGAACCTGAAGAGGTTGATTGGAGGTTGATTGCATTCGGCATTGGACAATCCGGGCGAAGCGAAGGGATGCAACCTTCTACCCCTCGCCAGCGTTTCGCGCCTCGCGAAGCCCAACACGCCATGTTCCGACAATTCTCACTGCTGATCATGCTGCTCATCGCCGGTCGCGTTGCCGCCCTGGCACAGGACACCCTGAACGTGGTGGACGAAATGGGCCGAAAGCAGGGCTATTGGAAGGTGCTGGCGCCGAAAGCGGAGAAGCCCGAGTACAACGATGGCCAGCTGATCGAAGAGGGCCGCTACAGCAACAGCAAGCGCGTGGGCACGTGGAAGCGCTATTGGCCCAACGGCAATGTGATGAGCGAGATCAACTACCAGATGGGCCGTCCCAGGGGCGATTATCGCACCTATTACCCGACCGGGAAAGTGGAGGAGCAGGGCACTTGGGACCTGGACCGCAACACGGGTAAGTTCCAGCGCTGGCATCCGAACGGAAAACTCGCGCAGGACTTCATCTTCAATGGATACGGCGTGCGCGATGGCGAGCAGAAGTACTACCACGAGAACGGGCAGCTCGCCGTGGCGGTGAACGTTGAGGAGGGCAAGGAAGACGGAACGTTGAAGCGTTACGATACCAATGGCCAGGTCACGCAAGTGGCGCAGTTCAACGACGGCGTGATCAACGAAGCGAACAGCAAGTGGATCAAGCCCGTGCCCAAGGCCGATGACGTGAAGGTGGACCCGAAGGCCGAGGCCGCACCTGCTCCAGCACCCACCGAGCGCACCAACGCCATGGTATTCCGCGAGAACGGCTACAACACGCTTTACGACAAGCAGCTCCGCCTCTCGCAGCAGGGCGAATTCAAGGATGGCCGCCTGTGGGACGGCAAGCGCTACGAGTACGACAGCGATGGCTTCCTGAAACGGATCAAGATCTTCAAGCAGGGCCGCTATCTGGGCGATGCCGTGATCACCGAGGAGGACCTGAAGTAGCCCTTGCGCGCATGGGCGCCCGGTTATATTCGGCGCTCAATCGCTTCACGCATGAACAAGGTGGTGGCCGGGCCCGATGCGGCGCTCGATGGCCTGCAGGACAACATGACGCTCATGGTCGGCGGCTTCGGGCTGTGCGGCATCCCGGAGAACCTGATCGCGGCCATGGTGCGCCGCGGCACCAAGGGGCTCACGTGCATCAGCAACAACGCGGGCGTCGATGACTTCGGACTTGGGCTGTTGCTTCAGACGCGGCAGATCAAGAAGATGATCAGCAGCTATGTGGGCGAGAACGATGAGTTCGAGCGCCAGATGCTCAGCGGCGAATTGGAAGTGGAGCTGATCCCACAAGGCACCTTGGCCGAGCGCTGCCGCGCCGGTGGCGCTGGCATCCCCGCGTTCTTCACCCCGGCGGGCTATGGCACCGAGGTGGGCGAAGGCAAGGAGGCGCGCGAATTCAACGGCAAGATGCACGTGCTGGAGAGCTGGCTCCGCGCCGACTTCGCATTGGTGAAGGCCTGGAAGGGCGATCGTTTCGGCAACCTCGTGTACAAGCGCACGGCGCGCAACTTCAACCCCATGATGGCCATGGCGGGCAAGGTCACCGTAGCCGAGGTGGAGCACCTGGTGGAACCCGGCGAGCTCGATCCGGATGAGATTCACACGCCGGGCATCTTCGTGCAGCGCATCTTCCAGGGCGGCGGCTACGAGAAGCGCATCGAGCAGCGCACGGTGCGCAAACGCTAGGCATGCTGTCCGGCTCGCACATCAGCCGGAATGATGGTGTCGCGATGGCCCTGGCTGCGGCGCTCTTCGGCGTGTACCTCGGGGTGCGTGCCATCCATCTGCCGTTGATCCAGGATGAGGCCAACTCATTCTGGTGGTACGTGGCCTCCGGTCGATTCCTTCCGCTGGATTCACATCTCGATGCCGGCAACCACCACCTGAGCAGCTTCTTCGGCTGGCTCGGATACTCGCTCTTCGGCGCTGAACCCATAGCGCTGCGCTTCGGCAGCTTGCTCGCCTATGCCCTTTATGCAGCCACGCTAGCTCACCTCGCACGGTACGTCCGGTCAGGCTGGATACGATGGTGCTGCTTCCTTGCACTCCTCACATGCCCCTTCCTGCATGAGTATTTCGCCCTGTTCAGGGGCTATGGCCTCGCCGTGGCCTTTTTCGGGCTGGCCGTGCTCCAATCTGTTATTCTGATAGAGGGCCGTAAGCCAATCAACGCGGTTTGGCTCATCGCGGCGGCAACCATGGCCGCGCTCGCAAATCTGTCCATGCTGCCTCTTTGCTTGGTCATGGTAGCAGTGGCGGCGATCCTCGGCATGCACGGCGGATTCGTTCCTGCCCGGGCTGCCCATCGAATTGGGATCGCTGCCGCAGCCCTCGGGTCATTGGCGATATTCGTCCTGCTGGCCTTCGTGTCGATGGCATTGAAGGGCCAAGGACTGCTTTACCACGGTGCCGGCAACGGCCTGCTCGCGGTGAGCGTGAATAGCCTGTGCCAAGCGATCTTCGGATGGAGCGCCTCGAAGCTCCCGATTGTTTGTGCCGCTATGGCCATCGGTGGTTGGTTGGTTGGATTGAACGCTCTTTATCGCAAGCAGCCGGGATCAGGTGCTCTGGTTGTCGTTGGTGCATTGCTTGGAACCGAGTGCATCATCCGCATCGCGCTGCAGGAGGTACTCGGCGTCAACTATCCGCAGGATAGGGCCGCTTTCCAGATGCTCATCTTGTTCCTGCTGCTTGCCTCATTCGCTATCGATGAACTCGGAGTGCGCTCAGCATGGGCGAAGGCTTCGGCAGTGGTGTTCTTGGCGCTGCCCATCATCACGCTCTCCAGCCTGAACGCAGAAGTGGCCATGAACAATGGAGAGCCTGCCGTTCCGAGGCGATTCATCCATCGGCTTGCACAGCTCCAACTCGAATTGGGGCGACCTGTAATTACGGCTGTTGGCAGCAATTTGCGGAGCGGGGTCTCCTTCGCGCAATTCCGCGACGCCGCCTTCATTCAAGAGTCAGAAGACCAGCGATTCGACCATCCAGGACAGGATTTCCGCATCGTGCGCGATACGGAGCTTCACACGGTACAGGACGGGTATCATGCGGTCGATAGCAGTACAGCCGGTTGGGTCCATCTGCTCAAGCGCGATACACCGTTGAGCCTCGACCTTGCCTTTGATTCGACCTTGACTGCTCCGATCGAAATGGGCGAGGGCTTCCGGAACATCCTTGAGCAGAGCCCGGGGCGCTTCGGCAACCGCGCGCTATATGTTCGAGTCACGGGGAATCTGCACCGGAGGCTTGACCATGGGGAATTGCACTTCGTCGTTCACGACGATTACAGAGATGGTGCTGCTTACGAGGACGGGACCGACTTAAGGAAGCTGAGGTTGCAATGGGCTGGCGAACCCTTCGATATCATGCGTCGGCTGCCCGCCGCTGAAGTGGTCGAAGGAACGCGGTGCTTCTTCTGGAATACGACATCGATGCCGGTCCAGATGACTGATGTGCGGATCCGGGTCTATGTCACTGGACAGCCTGACCCAATCTCCGAATCTTGAGGCTCACATGAGCAGCACACGCGTCTGTTGGTCGCGCTGGCGTTCCTGTACCTGCTGTTGCGCGCTGCACTCGTCCCCCTCGCCCACGACGAGGCCGCCACCTTCCAGACCTATGTGCTCACGGGCAATTACCTCCCCTACCTCGCGCATTGGGATGCCGGCAACCATCTGCTGGTAACCGCCGTGGCGCGCGGCAGCTACTTGCTCTTCGGCGATGGGCCGCTTGCGCTGCGCGGTTTCCCGGTGCTCTGTTTCTTATTGTGGGCCTGGTATGCGCTGCGCTTCGCACTGCTCTTGGAGGAGCGCATGATCCGCTGCGCGCTATTCACAGCGCTCCTGCTCATGCCCTTCGTGGCCGAGTTCTTCGCGCTTTTCAGAGGGTATGGTCCTTCGCTCGCATTCCTGCTCATGGCATTGTTCCATGCCGTTCGTTTCACTGCGGAGGCGCGCCGCACAGACCTCGTCCTCTTGCTCGTCGCCATGCTGCTCGCTTGCGCGGCATCGCTCACGCTGATCATGTTCTGGTGCATGCTGCTCGCCGGAAGCGCCGTGGTGCTGCTCCGGAACAGGCGGCGCGATGCATCCGCTTGGGCGGCCTTGCTGATCATCGGCGCGCTGCCCCTGCTCCTCGCGGCCCACTACTCCTTCGAGCTCTCGGCGCGCGGGCTGCTGTATTACGGCACGGGGGATGGGCTGCTCTCGGGTACACTGGCCTCCTTGTCCAAGTGGGTGTTGGGCATCGGCGATGGTTCCATTGGCGCGTTGATCATGCTCTTGCCCATTCCCATCGGAGCCTGGGCCTTGCGTGCGGGTCGGCATCGTATGGTGATCAGTGGCCTGATGCTGCTCATCCTCGGGGAATTGCTGGGGCGCTTCATCCTTGCCGAAGCTTTCGGTGTGCTGTACCCGCAGGATCGCACAGCCATGCATCTGGTGCCTGTGCTCCTGCTGCTCTTCGCGTTCTCGGTTTCCGCGCTGACCAACGAACATGCTTGGTGGCCATGGGCCTCAGTCATCCTGTTCGTCCTGCCATTGCGAACGGCGATGGGCCTCAACTTCGATCGCACCTCATTCTGGCCGGAACAAGCCATCCCCGCAGGCGTATTCGAGGCGGTGATGGATCGTCAGGCGCAACTCACCCGGCCGTTGGTCATCGGCGGCTACCACCAGCATGCGGCGGTTTGGGCCTATGGCAGCATGCGCCGCAATGGGTCCTTGCCCATGCTCGACGTGAATGGTTTCCCGCAGCCCACCTGTGACCTGATGCTCATCGATCGCAGCTATTTCCAGGCGCCTCCGGGGTTCAGCGTGATCACGGAAGCGCCGCACGGCAAGCTCACGCTCATGCAACGCGATCCGCCTTTGGTCACCACCATCGTGATGGACACCGCGCTCATCGTTCAACCAACCGATGCGGAATTCATCGAGCTCCTGGTCGTCGAGGGCGTCCCGTGGTTCGCTGAAGAATCCCTCATCGAGGTGGATGCGGTGCTCCGGAGCGTGTCGGCACCCTTGGACGTTCGCCTGGTGGTTGAGGTGAAGGCCGCCGATGGCACAAGCCTGCATTACGATGTGGTGGATGCGCAGCGCGTGCGCGCGCAATGGCAAGGCGAGGATTGGCGCGAGATCCGGCGCGCGCCCGCTCATCCCAACGCGTCCCGATTGGTGTGCTACCTCTGGAATCCGCAACGGCATGTCTTCAGCGCCGACCATGTGCAGGTGAGGGCGCATCGTGTCCTCGACCCATGACGGATTCGCCAGCCTCCTCGCGCGAAGGCGTGGTCTTCTTCGGGCTTGCGGCCCTGATGCTCATGTACGTGGTGCTGCGCGCGGCGTACGTGCCTTTCGTCCACGACGAAGCCACCTCCTTCATCGCCTATGCGCAACCCGGCACCTTCCTGCCCTTCGCCTCGATGTGGGATGCGAACAACCATTTCCTCAATAGCCTATGCGGACATGCCGGATACCGTCTGTTCGGATTGCATCCGCTCGCCTTGCGCTGGGCCAGCGTACTGAGCTATGTGCTGTTCGCCTGGTGCGCATGGCACTTGGGCGAGCGCATCGGTCGGCCCATCATCCGATGGTTGCTCTGGCTGGCGTTGCTGGCCTGTCCCTTCCTGCTCGATTTCTTCTCGCTCTTCCGCGGGTACGGACCCGCCATGGCCCTGCTGCTCCTTGCTGTGTATCAGGCATCGTGCTACCTCGAATCCCGCTCGGAGCGGAGCCTGGCGGTGAGCCTCTTGGCCATGAGCGCCGCAATGGGCTTCATGCTGGGCCTTCTTCCCCTGGCATTGGTGCTGCAGCTGGCGCTCTTCACGGCTGCCTATCGCGTGCGGCGTCACACCGTGATCGGCATCGCACTGGGATTGATTCCGCTGCTCCTGATCGCTTTGCTCGCCAAGCACATGGCCGCTCTCGGATTGCTCTACCATGGCGGCACCGACGGCTATGCCAGCACAACCATCGGCTCATTGCTCAAGTTCACGTTCGGCGTTGTTGGCGAAGGCAGGCCCCAATGGCTTGTGCTGTTCACGACGTTCTTAACGGCACTGCTTATTTGGATGCAGCGTCGTGCGGGCATACCGCATCACCTCATGCTTGTCGCGGCAATGCTCTGGGGCGAATGGGCCTTGCGCTGGTTGCTGGCGTGCACCATCGGCCTGAACTACGCCGAGGACCGCACCGCCCTGCATGTGCTCGTGCTCTTCATCTTGTTCGTCGCGTTCACCGCTGATGCATTGCGACGCCTGCATGCGGCTGCTTGGCTATTGGCAATCCCCCTGCTCGCATTGCCGCTGCGCGTGGCGTTCACGGCCAACCTCGATCGCACAGCCCTCTGGCCCGAGCAATCCATCCCCGGTCGGTTCATGGCACGCATCGAAGCGCTGGAGAAGGAACTCGATCGCCCGGCCATCGTGGGCGCGCATCGCCTGGCAACGATGCCCTTCGGACTGCAGCGCCGATTGCGGGGCGGCGAGGGCGATGCCACGGCGGCGAACTGGCCAAACGCATTGGCCGATGCACGGATCGAAATGCTCGGCGTGCCATTCGATAACGACCAGCGCTTCGCACTTGCCGATAGCGCATCGAATGGACTCCGTTTGTATGTGCGTTCGCCCATGTGGCATTCAACCCTGCAACGCGATAGCGCATTTGCTATGGAATCGGACGGTGGCATGCGGTCCGTGGGCCTCCCGATTCCCGCACAACTCATTCAAGCGAGCGATGTCATTGTTGATGTGAGCGGCTCCCTGCGAGCCACCAGCACGCTCGACCTGCGCGCCTGCGTAGCCGTGTACGACAGCACTGGTGCCGTTCTTCATGTGGACCACTTGATGCTCACCACCCGGCGCGCGCTTTGGAACGGCGAACACTGGCGAACAGCATTGGCGATTCCGCGTGAGCCGCTTGCAGCGCGCGCCGAGTTCTTCCTCTGGGAGATCGGCCACGGGCCCTTCAAGCTGAGCCAAGGTCGCATGCGCGTGCATGCGATGCGTTGAGTGGGCGATTCGTTGCGGTGGTTGTCGGCTTCTACATTTGGCGCAACCCAACTTGCATGGCGCTCACCAAAGACCAGATGGCCAAGCGCATCGCGCGCGAGCTGAAGGATGGCTACTACGTGAACCTCGGCATCGGCATTCCCACCCTGGTGGCCAACTACATCCCAGAGGGGATCAACGTGGTGCTGCAAAGCGAGAACGGGATCCTCGGCATGGGGCCCTTCCCTTATGAAGGCGAGGAGGACGCCGACCTGATCAATGCCGGCAAGCAGACCGTGACCCTGCTGGGCGGCAGCAGCATCTTCGACAGCGCCACCAGCTTCGCGATGATCCGCGGGCAGCATGTGCAGCTCACGGTGCTCGGCGCCATGGAGGTGAGCGACACCGGCGACATCGCCAACTGGATGATCCCCGGCAAGATGGTGAAGGGCATGGGCGGCGCCATGGACCTGGTGGCGAGCGCCGACAACATCATCGTGTGCATGATGCACGCCAACAAGGCCGGCGAGAGCAAGCTCTTGAAGAAATGCACCCTTCCGCTCACCGGCGTGGGCTGCGTGAAGAAAGTGGTCACCGACCTTGGCGTGTTCGACATCACCCCCGACGGCTTCAAGCTCCTGGAGCGCGCGCCCGGCGTGAGCGTGGAGGAGATCAAGGCGAAGACGGAGGGACGGCTGGTGGTGGAGGGAGAGATCAAAGAGATGAGTGTGTGACATAGCAGCATGGTCCCCAACCTACCGGACCGATTGCGCCTTTTCATCGCGCACTGCGCAGGCAACGGCCGATTCCTATGGGTGGCGTGGGCCGTTTTCTGTGGCTTCTTCAGCTGGTCCTCCATCGACTTCAACTCCAAGATTCCTTTGGAAGACTGGCGGCACGATCTGCGCGGGGACGCTTCGGGCTATTACATCTACCTGCCGGGGACCTTCCATCACGGAATGCGTGCGGCCGATATGAGCGACAGCCTTCGTGTGGTCGCGGGCCTCGGATTCACCTTGGACCGGGAGAACGACCGCATCATTACCAAGTACACCTGTGCACCAGCCATCCTCATGCTCCCCTTTTACCTGCTGGCGGAAGCCATCGAGGGATGGGGCGTGAGCGATGGCTGGAGCCGTACGCATCATCAGACCATCGAGCTGGGCGCGGTGTTCTATTGGTCGTTGGGACTGATGCTCCTCGCCGGATCACTCATGCGGCGCCTGCCCACTGTGCCAGTGGTCGCCATACTGTGCGTGGCAGCGATCGCTTTCGGCACGAACTCCTTCTACTACGCCTTCAGGGCGCCGGCTTTCTCGCATGTGTATTCGTTCTTCCTCGTGTGCCTGGCCATCCACGCGATCTACGTGGATCCCGGGCGGCCCATGCGGAAGGGCATGCGGTGGCTCTTCTTAATCGCCTGTGCCATGATCGTCGCGGTGCGGCCCATCGACGTGGTGGCGGCACTGGCATTGGTTGGGCTGTTGGGCATTGAGCGGCCCGGTGAACTACGGCAACCTGGCTTCTATCCGGCCGGGGTGCTGGCATGCGCGCTGGTGGCTGCGCCGCAACTCCTCTTCTGGAAGTTCGCGCATGGCCATTGGCTCGTGTACAGTTACGGGGAAGAAGGGTTCACAAACTGGGCATCGCCTTACATCAAGGAAGTGCTGATGGCACCCAGGAACGGGCTTCTTCCGCATGCCCCCGCGCTCTTCTTGTTGCCGTTGGGGCTGTGGGCGCAATGGCGCGTTGATAAGCGCGTGGCGCTCCTGTTGGCTGCGACATTCGCCATCATCCTCTATTCCTTCGCAGCATGGCATTCCTGGGATTTCGGCTGCAGCTATGGCATGCGGCCCTTCGTGCAGTACACGCCCTTCGCGGCCCTGTTCACCTGGCCGCTATTGCACATGCTGCATGCGCGTTGGCCGCCTGTGTTCTGGTCGTTGGCCATCGTGCTCGTGTTGGTGAGTTTCGTGAATTACAGGGCCATGCTCGAATACGACGGCTGCAATCTGTGGCCCTTCTGGGATTGGCTACCCTTCGGCCGCAACCTGTGGGAGGCCTTCTTTGGCCGGTTCCCATGCTAGAGGCTGGTCTACTTTCGCGCCCCCTGCGCGCGATCGTCCGCAGGGAGCCTTCCAAAGCATGATCCGTACGCTTTCCATCATCATCCCCGCTTATAACGAGGAGCGCACCATCCACCTGATCCTGGACAAGGTGCGCGATGTGGTGCTTGCTCAAGGCATCCAGAAGGAGGTGGTAATCGTGAATGATGGCTCGAAGGATGGCACTGCCGCAGCGATCTCGCAATACATGGAGGCGAACCCGCAGCTTGGGATCCGATTCTATGAGCAGCCGCGCAACATGGGCAAGGGTGCCGCCATCCATCGCGGCATCCAGGAGGCCACGGGCGAGTACCTCATCGTGCAGGATGCCGACCTCGAATACGATCCGCGCGAGTACAATGACCTGCTCAGGCCCGTGCTCGAAGGGTTCGCCGACGTGGTCTTCGGCTCGCGCTTCATGGGCCACCACCCGCACCGCATCCTCTTCTTTTGGCACAGCATCGGCAACAAGTTCCTCACCTCCCTCTCCAACGCGTTCAACAATTTGAACCTGACGGACATGGAGACCTGCTACAAGCTCATCCGCAGCGACATCGCCAAAGGACTTGTGCTGAAAGAGAAGCGCTTCGGATTCGAACCGGAGGTCACCGCCAAGCTCGCGCGGGTGAAGGGCGTCCGCATCTACGAGGTGGGTATCAGCTACTACGGCCGCACTTACGCAGAGGGCAAGAAGATCGGCTGGAAGGACGGCTTCCGCGCCATCTGGTGCATCGTGAAGTATGGGCTCTAGCGCATCACTGCGCCTGCTGCTGATCGAGCCAGATCATGTACTCCGAATTCCGGCGCAGCGCTTCATCAATCGACTCGTGCTTCCAGAATGCCTGCCTGCGCACCGAGGCGAACCAGGCCTCATCGCCCCGTATCAACTGGTCATAGTACTCCAGGTCCTTCTCGGCGGGAAGCACGGCACGCAGCGGCTCTGCTTCCGAAGCCTTGGCCAATGAGTCATCGGTTGCGATCACGCGATACTGGAACAAGCGCGTTCCGCGAAGCACGATCGGCTCAGACACGGCGAGCGGCATGTCGACACCTTGAAGCCGCATCACATCACCGCGCCATTCGACCAGTTGCTGCAACATGCCCGTGCGGCTGAAGACCATGACGCCCTGCTTGTGCGTTGCGAGCAATTCAACCGCCTCCTCCGGCTTGAAGCCTTCGTGCTTGGCGCCGCCCACCACCATGGTATTCGGAAGAGCATGCAGCAGGATGTAGTAGCTGGCATCCCACGAGTGGAAGTCAAGGATCAATCCATCGCCCGCCCGCGCCTGCGCATTGATCACCGCCAACAAGGCCTCAGTGTCGTTCCCGTAGAGCCTGGGCACCACCTGCATCTCGCGGTAATGACCGAGCACAAGTCCGTCCATCGCAGTGCTCAGCGCACGTTCGCCCAATAGTTTGGTGAAATCAACCTTGCCGAACACAAAAGCGAATGGCAGGGTGACGATGATGCCCAACGGCATGATCACCCTGTGGATAGCCCGCCAGCGCAACGCGGTAAAGACGAGCGCGACGAAGGGCAGCAGGAGGATCAACCAGGTCACCAAGAAGCGATGGTGGAGCATGAGTGATCCTTCCCAGGCTTTCTTCTGGAAGATGATGGCCATTGCGGCGAAGGGGATCAGCCAGATCCATTGCGGGCCAGTGAGCTTTCGACGGATGGCGGCAAGGAAGGTCGCAAACAGCAGCAACAGCGCGCACACCGGTGAGCTGTTCAGCACGAAGGACCAGCCGAAGAAGATCACGCGCTGGATCCGTGTGGCCTTCGTCACATCGTCGTTGATGCCCTCCTTGCCCATGTTCCACTCGTCGTTCTGGTTCACGCTGTAAAGCGCATCGCCGAACTCGATCTGGTTGCCCACCATCCACACCGCCGGGAAGAGCATGGCAAAGGCCCAGAACACGATCGCGATGCGCCAGCCATGCAGCAGGAGCGCTACCAGCGAGAGCGCCGCGATGAGCACCCACGCCTCATAGCGCGTAGCGGCTGCGCAGGTCATGAGCAGGCCGGCAACGGCGGCGCTCCGCCACGCACGTGGCTGTCCTTGGTTCAGCGAGAGCGCGAATAGCGCCGAGGCGAGGAAGAGGCCGTAGGTGACCTCCGAGAGCGCCTGCAAGCTGGTCCATAGCGCGATTGGGCTGAACACGTAAAGGAGCGCTGCGAACACGGCCCCTCGCCGCGAACCGAAAACCGTGAGCGTAAAGCCATACAAGGGAATGGCCGTGAGTGATGCGGCCAGCACGCTCAGGAGCTGCGGTCCCAGCGCCTTGCCAGGGAAAATGAGCATGAAGAGCGCATTGAGGTAATGGTGCAGCGGCCCCCAGTAACCGTGCGTGATCCAGTGCGGGTCCTGCAACCATTCCAGGGCGATGTGTATCCGGCTCACAGCGTCGGCCTGCACCGTCTGGGCCCACGGCAGCATGGTCAGGCGAACGATCAGCGCCGCTGCCGCGATCAGCAGCGCGTCATTCCGGTTGGTCCTCGGAAACAGGCTCATGCGCGTGAAGGTCTTCGATTGCGGGCACTAGTGCGCCAGCCGAGTCATACGGCGCTTCGGAGGCGCGCCTGAGAAGAAGGGTACGCGCGTGCGGGAACGCAGCGACCTCGACGAATCCGATGGGAGCCGCCGTGTCGTATTCCGACACGTAGCGGTAATCGTCGTCGGGGCGCAAGCCTTCGCGATCAAGCGTGCAAAGCCAATCGAGCCCACGCGTGGTGCGGTAATAGTTCAGGCTCGGCTCATACAGCCAGTCGATGCCCAGTTGCACGAAGCCCTCGCGGCGCCAAACGTGCTCGCGATCCGCGATCAAGGCATCCAAGGCTTCTTTGGTCTGTGAGTCGTAGCCCCATTCCCAACTATGGTGTGTGCCGAAGCGCTTGGCGAATGGCGGGACGGCCCACATACAAGCGGCGCAAGCGATCAGGATCGGCGCCACAGGATGCTTGCGCGCCCATAGCCCCAGCAACAGGATGAAGCTGAGCACGAGCGGCACCAACAGGAAGAGCGCGAATCGCGACTTCAGGTGATCGACGCCGAAGAGCAGGTGCTGAGCATAGGCCCCCATCCCGATCAGCACTAAGGTCAGCGTCGCGATGGCCAGCCCGGCGTTCGCGTTCAGAAAACCACTTGCTCTGCTCCTTCGCAGCCCCAAGAGCACCACCACAAGCGCGATGGCCACCACTAACGTGAGGATTACCCAAGCCGCCATCAGCCGATCGCCCTGCAGGCTCAGGGTTGGAACCATGCCGTCGATGAGGGTGGTCACGGTATCTGAATAGAAGCTCGATTTGCCGCCGAAGTCGAGCGGATTGGCCTCGCGCACACGGCGGATGGGCGTGCTCAGCGCGATGAAGGATGCTATGAGCAAGAGGCCGTTCGATTGCGCAACGGGGCGCAAGCGCTCCCAACTCCAGCGATCGGCATAGGCGCCGGCCATCGTGCAGACCGCGTAGGCACCAAGCACAGCGACATAGCCGGTGAGCAGCGCGAAATTGCTCAGGGTGGCGAGCACGCCGGCCAGGTGCATGAGCGCGAGCTGGCCGGATCCTGAACGACTGATGGCCCGACTGGCGTGGTAGATGGCCATGGCGAGGAAGCCGTAAGAGAGGCCATAGCCGCGCGCCAGCGTGAACATCTCCATGAAGTACACATTGGTGAATAGCAGCGGAAAGCCCACCACGATGAGCAACGGGTGGCAGCGCCGGATGAGCAGGGCCGTGTACACCAGATACAGTACGAGCGCCAGCAGGTTCGGCAGACGAAGGGCGAGTTCACTTGTTCCGAAGAGCGCCATGCTGCCCTTCATGGCCAGGCTGTTCAGCAGGTGGTTGTTGGTGTAGGCGGATTCATGGTTGAGCAGCTTCCCGACCGAGAGCTGCGGATAGTTCAGAAAGGTGATGGCTTCATCATGCGTGAACGATGCCGTGGCCGCACGGTGCGTGCAGAGCGCGAGGATCACTGCCGCGCACAAGACGAGGTAGGCCGTGACCCCATGACGCTGCATCAAGGACCTCATCGGACGTTGCGATTCAAGGGTGCGGCATACAAGGTGTCGTCCACCGGAATATTGTTGAAGTGCAGGCCTTCGGCATCGGTGCGCCAGGCCTGTGTGGCCAATGGCCGGAAGAGCACATGCTCCACAACAGCGCGCGTGCGGTTCTGCTCCGGTCCACCGAGCATCACACGGTAGCGGCCGCTGGCACGCTTGGGGCGGAAGGGCATCGCCGCGATGGTGCGGTCGTGCAACTGCATGGGCATGGATCGCACATCCCGGAAGCCTTCCCAATCGACCTTGCCATCGGGATCGCCATGCTCGATGATCAGCCACGAGTTCACGGCATCACCATCGATGGCGCGCACCACCGCGCACAACTCGTAGGTGACTGAAGTGTCCAGTTGCGCGGCATCGAGTTCCATCAACCGGATGAACTCGCTCACCCATCCCTCGAAGGGACCGGCGGCATACGCGACTGCGGGTCGCGAATCGGAACCGGATTCCAGCCAAAGGCCCTCTTGGCGGACCATGTGCCCGCTCGTTTCTGTGAATCGCTGCCGAAGGGCTGGCCCATCCCATGCGAACAGGTCGGCAGCGCTGATCAGGCGCAATTCACCGGCTTCAGTGGCGCGAAGCGGGGCTCCCTTGCGCCAGAGTGAATCTTCTTCAGGTTCCAGGTCATCCCTGCTCCACAGGATCGCGAGCATCGCTGTTGGGGGAATGGCTTCGGCCACGCGCTTCTTGAAGGCCCTTGGCGCGCGAAGGGCCAGAAGCTGCCGGGCGTGCTCGTACGAGGTGCGTATGAGGTTGCCCGCCATCAAAGGCGTTCCCGCACGGTAAGCCACGCCGTACGCCAACGCATGCAGCCGCTCGGGCGCGCCCTTTCCATATCGCTCCGAACCGCCGTGGGGGAAAGGCAGGGGGATGACCGCCGCTGCGCCGCTGGTGCGCACGGCTTGCGCAAGCAGCTCGAGATTCGAGTTCGCTGTTCGCGCATCGAACACATTGCGCGCATGGCCGATCGACCGTGCCATGGATGCCATCACCGGCCAGCCTTCCGCAGCATAAGAAGCCATGAGCAGTGCGAAGACCGCACCTCCGAGCACGCGTCGTTTGCGCTGCGGTGCGGCAAGCCATTGCCAGGCACGAGCCGCGCAGAACAGCAGGCACACGAAGTAGAAGGCCCATGCGAACCGGCCCGTGGATCGGAATTGCTTCAGCATGGGAAGCGCATCACCCAGTAGTTCTCCAAGCACATTCATGGCGAAGAGCAGGACCAGCGCGGCAGCGATCAATTGCATGGCGGGCTCATCGGGGCTCAGTGCCGCACGGCCACGTTTCCGCAATCGCGCAACAAGCACCACGATCGCCGCGAGCAGCAGGAAGGGCGTTACGATGCCCAAGTAGCAGAGCGACTCCCACGCGAGGCCGCCCTCGGGCTTGAGCGGATGCACCCATGCACTCATGGGTGGTTGCGTGGAGACCAGCAGGCTCTGCCAGCGCGTGGCGTAAGCATCGGCGCCCGGTGGTGTCTCGGGCCGGTCGGGCAAGCGGTCGCTGGCATTCTCCAAGGCGAGGAACACGGCCACCGGCAGCACCGCCATTGCGCCGACGTCGATGTAGGTGCGCTTCTGCTTCAGCGGCCTCCATTCCACGAGCGCTCGCACGCCGATTGAGGAAGCCACGAAGAGCGCGCTCATCAAGCCGAGATACGGATGCGTGAGCAGCGCCAGCAGCACCAGCGCGCAGGTGAAGAAGGCCCAGACCCAGCGCTTCTTTGCATCGCCAGCGCGAAGCAACGTGTACCACGTGGCGGGGAACATCCAGCAATGCGCCAGCGCGTAATGGCCGCCCAAGCGGTACACCTGCGGCTGCAGCATGCTGATGGCAACCGCTGCCAACGCCGCAGCCCAAGGTGCCATGCCCCAACGCCGCCCGATGGCGAAGAGCGCCCACGCACAGCCCAACGGCGCGAGCAGGAGCAACACGTTCAACACTCCGATCTTCCAGGGCTTCAGCCAAGGCAACTGTTGAATGAGCCAAGCCAGTGGCGGATGCCCATCGGTGTAGAAGATGTGGTCGCCATAGGGATAGCCGGAGCCGTTGAAATGCAGCAGATCCCGACCATGCTCGGCATGCCACGCGTAGGTGAAGTAATTCTTCAGTCCATCACCATCGGCCGATAGCAGGACCGCATTCGCGTTCTTGAGCGGTTCGCCGAAATGCGCGAGGATTACGCCCAGCATCACTGCCGTGAGCGCCAGCCACCAGGCCCAAGCACGCTTGGCGGGTTGCGGAGCAGCACCTTGAGCGGCCATTGGTATGGGATCACTTCGGCTTACCGACGACCGCCTCGCTGACCTTGCCGAAGAAGTGCTTCCACTCCCAGCCATGATCCGACCAGTGCGGCTCGTACAGCTCCGTGAGGCCGAGGTTGAGGTGGATGATCGCGGCAAAGCAGACCGCAGCGCATAGGCGCCAAATGAAGGGGCGCTCCAGCATGGCATGCATGAGCCACGCGAGCGGGATCACGAGCAGGCCATAGAGATCCACGAAGCCGCGATGGCCGAAGCTGCCGCCCAGCCACCAGCACCACCAGGCACTGTAGAGCAGCCAGGTGAGGCAGACCAGCAGGAGCACGGTCCTCGCCGGTGCCACACCCTGCCATGCCCTTCGCACGAGCATGATCAGCACAGGGATCATCAATGGGGTGTACACCAGCCAGCCATTGCGCGGGCTGAAAAGCACCATGCCGGGCACCATCTTCCCGAAATCGAAGTGCTCATCCTTCTTGCCGTAGGTGAAAGTGATCGCCTCACCGGTGACCCAATGCCAATAAATCATCTGCAGCACCCAGGGAAACAGCGCCAATGCGAGGGAGGTGAAGAATGCCGCCTTATGCAGCATCAGGTTCCGGAAAAGCGTCCGCAGGGCGGGCCAACCGCCCACGAGCAAGGGGAAGAGCAGGCTGAAGATGTTGAGCTGGCGGATGAGCACGAGCAGCGCACCGCTGATCACCAGCGCCGCCACATGCACCGGGCGCGGCCCATCGAGCATGCGCAGGGCGCTCCATGCGTAGAGCGTAATGAGGAAAAAGGAGTGCAGGTGCGACATCATCGGTTGCTGCACGCTGTAGTAGAACAGGTTGGTGCCCGCGTAGAGCACCAGCACGGACAGAAGAGCCGGCAATACGCTGCTGAAGCGACGCGCCAATTTGAACGCGAGCACGCAGCCTGCGGCCGTATAGAACGATGTGCCCAGCATGATGGCCACGCCATAGGGCGATGAGAAGCCGTTGAGGTCGTAGCCGAAGGTCCAAGCGGCCCAGTGCCCCAGCAGGAAGAAGGGCGTCTCCAGCACGGCCACGCCGATGGTGAAGAGGCTGATCCATGGTCCGGTCTCCTGCATGTAGGTCCAGTACATGCGGGTCCAGTCCCATTCGATGAAGGTGCACGGGAGCCATTGGTAGTAGCCCAGGGAATCGGTGCCGTGCCGGAGGAACTCGTAAGGGTCGTGCTGGTGCTTCAGCCAGGCCGTGTGCCAGTTGATGATCAGGATCAGCAGGAAGAGCGCCCATTGCAGCGTGCGTTCCCATTGGGCCATGGGGCTGTTCGCTGGGATTCCGCGCATGGCGGCCAAGATACCGGTGGAGCGATCCGCCGCAGGGCGATGCGTGGATCATGGCCCATCTTCGCCGACGGATGAGCGATACGGTTGCCCAGCGAATCGTGCTGGTGATGCCTTGCTACAATGAGGCCGGGCGCTTGCCGGTGCAACGCATCAAGGACACCTTGAACGCGCATCCTTGGCTGTCACTCGTACTGGTGGACGACGGCAGCACGGATGGCACAGCCGCAGTGCTTGGGCGACTGTCGGAGTCATTCCCGGATCGCGTTCAGGTGCTGGTCCTTGCGCGCAATGGGGGCAAGGGCGAAGCGGTGCGACAAGGCATGCTCATGGCAGCCGGCCTTTTCCCCGGGACCCGGTATGCAGGGTTCTTCGATGCCGACCTCGCCACGCCGCTGGAGGAAGCCCTGCACCTGAGGGAAAGCGCTGGAAGCGGCCACCCAGCGCTGATCATGGGCAGCCGGGTGAACCTCATGGGCACCACGCGCATCCAGCGATCATCCGCACGGCACTACATCGGCCGCCTGTTCTCAACGATGGTGAGCGAAATGCTCAAGCTGCCGGTTTACGACTCGCAATGCGGCGCCAAGCTGGTGCGGATGGACCGCGTGCAGCAGCTCTTCGGAGAACCCTTCCTCACCCGATGGCTCTTCGATGTGGAGTTGATCTGGCGGGTGGTGAACCTCGTTGGGCGTGAGCGGGCGCACATGGAGATCGCCGAGGTGCCTGTACGCACCTGGCTGGAACAGGGCGGC